>NZ_JANXRJ010000061.1 GCF_025353065.1 Lapillicoccus sp.
CCCGCATCGCCGCCTCCTTGTTCTGCAGCTGCGACTTCTCGTTCTGGCAGGAGACGACGAGACCGGTCGGCAGGTGGGTGATCCGGACGGCCGAGTCGGTGGTGTTGACGCTCTGACCGCCGGGGCCGGAGCTGCGGTAGACGTCGATGCGGAGGTCATTGGGACCAAGGACCGTGGCCGCGGTTTCTTCGATCTCCGGCATGACGAGGACCCCCGCCGCCGAGGTGTGGATGCGGCCCTGGCTCTCGGTGACGGGCACGCGCTGGACGCGGTGGACGCCGCCCTCGAACTTCATCAGCGCCCAGGGGGCCTCGCCGGGCGGCGGCGTCCCCTTGGCCTTGACCGAGAGACGTGCCTCCTTGTAGCCCCCGAGGTCGGACTCGGTGGCGTCGATGAGCTCGGCCCGCCAGCCGCGCTTCTCGGCCCAGCGGGTGTACATCCGGAGCAGGTCGCCGGCGAAGAGCGCCGACTCCTCGCCGCCCTCCCCCGCCTTGACCTCGAGGATGACGTCTCGGTCGTCGTCGGGGTCGCGCGGGATGAGCAGGTGGCGCAGGTGGTCCTCGGCGTCGGCCACGTCGGCCTCGAGGGAGGGGACCTCGGCGGCGAATCCGGCGTCCTCGGTGGCGAGCTCGCGGGCAGCGGTGAGGTCGTCGCGGGCGGTGGCCAGCGCGTGGTGCGCGGCGACGGTGGGGGCGAGGGCGGCATACCGCTTGTTGAGGGTGCGGACGAGGGCCTGGTCGGTATGGATCTCGGGCTCGGCGAGACGGCGCTCGAGGTCGGCGTGCTCGTCGAGGAGGGCCTGGACCGGCTCGGTACCGGGTTCGCTCATGGCTCGCTCCTTCTCGTGCTCCGTGTCGTGCGTGTCGTCCTGTCATGCGAAACGCCGGCCCCATCGGCAGGCGAACCTGCTGCGGGACCGGCGTCGCGGGACGAGCTAGCTGGTGGTGGTGGTCTTCTTGCCGTAGCGGGCCTCGAACCGGGCGATGCGGCCACCGGTGTCGAGGATCTTCTGCTTGCCGGTGTAGAAGGGGTGACACTGCGAGCAGACGTCGGCGCTGATCGAGCCGGACGAGGCAGTGCTGCGGGTGACGAACGTGTTGCCACAGGTGCAGGTGACCGTGGTGTCCACGTAGCTGGGGTGAAGGTCCTTCTTCATGCGCTCTCCTAGGATCAGGCCGAGCCGGGTCGGCGGGAGCCCCACCTGGTGTGGGGATCCGGGGATGCCGTGAACCGGTCCAGCGCTCAAGTGTGCCAGAGCAGGGCACGCCTACCTAAACGGCGCCGCGGTGCCGCTCATTCCCCCCGCGGGCGGCCACTCGACGCTGAGTCAAGCGCGCCGGGGTGGCGCTACTGTGCCCCCTCGTGGTTGACCACCGGCAGATCTTCGCGTTCAGCGGGCTCCTCACCCGAGAGGGCGACCGGCTGGAGGGCTGGCACCTGATCGACCACGCGCTGTCGCTCGTCCATCCGGCTGACCCGGTCCGACGCGGCGACCGGCAGACCCGGGTCTGCTATGTGCCGACCGCGGTGGGCGACTCCGCCGAGGCGATCCGCAGTCACCGCGAGACCTTCGCCCGGCGTCGGCCCGACGTCGACCTCACGGTCCTCACGCTCTTCCTCCAGCCGAGCGTGCCCGACGTGCGCGCGCACCTGCTCGAGCAGGATCTCGTGCTCGTCGAGGGCGGAAGCGTCGTCAACCTCATGGCGGTGTGGCGTGCGCACGGTCTACCGGCGATCCTGCGGGAGTGCTGGGAGGCCGGCGTCGTGCTCGCGGGCGCCAGCGCGGGGAGCATCTGCTGGCATACCGGCGGACCGACCGACTCGTTCGGCGATGACCTCGCCCCCTTCACCGACGGGCTGGGTCTGCTGCCGTTCAGCAACGGCGTGCACGACGACTTCGACGACCAGCCCCGTCGGGCGACGTACCGGCGCCTCGTCGCCGAGGGCGTGCTCGACGCCGGGTATGCCGGTGAGGACGGCGTCGGGCTGCACTACGTCGGGACCCGGCTCCACGAGGCGGTGACGCTGCGACCCCGCAGCACGGCCTGGTGGGTCGAGCCGGACGGATCCGGCGGGTGGCGCGAGGAGCGGGTGCCGACGCGGGCGCTGGGCGGGCCAACGGGCTGAGCCGGCTTTGCGGCATACCGGGCGGCGGTGGGGACGGAGGACCGGCAGGTGCCCGGTATGCCGCCCCAGCCGACCGACATACCGGACTCACACCGGTTCACAGTCCCTCAGCTGTCCCGTCAGTCAGCCGCGACGGTGGGACGCCGTCACTGGACCTGGCGCAGGAACTCGGCGTTGCTGTGGGTCTTCTTGAGCCGCTCGAGGAGCAGCTCGACGCCCTGCTGGGGCTCGAGCGCGGCGAGCACCCGGCGCAGCTTCCACATCAGCCGGAGCTCGTCGTCGCCGAGCAGGATCTCCTCGCGCAGCGTGCCGGAGCTGTTGACGTCGACCGCGGGGAAGATCCGGCGGTTGGCGAGCTCACCCGAGAGGCGCAGCTCCATGTTGCCGGTGCCCTTGAACTCCTCGAAGATCACCTCGTCCATCCGCGAACCGGTCTCGACGAGCGCCGTCGCGATGATGGTCAGCGAGCCGCCGTTCTCGATGTTGCGGGCTGCCCCGAAGAACTTCTTCGGCGGGTAGAGCGCCGCGCTGTCGACCCCGCCCGCGATGATGCGGCCCGAGGCCGGAGCCGAGAGGTTGTAGGCCCGGCCGAGCTTCGTGATCGAGTCGAGGAGCACGACGACGTCGTGCCCGAGCTCGACGAGACGCTTGGCGCGCTCGATGGCGAGCTCGGCGACCGTGGTGTGGTCCTCGGCCGGACGGTCGAAGGTGGAGGCGATGACCTCGCCCTTGACGGCCCGCTGCATGTCCGTCACCTCCTCCGGACGCTCGTCGACCAGGACGACCATCAGGTGGCACTCGGGGTTGTTGGTCGTGACCGCGTTGGCGATCGCCTGCATGACCATCGTCTTGCCGGCCTTGGCGGGCGCGACGACCATGCCGCGCTGGCCCTTGCCGATCGGGGCAACGAGGTCGATGATCCGCGTCGTGTAGCCGTGCGCGTCGGTCTCGAGGCGCAGCCGCTCCTGGGGGTAGAGCGGGGTCAGCCGCTCGAACTCCGGCCGGACCCGCGTCTCGTCGGCCGCCGCGCCGTTGATGCTGTCGAGCCGCACCAGGGCGTTGAACTTCTGCCGGCTGGTGCCGTTGGTCGGCACCTGCTCGCCCTCGCGCAGCGCCTTGACCGCGCCGGTGATGGCATCGCCCTTGCGCAGCGCGTTCTTCTTCACCAGGCCGAGCGGGACGTAGACGTCGTTGGGCCCCGGGAGGTAGCCGGAGGTCCGCACGAACGCGTAGTTGTCCAGCACGTCGAGGATGCCGGCGACCGGGACGAGGACGTCGTCGTCGGCGATCTGCAGCTCGGGCTCGTAGTCGGGAGTGCCGGTGGTCGTGCGCCCCCGCTTCCGGTCGCGGCTGCGCTGCCGGTTGCGGCGCCGGCCACCGGGGTGGTCGTCGTCGTCGTCTCCGTCGGGGCCGTTGGCTGAGCTCTGACCGCCGGCGGCAGACTGGTGCGCGGGAGCGGGTTGGTGGGCGGGCGCGGGCTGGACCGCGGGCGCGCCCTGGTTGCGCGAGGCGGGCTGGCCACCCTGCGCGCGGTTCGCGACGGCCGAGCCGGTGCCGGCCTGGCCCCCTCGGGCAGCGTGGCCCGGCTGAGCGCCCTGGCCCGACTGAGCGCCCTGGCCGGACTGAGCGCCCTGGCCGGACTGCCCGCCCTGGCCGGACTGGCTCCCCTGGCCACCACGCGCGACCTGGCCGCCCTGGTTCGCCGGTGGGGTCTGGCGGGGTCCGCCG
The DNA here is from genome assembly GCF_025353065.1 of Lapillicoccus sp. Classification (GTDB taxonomy): domain Bacteria; phylum Actinomycetota; class Actinomycetes; order Actinomycetales; family Dermatophilaceae; genus Lapillicoccus. Next base: position 3,856 of record NZ_JANXRJ010000061.1, read on the forward strand.
TTCTGATGGTTGTCGCGGTCGGCGCGTGTGGTCCGCTCCGGCCGATCCGTGCGCTCGGCGGTGCGGTCGCGAGGCTCTGGCTGACTCGCCTGGTCGGTGCCGCCACCAGAACGTCGCGCGGAGCTGTCGGCCGGGCGGGTGGGGAGCTCGATCCGGAGCTCGTCCTCGAGGCGCCGGGTCGTGGCTGCGGCGGCTCGGTCCACGGCCGGGGTGGTCGTCCCCGACTCGGCCCGGCGGGAGGTGCGTACCCGCTCGGTCGCTACCGGCTCGGACCGCACCACGACGTCGGTGCGCTCGGACTGCTCCGGCTGCTCCGTCAGCTCGCGCTGCTCAGGCCGTTCCGACCGCTCGAGAGGCCGGGTGCCCGGACTGTTCTCAGAACGCTCGCTGCGTTGCGGGGACGACGGGTCGGCGACCTCCTGCCGGCCCACCGGCGCGGCGGAGCCCGACGGCGCGGCGGGAGCGCGTGAAGGCGTCTCGCCGGACAACCGAGAGGCAGCTGCAGGGCTCTGGCCCGACTGGTGTGCCGTGATCGCCTGCACGAGGTCGTCCTTGCGCATCTTGGTCGTGCCCCTGATGCCGAGCTGGCCGGCCAGGCCCTTCAGATCCGCGACGTTCATCGCGGCGAGCCCGCTCCGACCAGAGCGGGCGGCCTTGCCTGTCGCCTCGGTGGGCGCGGCAAGGTCGGTGGTGTCTGTCACGAAGGATCCTTCCCCCTCGTCATCGGTGTGGCAGAGCCGACACCGGAACCGAGCCAACCGGTCGTTGGCTTCTGGAATCCACCGCTGAGCCGTGCAGGGCACGACCGGGAGGCGACGACGTCCCCGTACGTGGTGGGAGGTGCGCGTCGCAGAGGTCCGGCCACAGATCGCAGCCACGCTCACGTCGCGCCTTCAGACTAACACCAGCAGCAGACCCCACCGGTGCCGTTCACGCCCCCCCGAGCGCGGTGACCACCACCCCCCCGTCGGGTATGCCGGGCGCGAGCCGCTCCCACGCCTGTTCCCCCCCGAGGTCGGCCGGCACGACGACGTCGTCCTCGAGGTCGACCGTCGTCAGCACGAGGACCGAGGGTCCGGCGCCGGACACCACCGCCGCGTGCCCCTGGGCCCGCAGGTGGTCGACGAGCGCCATGGTCGCCGGAAAGGCCGGCCGCCGCGGCTCCTGGTGCAGCCAGTCGCGGGTCGCGGCGAACAGTAGGTCGGGGCGTCGGCTGACGGCCTCGACGAGCAGCGCGGCGCGGCCGGCTCCCTGGGCCGCCTCGTGGTGCGGCACCGTGGCGGGCAGCACGGCGCGGGCCTTGTGGGTGGCGAGGGTCGTCGCGGGCACGAGGAGCACGGGACGCAGGTCCTCGTGGACGGCGATCCGCGCGGTGCCGGTGCGGCCGGCACGCGGCATACCGGCGTCGACGGTCCA
>NZ_JANXRJ010000081.1 GCF_025353065.1 Lapillicoccus sp.
CGGCACCGGGGTGGCCGCGGCCGAGCTGGGTTACCTGGCGGGGGCGGACCGGATCGAGGGTTGCCTCTTCGGCAACGGCGAGCGCACCGGCAACGTCGACCTCGTCACCCTGGGGATGAACCTCTTCTCCCAGGGCATCGACCCGCAGATCGACTTCTCCGACATGGCGCGGATCCGCAGCACGGTGGAGTACTGCAACCAGCTGCCTGTCGGCGAGCGCCACCCGTGGGGTGGCGACCTCGTCTACACCGCCTTCTCCGGCTCGCACCAGGACGCGATCAAGAAGGGCTTCGAGGACATGGACGCGCAGGTCGCGGCCTCGGGCCGGACGATCAACGAGCTGGTCTGGGGGGTGCCCTACCTGCCGATCGACCCGCACGACATCGGTCGTTCCTACGAGGCCGTCGTCCGCGTCAACAGCCAGTCCGGCAAGGGCGGTGTGGCCTACATCCTCAAGAGCGAGCACCAGCTCGACCTGCCCCGCCGGCTCCAGATCGAGTTCTCGGCGGTGGTGCAGAAGGGTACCGATCAGGACGGGGGAGAGGTCGCCCCGGCCGCGCTGTGGCAGAAGTTCCAGGACGAGTACCTGCCCGCTCCGCACGACGCGTGGGGGCGCTTCGCACTCGTCAGCGTCCGGTCGGAGTCCGAGGCCGCGGGCGCCAGCAAGCTGGTGGTGGGGCTGACCGATGCGGGTCAGGCGATCACCGTCGAGGGTGTCGGCAACGGTCCGATCGCTGCCTTCACCGACGCGCTGTCGACCCTCGGCGTCGACGTGCGGGTGCTCGACTACCAGGAGCACGCACTGTCGTCGGGCGGCGACGCGAAAGCCGCGGCATACGTCGAGTGCGCCCTCGGCGAGCGGGTCCTCTGGGGGGTCGGACTCGACTCCTCGATCGTCGTGTCCTCGCTCAAGGCCGTCGTCTCGGCGGTCAACCGCGCCCAGCGCGACGGGGCCTGAGCGTGGCCGGACCCACCCGCTACGTCATCGGCGGCTACACCGACGGGCCCGGGCAAGGGCTCGGTGTCGTCACCGTCGAGGACGGCCGACTCAGCCGGGCCACGCTGGTCGCCGAGGCCGACAACCCCTCCTACGTCATCACCTCACCCGACGGCCGGATCGCGTATGCCGTGCTGGAGCGTGACGCAGGCGCCGTGGCCGCCTGGGCGGTGGGGGACCCCGACACCGTGTGGGCACCGCTGGGGGAGGAGCAGCCCACCGGCGGCTCGGCCCCGTGCCACCTCGTCCTGAGCGCGGACGGACGCTTCCTCATGTCGTCCAACTACGAGTCGGGGTCGATCGCGGTCCACCCGGTGCTCGACGACGGATCACTCGGCGCGAGAACGCAGCTCGTGCAGCACGAGGGTCCGACGGGGCCGCACCCCGACCGCCAGGACGGGCCGCACGCCCACCAGGTCGTCGTCGGACCCGACGGTCACTACTTCGCCTGCGACCTCGGCCTCGACCTCGTGTTCACCTACGTGCTGAGCGGCTCGGGGCAGCTCGAGGAGGTGGCCCGATCGGCCATGCCGCGGGGGACCGGGCCGCGGCACTTGGCCTTCACCGCCGACGGCGCCACCGCGTGGGTCGTGGGGGAGCTGTCCTCACGAGTGGTTGTGTGCACGGTTGCCGGCCCTGTGCTCGAGCCGGTGTCGGGGGTGTCGACCCGGGCGCCGCACCTGCGGCTCGAGAACACCCCCGCGGCCATCCTCGTCACCTCTGACGGCGCGCGGGTGCTCGTGTCGAACCGCGGCGACGACACCGTCGCCGTCCTCGACGTCGAGAGCGGATCCCTGCGCCAGGACACGGTGCTCGACGTCTTCGGCCACTGGCCGCGCCACATCGCCTGGGCACCAGAGGGTCAGCTGCTCGTCACCAACGAACGCTCCGACGTCGTCGTGCTGCTCGGAGGGACGACCGACCGTCCCGGCGTGGCCAGGTGGCCCAGCCCGACCTGCCTGGCCGCGCTTCAGTAGCCGACCGGCTGGGTGACTCGCGCGTCTGCCTCCCGCCGGACAGGCACCAGCAGGCCGACACGCCGACCTCAGGCGTGCCCTCATCCTGTGGTGTGGCCTCTGCCTGTCGGTGGGGCGGCGCCCGCCTTTCGTACTGGCGGACAGAAGATCGACATCGGCGGTGCTGACCAGAGGTCCTCAGCCGCGGTGAGCTCGAGGACGCTGTCCGGGCAGCAACTCAGGATCGGAACGAGCGCCGGGCCCGCGAAGGGGCTTGATATTCTTGCTGCCCATCACGATTGTGCCGTCGCATCGAAAGTTCCTGCCTCATATCGTTCTGATCCTTGTTCTGGGCGGCGGGACGATGGCCTGGGATCATCTCGGTCCGAGTGGCGTGCCTGGCGCGATCGGGCTGGCTGTCCTGGCGTTGCTGCTCCTGGGCGTGACGGTCCATCTGATCGTCCTTTGGGCACGCAGCGACGAGGTCGCCTGACGGGTCGGCGCACGCCGAGGACGCGGAACTGGATCGAGATCCGCCGCCGGACAGCCTTGCTGCTCTTGAGGATCAGGAGAGGAACTTTGGGCAATCAGCCGTGCGGGGAGGCCTATCCCCCTAGATTTCGTTCTGCGTCGGCGGTGCCGAGACGGGACGAGGGAGTCGAACATGCAGGGATGGTCACGGACCAAGCAGCGACGAGCTCAGCTCAGGGCCGGTAGGCGGACAACCCTGGTTTCGGTGCTGGCCGCGACGATCCTGCTGATCGTGACCACCACGGCGTCGGCCGTGACCACCTCCGGGGGTGTCACCGCCACGGACCTCTCGGTTCTCCAGCAGCGGACGTGTGGCGCCACCACGTACGTCCCGTCGAGCACGCCGCAGCTGCGTGCCTCCGTCCCCCAGCAACCCGACTTCCACTACGTGGCCGCGCAGTTCCAGCTCCTCGGAGCGCCCGACCGGCACGTGGTTGCCGACAGCGGGTCGATCGAGACGATGCTGGGCACTGTCACGACGTGGAGCGCCCCGACCGTCGCCGACGGCCGCTACGTCTTCCGGATCCGGCTCCAGCTCGACTCCCACGTCCCGGCCTCTCCCTGGGGAGCCTGGGCGGTCTCGCCCCCGTTTGTCGTGGACGTCACCCTCCCGGCCGACCCGACCAGCATCACCAGCACCGACTTCCCCGAGGAGCTCTACGGTGAGCCGACCGGACTGTCCCCGGACGGGAGTGTCACCGGTCCCAGCCGTGGCAGCATCACGTTCCTCGGTGGCGCCGACACCAAAGCCTTCGTCTACAGCTGGTTCGGCGCCTTCTTCGGAGTTACGCCCTGCCCGGCCACGACGTCGGACCCGTCCGGCGGCGAGATCCTCACGACCGGTGGGCGTGCTGTGCTTCCGGTGCCTCCTGAGCTGCAGGCCGGATTTCACCAGCTCTATATCCGGGCTGTGGACCGAGCCGGCAACTGGTCCTCCCGGACGCTCTCCTACTTCTTCTCCATCGCCCCGTACATCGCCGGGGCTACTCCGGGCAGCGATCGTGCCGAGGCGGAGTCAGTGCCGGTCACGACGCGGGCGACCACCTACGTCGAGCGCCGTTCGAGCAGCTCCCGCGGTGCCGAACGGGTGACCGTCACGTCTCGGCCGGGGCAGCGCGTGGCGCTCCAGGTCACCGCGCCACAGGACGCGACCTACGGGATCCAGCTCGCAGGCACCGAGGGCGACCACTTCGGCACCGTCAACGCGCTCGTCGACGGGGTCGTCCAACTCGATCCCCATACGGGAGCACCCCTCCTCATCGACCTCTACCGTGCCACCGCTCAGCACATCGAAGTCTTCGTCGGGAGTGTGGCGCTGACCGCCGGAACGCACACCGTCACGCTCGTGACCATCGCCCCGAATCCGTTCAGCCGCAGCGTCCGTGACCACGGCGTGGTCGATCACGGCAACTCCATCGGGCTCGACTTCCTCCGTCTCGTGCAGTTCCCCTGATCGGCGTCAGCGGACGCCGAGGACGCGGAACTGGATGGAGATCCGCGGGCCGATCGTCCTGCTGCTCTTGGGGATGGCGTGGTCCCAGGTGCGTTGGCAGGAGCCGCCCATGACGACGAGGTCGCCGTGGCCGAGCGGCATACGCAAGGCCGTGGGTCCGCCGTCGCGCGGGCGCAGGTGCAGCGGCCGCGGGGAGCCGACGGAGAGGATGGCGACCATCGTGTCCTGGTCGCGGGAGCGGCCGAAGCGGTCGCCGTGCCAGGCGACGCTGTCGCGGCCGTCGCGGTAGAGGCAGAGGCCGGCGGTGCGGAAGCGTTCGCCGAGCTCGGCCTCGTAGTGGTCGCTGAGGGCCTCGCGGACGGTGATGAGCATGGGGTGGGGAAGCGGCTCGTCAGCGGCGTAGAACTTCGTGAGGCGGGGGACGTCGACGACGGTGTCGTACATCTGGCGCCGCTCGGCCTGCCACGGGACGTCGGCGAGCAGCGTGTCGAAGAGCAGGTCGGCGCCGGCCAGCCAAGCCGGCCGGTGGTCCACCCAGGCGCCGTGGCTCAGCGCCGTGCGCGTCAGCCCGGTCTCGAGGCTGCGCGGCTCCATCGTCTGGGTGAGGTCGAGCAGCGACCCCTGCACGGTCATCGACATGACGCTGATGGTAGCCCGGATTAGCACACCTGTTCGAGGACTTTGACGCTGCGTCATCGGGGTTGACGCCCGCTATAACGGGCGTCAACCCCCTTGACGCAGCGTCA
>NZ_JANXRJ010000094.1 GCF_025353065.1 Lapillicoccus sp.
TCTTGAAGACGACGGCGATCTCGGTGACCCGCTTGCCCAGGCGCTTGCCGGTGCGCTGGTAGAACGGCACGCCCGCCCAGCGGCGGGTGTCGATCTCGAGCTTCACCGCGGCATACGTCTCGGTGCGTGACGACGCGGCGACGCCGTCCTCCTCGAGGTAGCCCACGACCTCCTCGCCGCCCTGCCAGCCCCCGGCGTACTGACCGCGCTGGGTGTCGCCGGCCATGTCCTTGGGGATCTTCACCGCAGAGAGGACCTTCTCCTTCTCGGCGCGAAGGTCCTTGGCCCCGAAGGAGACCGGCTCCTCCATCGCGGTCAGCGCGAGCAGCTGCAGGAGGTGGTTCTGGATGACGTCGCGGGCGGCGCCGATGCCGTCGTAGTAGCCCGCCCGGCCGCCGATGCCGATGTCCTCGGCCATGGTGATCTGGATGTGGTCGACGTAGTTGGCGTTCCAGATCGGCTCGAACATCTGGTTGGCGAAGCGCAGGGCCAGGAGGTTCTGGACCGTCTCCTTGCCGAGGTAGTGGTCGATCCGGAAGACCGCGTCGGCGGGGAAGACCTGCCGCACGATCTTGTTGAGCTCGCGAGCGCTCTTGAGGTCGTGCCCGAAGGGCTTCTCGATGACCACCCGGCGCCAGCTCTCGCCGTCGGTGCGGGCCAGGCCCGAGCGGTCGAGCTGCTCGCAGACCTGGGAGAAGTTGCCCGGTGGGATGGAGAGGTAGAAGGCGAGGTTGCCCCCGGTGCCGCGCTCGTCCTCAAGGGCGTGCACGGTCTGGGAGAGCAGGTCGAAGGCTGCCGGGTCGTCGAACGTGCCTGGTACGAAACGGAATCCCTCGGAGAGGTTGCGCCAGACGTCCTCGCGGAAGGGGGTGCGGGCATGCTGCTTGACCGAGTCGTAGACGACCTGGCCGAAGTCCTGGTCGGCCCAGTCGCGTCGGGCGAACCCCACGAGCGAGAAGCCCGGCGGCAGGAGACCACGGTTGGCGAGGTCGTAGATCGCCGGCATCAGTTTCTTGCGCGAGAGGTCACCCGTCACCCCGAAGAGAACCATGCCGCACGGCCCGGCGATGCGGGGGAGGCGGCGGTCCCGGGGGTCCCGCAGCGGGTTGGTGCCGGGGGCGACGCGGGCCGGACTCATGCCCCCCCTGCCGGTATGCCGAGGGCCGCGCTCACCTGTGCCAGGCCGGCGTCGTGGTCGGCGAGGTGCAGCTGCAGCACCGGCCGTCCGTGGTCGGCGAGCACGGCGGCGTCGCCCCCAGCCTGCGAGGCGATGAAGTCGCCGAAGGTGAACTCGCGACCGGGGATGCTGAGGTCCTCGTGGGGCGCAGTGGTCACCTGGACGTAGACACCGGTGGCCGGACCGCCCTTGTGGAACTGGCCCGTCGAGTGCAGGAACCGCGGCCCCCAGCCGAAGGTCGTCGGTCGCTCGGTGCGCAGGGCGACCGCCCGGCGCGAGTGCGCGAGCGGCGCATCGACGAGGCGGTCGAGGTAGGCCATGATCGCGACGTAGCCCCGGGCCGGGTCGAGCTGGGCGAAGAGCGCCTGGAGGGCGGCGTCGACGGTGGTCGCGTCGCCGAGCCAGTCGCCGCCAAGGGCCCGGATCTCGACGGCGCCGTCGGTCGCGGCCGGCGCGGACGAGGTGCCGGCGCTCGTGCCGAGGAGCTCACGGGCCGCCTTCTTGGCGCTCTCGACGTCGGGCTGGTCGAAGGGGTTGATTCCGAGGATGCGTCCTGCCGCAGCCGTTGCGACCTCCCAGAGCAGCATCTGGGCGCCGAGCGAGCCACCCACGTGGACCTCGGAACGCGAGCCGTCGACCTCGTGCGCGGTGTCGTCCCCCTCTCCGACGAGGCGGGCCACGGTGATGTCGGCGGTCGGGTGCTGCACCTCCGGGTCCTCGTCGCCGGTGACGACGACCGGCAGGATGCCCGTGCCGCTCTTGCCCGTCGACTCGGCGATCAGCTGCTCGGCCCAGTCCGCGAATCCGGTGATGCCGGAACCGTCGTCGACGATCACGAACTTGTCGCGCAGCGGGTCGGTGCCAGCCATCGCGGCCCCCAGGCGCAGCCCGGGGTTGGCGTCGTCGTCCTCGGCGAGCAGGTCGGCGACCGACTCGGCGTCGTCCAGCAGGGCCTCGATGTCGACGCCCGCCAGCCCGCTCGGCACGAGTCCGAACGCGGTGAGGGCGGAGTAGCGACCGCCGACGTGCGGGTCGGCGTTGACGACGCGGTAGCCCGCCTCGCGGGCCTCCTTGTCGAGCGGGCTCCCCGGGTCGGTGACAATGACGAGGTGGTCGGCCGGGTCGTGACCGGCATCGCGGAAGGCGCCCTCGTAGACCCGTCGCTGGGAGTCGGTCTCGACGGTGGAGCCGGACTTGCTCGACACGACGACGATGCTCGTCGCGAGCCGGTCGGCGAGCGCCGCACGCACGTAGTCGGGGTCGGACGAGTCGAGGATGGTGATCGCCTTGCCCGCCGTCGCGCAGATCACTTCCGGCGCCAGCGACGACCCCCCCATGCCGCACAGCACGACGTGGTCGAGACCCTTGGAGGTGAGGTCATCGCGGATCGCGGCGATCTCCCCCACGAGGGGGCGGGAGCTGCGGGGCAGCCCGACCCACGAGAGGCGGATCGTCGACTCGGACTCGGCGTCCGGGCCCCAGAGCGTCGCGTCCTGGGCGAAGAGCTTCGAGGCGAAGCCGGCCGCGACCAGGTCGGGGACGTGGGCCGCGACGGCGTCGGCCGCGGGGCCGGACGCGGTCACGGACAGTGTGCTCACCTGGCCGCCTTGGCGAGGTTGGCGGAGACGGTGTCGAGCAGCTCGCCCCAGGCCTTCTCGAACTTGTCGACGCCCTCGGTCTCGAGCAGCTGGACCACGTCGGTGTAGGAGACGCCGATGCCGTCCAGGGCGTCGAGCACCTGCTGGGCGTCCGCGTAGTGGCCCGTAATGGTGTCGCCCACGATCTCGCCGTGGTCGGCGGTGGCGTCGATCGTCTTCTCGGGCATCGTGTTGACGACGCCCGGGGCGACCAGGTCGACGACGTACATCGTGTCCTTGTATGCCGGGTCCTTCACCCCGGTGGAGGCCCACAGCGGCCGCTGCGGCTTGGCACCGGCCTCCTCGAGGGTCGCCCAGCGCGGCGTGGAGAAGACCTCCTCGTAGGCCTGGTAGGCGAGGCGCGCGTTGGCGACCCCGGCCTTGCCCTTGAGCGCCGCAGCCTCGTCGGTGCCGATGGCGTCGAGCCGCTTGTCGATCTCGGTGTCGACCCGCGAGACGAAGAAGGACGCGACGGACTGGATGGTGCTGAGGTCCTTGCCGGCGGCGTGGGCCTGCTCGAGACCGGTGAGGAAGGCGTTCATCACGGCGCGGTAGCGCTCGAGCGAGAAGATCAGCGTGACGTTGACGCTGATGCCCTCGGCGAGCACTGCGGTGATGGCCGGCAGGCCCTCCACCGTCGCGGGGATCTTGATCAGGACGTTGTCGCGGGCCACCGCGGCGGACAGCTCCTTGGCCTGCGCGACGGTCTTCTCCGTCTCCTTCGACAGCCGGGGGTCGACCTCGATGGACACCCGGCCGTCGACGCCGCTGGTGTCGGTGAAGAGCGTGGTGAAGATGTCGCACGCGTTGCGGACGTCGTCGGTGGTCATGGCAAAGACGGCCTCCTCCACGGTCTTGCCCTGGGCGGCGAGGGTCGCAACCTGGTCGTCGTAGGCGGTGCCCTGGGAGAGGGCGGCCTGGAAGATCGAGGGGTTCGTCGTCACGCCGACGATGTTGCGGGTCTTGACCAGCTCGGCGAGGTTGCCGGAGTTGAGCCGGTCGCGGGACAGGTCGTCGAGCCAGATGGAGACTCCGGCGTCGGACAGGGCCTGGAGGTTGGCGTTGGTCATGATCGTCACTTTCCCTTGTGTGGCAAGGCGGTTGAGTGTGGCAATGCGGTGAGGTGTGGCACTGCGGTGGGGTGTTTCAGGATGCGGAGGCGGTGCTCTTGCGGGCGCTAGACCGGCGCGGTCCGACGTCGGTGGTCGCCCCGTCGGTCCGCTTGCGCGGGTTCGTGTCCGTGACGTCGGGCACCCGGGCAGAGCCCCTCGCCGCCTTGAGCGAGTCCTTCGCCGCCCTGACGGTGGCCTCGGCGGTGATCCCGAACTCGCGGTAGAGCGTCGTGACGTCGGCGGACGCCCCGAAGTGCTCCAGGCTGATGGAGCGCCCCGCGTCGCCCACGATGTCGCGCCAGCCCATCGCGACGGCCGCCTCGATGCTCACCCGGGCGCGCACCGCGGGCGGGAGGACCTTCTCCTGGTATGACCTCGTCTGGTCCTCGAACCACTCGCGGCACGGCATCGAGACCACGCGGGTCCGGGTGCCGGCCTTCTCGAGCTTCTCCCGGGCCTCGAGGGCGATGGCGACCTCGGAGCCGGTCGCCACGAGGATGACCTCCGGCGCCTCCTTGCCGCTCGCGCCGCCGTCGATGAGGACGTAGGCACCCTTGGCCGCCCCCGACGCCTTGGCGTGCACCTTGCGGTCCACGACCGGCAGCGGCTGGCGGCTGAGGGCGAGTGCGGCAGGACGCGCGTTCTCGAGGATCGCCTTCCACACCGCGGCCGTCTCGTTGGCGTCGGCCGGCCGGACGACGTCGAGCCCAGGCATCGCGCGCAGTGCAGCGAGGTGCTCGACCGGCTGGTGGGTCGGGCCGTCCTCCCCGAGGCCGATGGAGTCGTGTGTCCACACGTAGGTGACAGGGAGCCGCTGGATCGCGGCGAGCCGCACCGCCCCGCGCATGTAGTCGGAGAAGACGAGGAAGGTGCCGCCGTAGGGCTTGGTCATCCCCTCGAGCGCGATGCCGTTGAGGATGCAGCCCATGCCGAACTCGCGGATGCCGAAGTGCATCGTGCGGCCGTAGGGCGAGCCGGACCACTCGTCGGTCTGCTTGCCCGTGGGGATGAAGGACGGCTGGCCGGCCATCGTCGTGTTGTTGGACTCGGCGAGGTCGGCGGACCCGCCCCAGAGCTCGGGCATGACGTCGGCGAGCGCCCCGAGCACCTTGCCGGACGCGGCCCGGGTCGCCATGCCCTTCTCGGTGTCGGTGGGGAAGACCGGGAGCGCGGCGTCCAGCCCCGCCGGGAGGTCGCCCGCAACGAGGCGGTCGAGCAGAGCAGCCTTGTCGCGGTTGGCCTTTCGCCACGCGGCATACGACTTGTCCCAGGCCTTGTGGGCGGCCTTGCCGCGCTTGGTGACCTGACGGGCGTGAGCGAGGACGGGACGCTCGACGGTGAAGGACTTGCCGGAAGGGAAGCCGAGGAGGTCCTTGGTGGCCTCGATCTCGGGGGCCCCGAGGGCGGATCCGTGCGACTTGCCGGAGTTCTGCTTGGTCGGTGCGGGCCAGGCGATGATCGTCTTCAGCAGCACCATGGTCGGCTTGTCGGTGACCTTCTTGCCCGCCTCGATCGCGGCGAGCAGGGCGTCGACGTCCTCGACGTAGGTGTGCCCGCCCTCGTGGTCGGCCGCCTGCTTGCGCCAGTCGACGACGTGGACGTCCCAGCCGTAGGCCTCGTAGCGCTTCGCGACGTCCTCGGAGAACGAGATGTTGGTGTCGTCCTCGATGGAGATGTGGTTCTGGTCGTAGATGAGCGTGAGGTTGCCGAGCTCCTGGTGGCCGGCGAGCGCGCTGGCCTCGTGGCTGACGCCCTCCATGATGTCGCCGTCGGAGGCGATGACGTAGATGTGGTGGTCGAAGGGGCTCTCACCCGGCTTCGCGTCGGGGTCGAGCAGACCGCGCTGGCGGCGCTGCCCGAAGGCCATCCCGACGGCCGAGGCGAGCCCGGAACCGAGCGGACCGGTGGTGATCTCGACGCCCTTGGTGTGGTGGACCTCGGGGTGACCGGGGGTGAGGCTGCCCCAGGTGCGCAGAGACTCGAGGTCCTTCAGCTCCAGGCCGTAACCCGAGAGGTAGAGCTGGATGTACTGGGTAAGGCTCGAGTGCCCGCACGATAGGACGAAGCGGTCGCGGCCGAGCCAGGCCGGGTCGCTGGGGTCGTGCGTCATCACCTGCTGGTAGAGCAGGTAGGCCACCGGCGCGAGCGACATCGCGGTGCCGGGGTGGCCGTTGCCGACCTTCTGCACGGCGTCGGCAGCGAGGAGGCGCACCGTGTCGACGGCCCGCACGTCGAGGTCGACCCAGCCCGCCTTCTTGGCGACGGGAAGGGGAAGTTCGGTGCTCCGCTTCGCGATCGGCGATGATGCGCGGGAAGCCGGTGCGCGGGAAGACATGATGGTGCTCACAGATGCGTCTCCTTCGAGAGCGGAAGTTCACGTGTGGCGGATCGTCTGGCGGTCGCGCCGAGCCTAGTCCCCGACGTGACGAGGGCAACAACCTTCGTGCGGCAGAAGACCGCCTCCTCAGGTAAGTCACAGAGTGCCCCGGGTGTTCCACCCACGGCTGAGATCTGGACGGGTGTTGGTTAGACTCGGAGGGCTTTACTGCCACCGGTCCCGCCCCGCGAGACGAGCCGGCTGGTGCCACCCTCCACCCGAAGGACGATGTGACCGCTCTGGATCCCCGCGCCGGGTTGTCGGCGACTCCCGGGCCGGACGGACAGGGACTGCGGTTCACCCTCGGGCAGTACGTCGCCCTGACCAAGCCGCGGATCATCGAGCTGCTGCTCATCACGACGGTGCCGGTGATGTTCCTCGCCGACCGCGGGGTCCCCTCCCTGGTGCTCGTCCTCGCGACCCTCGTCGGCGGCACGCTCTCGGCCGGCGCGGCCAACACCCTGAACTGCTACGTCGACCGTGACATCGACGCGATGATGCACCGCACGAGCAAGAGGCCCCTCGTGACCGGCACCATCAGCCCGCAAGCGGCGCTGGTCTTCGGGATCGCGCTCGCCGCCGTCTCGACGCTCTGGCTGGGGCTGCTCGTCAACTGGCTCAGCTCGATGCTGGCCCTCGGGGCCCTGCTGTTCTACGTCGGTGTCTACACGATGCTGCTCAAGCGCCGCACGGCCCAGAACATCGTCTGGGGCGGCGCGGCAGGCTGTATGCCGGTGCTCGTCGGCTGGGCGGCCGTCACGAACTCCGTCTCGTGGGCGGCGATCATCCTCTTCGCGGTGATCTTCTTCTGGACGCCGCCGCACTACTGGCCGCTGTCGATGAAGTTCAAGGACGACTACCGGGCCGCCAACGTGCCCATGCTGCCCGTCGTCGAGCGGTTCGTGGTCGTGGCCCGCCAGATCGTCCTCTATGCCTGGGCGATGGTCGCGGCCTCGCTGCTGCTGGTCCCGGTCGCCCACATGGGCTGGGTCTACCTCGTCGGCGCCGCCGTCTCCGGTGGCCTCTTCCTCGCCGAGGCCCACCGCCTGCTCCACCACGCGCGGCTCGGCGCCGGCCCGGCCGTGCTCAAGCCGATGCGCCTGTTCCACTTCTCGATCACCTACCTGACGATCCTCTTCGTCGCCGTGGCAGTCGACCCGCTGGTGCACCTCACGATCCTTCTCTGACCCGAACCCGTTGCGTCCGCACCGACGCGACACCGGTATGCCGTTGCCGCGGACGTTGTGGGTGACCCGGCCGCTCGGCTGGTCAGGCCTCGCTGATCTGGACCTGCTGACCGTCCGGGTCGGTGACGGTGGCCATCGTCACGAACTCGTCGCGCCGGACAGTCGCCTGGACGCCGGCGGCAGCGAGGCGGTTGACGAGGTCGTCGACGGGCTCGGTGGTGGTGAACCCGAGCTGGACCGCGCCAGGGCCCGAGACGGGGACCTCGATGCCTGTGTGGTGGAGGAAGACTCCCCCGCCGGAGGGGACGGCATACGTGGCGAAGTATTCATCGCGGGTCCCGACCGCGTGCAGGCCGAGAGCCTCGAGGAAGGGACCGTAGGGGCCGAGTGGGTCGGCAAAGCGGTGGGGCGAGACCCTGAGGCGCGGGTCGGGGGCGACGGGGGCGTTCACCCGGTAGCCGTAGAGGTCGTCGCTGACCCCGTTGAGGACGAGCGCGTCTCCGAGAGGGTCGGTGACGTGGACGTCGTGGCCGTAGGACTCGTCGATGACCTCGGCGTCGTCGAAGCCCGTGGCGCGTAGTCGGGCGACGAGGGTGTGCGGGTCGGCGACCTCGGCGCTGAAACTGGTCTCGCCGGCATACCGGCCGCTCGCCGAGGTGGCCGCCGAGTGCAGCGCGACCATGCCGGCGCCGGCGAGGAGATCCAGCCAGAGCCCTCCGGTCTACTCGACGCGCGGACGCAGACCGATGAGCTCGAGGAAGGCGCGCATCGCCGGGACGTCGTCGGTGAAACGGATGGGCCGGACGACCAGCGCTGGGGTCGGGCTGCTCGAGAAGGGTGTCGGGAGAGCTGAACTCATGCTGTCGTCAGTCGTGGTCATCGGGGGTTCGCTTCCGTCTCGAGGTGGCGCCGAAGGGCGTGTTCGACGAGCGCCGAGAGGCTCACGCCGTCGTCGATCGCCCGATGCTTGACCTCACGGACAAGGTCATGGGGGAGGTAGACGTTGAACTGCGCCTTGCCAGCCTTTTGTGTCGTCATGCGAATATGCTAGTAAATTAGCACAACGGAATGCGCTCGACTCGGAGTCGAGCGGCGTCCGGAGGCGGGTCAGGCGGGCTGCGCGGAGCGGGAGCGGATGAGCAGCCGGGTCGCGGCGGCCACCAGGACGGCGGCGCCGACGAGGTGAGCGGCGACGAGCACGACGGGCAGTCCGGTGTAGTACTGCACGAGGCCGATGAGCCCTTGGGCGAGCTCGACGACCAGCAGGACGACCGCGGTCCGGAGAAGGGTCGTGCCCCGCGCGACGAGGACGGCAGCGAGGGTCACGGCGATGAGCAGGTAGACGCCAGAAGCGTGCACGTGGCTCATCACGGCCGGGTCGAGCCCGTTGCGCGGCGCGTTCGCGTCGCCGGCGTGGGGCCCGCTGCCGGTCACGACGGTGCCGAGATAGACGACCACCCACGACAGCGCGTATGCCGTGACGGCCAGTCCCCGGACCCGCGCAGAGGCCCGCGTCGGCCCTGTCGGGCGGACCCGCAGCACGAGCCACGTGGCGGCCGAGACGAGCACCATCGAGAACACGAGGTGGAGCCCGACCACCCAGGGGTTGAGGTCCGTGAGGACGGAGATGCCGCCGATGACGCCCTGGAAGGGGACGCCGGCCGCGATGAGCCCGGCGTGCCACCGCAGCGACCTGCTCGTGCCGGCCCATCGCCAGACGACGACGACCGTCGCGATGACGACGGCGATGAGGACGTAGGTGAGCATCCGGTTGCTGAACTCGATGATGCCGTGGACGCCCAGCTCGGCGTGCGGCACGAAGGAGTTGTCGGTGCACCGCGGCCACGTCGGGCAGCCGAGGCCCGATCCGGTGAGCCGGACGAGCCCGCCCGTGAGGATAATCACGGCGTTGGCGACGAGGGTGGCCATGGTCCACCACTGGACGACGCGGTGGTCGGGTGCCCGGAAGCCGCTCTGCAGCGAGTTCGGGCGGGTTGACGCGGGGGAGTCCTGCGAAGCGGCCGGATCGAGGCGGGGGGCGGACGAGGGAGGAGCGGAGTCGGGCACGAGATCCAGCGTAGGTGCCCGCGCTGGAGGGCGCCGCTGAGGGCGCCCTGCCCGGACCGGGCTCAGAGCTCCTTGGCCATGAGGGTCACGACGTGACCGGGCTCTCCGCGCGAGTCGAGGTCGACGTAGCCGCGACCGCGGTGGAACGCCAGCGACACCTCGTTCGGCGGCTCCACGTTGACCTCGAGGGCCAGTCGGCCGACCTGCGCGGCCTCGGCCTCGATGGTGTCGTAGACGAAACGCGCCAGCCCGCGCCGGCGGAACTCCGCTCCGATCACGATGCGGTCGAGGTAGGCGAAGTCGTCGCCGAACCGCTCGCCGAACCAGCGGTAGTTCGGCGAGTCGTAGGCCGTGCCCGCGGCGAACGTGACGACGAAGCCCGCGATCTGTTCGCCGAGGTCGATGACGTCGGCGCGGTCCGCCCACCCGCGCAGCTGGTCGAGCCGGCCGGCGTCGAGCGGCGCGAGGAGCTCGACGTCGCGGTCGTTGAGGTCGAGGACGGTCAGGATGTCGTCGTCGGCTATCGGGCGCAGTCGCGGCTGGGGTCCCATGCCGCCACCGTATGCCGCGACTGCTTCAGCGGGCGCGGACGGCCGTGCAGACCTCGTCACGTGCCCCGTTCTGTGCGGGGCGTCAGCGTGAGGGGCGGGCAGACCTCGTCACGTGCCCAGTTCTGAGCGAGGCGTCAGCGTGAGGGGCGGGCAGAAGTCAGCACGTGACCGGTTCTGCACGTGGACAGTTCCGGGCGGGTAGCGGCCGGCGCCTCAGTCCGACCAGCGGAAGGTCCGCCGGGCCAGCAGGGTTGCCACGCCTCCCCAGATCACTAGCAGCAGCAACGGTATTCCCGCCACCTGACCGTCGACGAACGCCGTCCGCAACCCGTCGGCGAGCGCCGAGGACGGCAGCACGGCGGCCACGTGGGCCAGCCCCGCCGGCAGCTCGGAGCGCGGCACGATGACCCCGCCGAGGCCGAGCAGGAGGATCCACAGCAAGTTGGCGACGGCGAGCACGCCCTCGGCGCGCAGCGTCCCGGCGAGGAGCAGGGCGAGGGCGACGAAGGCCCAGGTGCCGGCGAGGAGGAAGAGCAGCGCGGGGAACCAGGATGCCGCGGCGGGGTGCCACCCGAGGACGACGCCGACCACGCCGAGCACCACCCACTGGAGCACCTCGACCGCGATCGTCGCGAGGGCCTTCGCCCACAGCAGCCCATCGCGCCCGACCGGTGTCGTGCCGAGAAGGCGCAGGACGGCATACCGGCGGTCGAAGGCGGTCGAGATCGCTTGCGAGGTGAAGGCGGCCGAGATGACGCACAGGGCGAGGATGCCCGGCACGGCGAGGTCGATCCGGCGGCCGGAGCCGAGCGAGGGAGACGTCGACAGGGCCAGTCCGACGAGCGCACCGAGGGGGAGGACCAGCGCCACGAGCAGCTGCTCGCCGTTGCGGAGCAGGGTGCCGAGCTCGAAGCGGGCCTGGGCCAGGACCCGCGTCAGCGTCGGCGCCGGACCGCCTGCGGGCAGGGGGCCGAGGCCCGAGGCGGTGGCTGGTCCGAGACCGGACTCGGTGGCGCTCATCGTCGGACCTTTCGGGTGAGGTCGAAGTAGACGGTCTCGAGCGATGCGGATCCGATGACGTCGGCGACCGGACCTTCGGCGACGGTGCGGCCCTCGCTGATGATGACGAGGTGGTCGGCGAGTCGCTCGGCCTCCTCGAACGAGTGCGTCGTCACGACGACGGTCGTGCCCTCGTCACGCAGCTGCTCGACGAGGTCGTAGACGTCGAGCCGGCCGTGCGGGTCGAGCCCAGCCGTCGGCTCGTCGAGGAAGACGACCTCCGGACGTCCGATGAGTGCGGCAGCGAGCGAGACGCGCTGCTTCTGGCCCCCGGAGAGGCGGCGGACGGTCGTCCCGGCGAAACGGTCGATCCCGAGTCGGGCGGCGAGGGCGTCGACGTCGGCGGGCGCGGCATACAGGGCGGCGAGGTGGCGCAGCAGGCGGATCGGCTTGGTGCCGTTGGGAAGTCCTCCGGACTGGAGCATCACCCCGACTCGCGCTCGGTGCTCCGGACGTGACTGCCACGGGTCCACGCCGAGGACCCGGACGGATCCGCCGTCGGCGCGTTGCAGCCCGACGGCGCACTCGATCGCGGTCGTCTTGCCGGCGCCGTTGGGTCCGAGCACCGCCGTCACGGAACCGCCCGCGGCGCTCCACGTCATCCCGTCGACGGCCCTGACGTCACCGAAGCGTCGCTCGAGGCCGTCGAGGAGCACGGCGGGCGGCGGTGGAGTCACGGTCAAATTCTAGGTGAGGGACCGCGGCGGTATGCCGGGCGGTCGGGCGGGGAGGAACGGTGACATTGCGTCTTCGGAGCCGCGGCCCGAGGGGATGGCGCAGCACGGGGAGAGGTTCGCCACGCCGGGCAGGGGCATAGATCGACGCCGGGCGGGGTACTCCCTGCGACGAGCGGCAGTCGCCGTTCGCGCTCGACGAAAGGTGACCACCATGACCACCGTCAACGGATCCGGCGGAGTAGCCATCCACGTGGACGACACCGGGGGCGACGGCCGCGCCGTCGTCCTCATCCACGGCTGGCCCCTGACCGGCAAGTCCTGGGCGGGCCAGGTGCCGGCGTTCCAGGCGGCCGGCTTCCGCGTCGTCACCTACGACCGCCGCGGTTTCGGCGACTCCGACAAGCCGGGCACGGGCAACGACTACGACACCTTCGCCGCCGACCTCGCGGCGGTGCTCGAGCAGCTCGACCTGACCGACGCGACCCTCGTCGGCTTCTCGATGGGCGGCGGCGAGATCGCGCGCTACATCGGGACGTTCGGCCAGGACCGTCTCCACAGCGTCGTCTTCGCCTCGGCGGTTCCCCCCTACCTGCTGAAGACCGACGACAACCCGGACGGGGCCCTCGACGAGGCTGACGTGAAGGGCATGCAGGACGGTCTGCGGGCCGACCGCGAGGGCTTCTTCGACACGTTCACGACCGGTTTCTTCTCGGCCGACGGTGAGCTGAAGGTGACCGAGCAGGATCGGCAGGACGCCCTCGAGCTCGAGAAGACGGCCGAGCTGACGGCCGCCGTCGAGTGCATCGCCGCCTTCGGCGAGACCGACTTCCGCGACGACCTGACCAAGGTCACCGTACCGACGCTGGTCATCCACGGGGACAGCGACGGCACCGTGCCCATCGAGGCCTCGGGTCAGCGCACCCACGAGGCGATCGCCGGTAGCCGTCTGCACGTCGTGGCGGGTGGCCCGCACGGGATCACCGTGAGCCACACGGACGAGTTCAACCGGGTGGTCCTGGAGTTCCTCGCCGTCTGACCCCGTCGCTCCGGCGTCCCGATCGATCGGCGCCGACCCCATCCGCTGTCAGCGATGGAGTCGGCGCCGTCGGCGTATCAGGCCCCCTCGACCCCTGCTCCTTCCGGTGAACGCCGCGCCCGTCTCGGGGCCCTGCAGACACCCAGCAGAAGGAGCAGTCATGACCGACTTCACATCCGGCCTCGGACCCCTGTTCGGGCCCGACTTCGTCCTCGTCACCGTCAACGACGAGACGGGTGCCTCCTACGCGCTCCAGGTCTACCCGGACGCGAACAACCCGGCGCTCAAGGCCGCCGGGCTGCCGATGCAGTACTACTTCCAGCCGCAGCGGGTCTACCTCGCCAAGAAGCAGACCGCGCCGGCGGACTTCGACTTCGGGATGACGGTCTTCAAGGGCCTGATGACCGAGGAGACCTCGATCGGGGTGACCGACGCCAACACGACCAACGGCTCCGTCGAGGCGGGCGGGGGCTTCTGCACCTTCACCACCACCTTCGCCATCCCGGACAGCGTGATCTCCGGGGCGATCGACAAGATCAAGGCGGCCGACCACGGGCCGGTGCCCCCGCGTCTGGGAGGGTTCTTCGGCCTGTATGCCGGTGGCGAGCCGGACCCGCGCCTGGGGTGCGTCCCCATCACGGCCTCCGCTGTCGAGCTCCTCATCCCGGAGCTCGTCCAGGCGTCGGACGGGACCACGTCGCCGATGTACCTCCACGGGCAGAACAACGCCAAGGGCAGCATCGAGGAGCACGGCTACGCCTCGTTCCTCGTCACCTGCAACGAGCTGGCCGCCGGCGCGATCGTCGGGAGCCTCGAGAACGGGGTCTCACCCTTCGTCGTCAACAACTCCCTCAAGGAGTCGTTCTACATCAACGGCGTGACGGCCACGGTCAACGTCGACGTGGACAAGGTGTACGACTCCTTCTCCCTGGCCGTCTCGGCCGGTGGCTTCCTCGGCATCGACTCGTTCTCGGCGAGCGCGGCATACTCCAACTGCGTGACCAGCGGGGGCATCACCACCTCGATCACGGAGAACGGCAGCGTCCTGGACGCCAAGACCAAGGAGTGGATCGACAAGCAGGTCGAGGAGATGCGGACCACGGCGATGAACCTCGTCAAGGCCGACATCTTCGACTGGGACCCGAGCAAGACCGACTCCCAGGCGACGACGGACCGGGGCTGGTTCTCCAGCCTCTTCGGCGGATCGTCGGTCGCCGTCAAGTCCGACTACCAGCGCCGGAGCATCAACCTCTCGCAGACGATCATCCTCAACGAGACGATCTCCGTCGACCAGACCGTCTCCGGTGACCTCAACGACCTGACCCTGGCGGTCAAGGCGGACCCCGGCAAGTACATCGCCGTCGTCGACATCGGCAAGTACTTCCAGAAGGTCCAGATCGCCGCCACCTGCGCCATCAACTTCGGCGAGAAGCTGGCTGACGGCACGGACCTCAAGGACCCGCTGGTCTCGGCCCAGCTCGAGGCGGGCTACCCCGACTACGACAACGTGCTGACGGCCGACGGCAAGCCAAACCTGCGCATCCTCGGCCAGGGCTTCCACTACACGATGGGGGCGAAGGACCCGAAGGGCGAGGTCGAGCCCGCGATCTGGACCGCGGACAACGCCAAGGACATCGTCAACCTCAACTGGCTGCGGCTCGACAAGGACCTGCCCGGGTGGCCCACCGACCAGGTCCTGCTCCGGCGACGTCTCGTGTTCGACGGCAACGACCCCCGCGTCAACCTCTCCGCCGCGCTGACCGTCCCGGGCAGTGGTGGTCTGGTCGTGGAGCTCGTCGAGCCGGCCTCGATGGACCACGTCCCGGTCCTCACGGCCGCCCAGGTCGGTTACGTCTTCACCCGTTTCCTCATCGACCGCAAGCTGCCGAAGTCGAACATCACCATCACCCTGACGCCGACCATCGGCGGAGACTCCTATCCGCCCGTCGTCGTGACGAACGCCAACCAGATGAACGCCCTCTGGGAGGTGTTCTCCGACAAGTACGTGATGGCCACGGAGCTGAGCTACACCATCGACGTCAGCATCTCGGGCCCGAACTTCACCGACGACCCGGTGGAGTACTCGAGCCCCCAACCCATCGTCGTGCCGGTGCCGCAGGGACGGATCAAGTACCTCAACCCCCTTCCGGTGCACCTGCCCGAGCCGCCGCAGGACAAGGTGGCGGTCATCAACACCTACATCCTCAACACCCCGGCCTGAGAGGGGTGGGCGGAGTGGGCGGATTGGCAGGTTTGGGCGGAGTGGGCTGGACAGGACCGGCCATGCCGGGCCTCCTCCTGACACGGTTCGACCTGGGCCCGCGACTGATCGCGGTCGACACCGGGACGTCCGAGAGCCTCCCGCTGGAGTCGAGCCGGTCGGGGAGCGTCTTCTCCGACCGTTTCGACCCCACCGTCGGGTGGTACCTGCCCGCGTTGGCGCCGGCCGGCGACCCCGACCCCGGGTTCGCCTTCGCGGCGATCGTCTCTGGTGTCGACGCCAGCAGCGGGGACCCCTTCGACACGGCATCGGTGACGATGACGGTCACGGTCTCGGAGCCGCCCGACCTCGCGGCCGCCCGCGCGACCGCACCCACGGTCACCTACCGGCCGATCCCGATGGACGGCCTGTCCGTCTCGTGGTCGCTGGTCGGCAAGGACCCGCTCGGCGCCGACCAGACGCTGACGATCCCCATGACCGTCGTCGTGGCCGACCCGGGCGCGCTGACCCTGACGGGCTCGCTGGTGGGCGCCAGCGTCGTGGTCGCCTACGAGAACCTCGTATCGAGCGGCACGGCGAGCCTCGTCGCCACCTCGTTTTACCGCGCGTGGCGGGAGTGGCAGCCGCCGATCCGGTGGTTCCCGGGCGGTGGGTTCCCCGGCCGTCTGCCCGAGGCGTCGCTGGTCGCCGCGCCGTCCCTCGAGGTCCGTCAGCTGCTCCCGGTGGCCACGCTCGACGGCCCCCAGCGTGAGATCCCCCTGCGTGAGGTCCCCCTGCGTGAGATCCCCCTCCGTCGGGTTCCCATCGACGACCCCGGTCCGACACCGCCCGAGCCGGTATGGACCTCGTCGGTCGACCCGCGCAGCGACACGCTGGCCCTCGGCACGCGGTACGGCCATGACGTCTACCGGTCGAGGTTCACGATCACGGCGGCGTCGAGCACCCGGACGATCATCGACATCAACGACCTGGTCAGCTTCTCGAGCACGCGCTCGGAGTTCCGTGAGCTGACCTCGCTCGGGGATGTGCCGACCCGCTATCCGTCGCTGCGCCGCCTCTACCTCGGCCAGGTCACGGGCACCGTCGTGATCGTCCCCCAGTCCTACGGGATCATCCGCGGACGGTCCGGGACGGCGGCCGCCTGCCGGGCCGTGGTGGACGACTCGACGACCACGACGAGCGGGTGCCGGTTCGACTTCACCTTCGCCCTGGCGCCCGTCGTCGATCCCGTCGAGCTGGCCCAGCTCGCCCACGACCTCGGAGCGATCCCCGAGGCCGGCGGTCGAGCCCTGACCCTGACGCTCCCGACCGGGATGGACCCGCGCACCCCGTCCAGCTTCCCCACCTTCGCCGGGGCGACCGCCCACATCGCGGACGGCTCGGGCCCCCAGTCCGTGGTGATGACCATGTCGGTCGGCGACACCGCGCAGATCCCCGCGGTGTGCAACGTCAACACGCTGCTCAGCCAGCTGGCCTCGACGACCACACAGCTGTCCGGCGAGCTGATGGTCCGGCTGGACGACGTCTACCCCACGCCGATCGGCACCTCGCTCGTGCTCAGCCTCAACGAGACCGCAGGTACCGATGACGTCTCGCTGACCTCGGCCACCGACGGCAGCCCGTCGGTGACGGTCACCAACGCGGGACCGGTACCGCTGCTCGTGGCGGCCGTCGCAGCGGTGACGCCGGGCGGGCCGGTCGTGGCCGGCGTCGACCAGGTGCTGTCCGGCGGGGCGTCGACCGTCGTGGCGCTGCCGGAGGTCTCGGTCCCCACGGTGGTGCGACGCGACCTGGCGTTGACGAACCCCATGCCGCGGTCCCAGATCTTCGACTACATCGACCTGGCGGTCACGACGGTGACCCAGGTCCAGCACCCGTTGTCCTACAACGCCGCCTTCGACTTCGCGGCCGCGGGCGTCAGCCAGCTCGACGTCATCACGACCCTGACGGCATACCCCGATGTCGCGGTCGTGGCCCTGACCCTGACACCGACCCACCGGGTGGACTCGGTCCATGCCCTCGTCCCCCTCGACGTGGTGGTCTCGGGACTGGCGGCGTCGGTGCAGGTGACGGTGACCCCGGTCGCCGGTTCCCCACGCACCGTCACCCTCACGACCGACTTCGTCGACACCCCGATCCTCGTCATCACCAGCGCCTCGGTGGCGGCCTAGGTCGATCCGGCAGGTATCAGTCGTCATCGCCGTCCCTCTTACTGACACAGGCGATTTCCGCCTTTCCCGCCCCGGCTCTGTGGTGCGGACACACGAAGGGACCGACTGCCATGACCGACAACACCTCCACCGTCGACGACCCGCCACCGGATGACACCGGCTCGACGGACCCGTCCACGACGGACCCGTCCACGACGGACCCGGGGACCACGACGGACCCGGGGACCACGACGGACCCGGGGACCACGACCGACCCGGGGACCACGACCGACCCGGGGACCACGACCGACCAGAAGGACGTCAAGCTCGCCAAGCCGATGACCCCCACGGTGGCCACCGGCGAGGTGCCCGACGACGCGGCCGTGGTGGCTGCCGTCGACTCCAGCTGGACCGAGAACTCAGGAATGGTGGCCTAGCCATGGGCGGAGAATCTGCAGTCGACACGGCGACCGCGGTCGTCAACCTCGTCGACAAGGTCTGCACGCTGGTGAAGTCCAACACCGTCGTCACGATGCCGGAGTTCGCCTCGGCGCTGCCGCCAGGTGTCGACCCCAACCAGGTCGCCTCGTGGGAGGGCTGGTCGAGCACACCGCAGTCGCTCACCGACCCCATCCTCTACGAGGTGAACCTCCCGGGCTTCTCGAACACCTCGTTCTCCCTGGGTGTCCGGTTCAACTGGGGCGGCATGCTCCCCGGCCAGCCCTTCAGCTATGTCAAGGACCTCGAGGCCTTCGTGATCCTCAACAGCGTCACGCTGGTGCACGACCTCGACATCGACGTGAAGTTCGCCAAGACCGGCACCCCGATCACCCAGGACCACACGGTGATGCTCACCGGGAGCTTCAACGTCAAGGTCAGCCACAAGCTGCTGGGCCCCGAGTTCTCGGACTTCTACGCGATCCGCGTCTTCGGCAACGGAGCCGCCCAGATCGCGCAGCAGCAGCAGAGCTGACCGGCATACCGAGCTGACCGGCATACCGAGGGCTTACCCGCGCACCGCCCGGCAACCAGCCAGAGAATCACCCCCACCGACCCGGTGGGGGTGATTCTCTGGCTGATGAGGAGCTCCCTTCCCGCCCCGTCGCGGGTTAGGTATGCCTTCCTATCGGGATCCTGATCAATTACGTCACAATCATGTGGTGTTTATCGAGAGCGCGCCCCCGGCCGACTGCGAGCAGGTCTCGCAGCACCTCGAGCAGCGCACCCGCGAGCGGGTCCTCGAAGCCGTCTCGGAGCACGGGCCCCTGACCGCGGCCGAGCTCGGCCGCCGCCTAGGCCTCACCCCGGCCGCCGTCCGTCGCCACCTCGACGCCCTGGCCGAGCAGTCCGTCGTCGAGGAGCACGACCCCTCGTCCACGGCCTCCCGGGGGCGCGGCCGCCCCGCCCGCTCCTGGGTCGTCTCCGGGGTGGGTCACCGCGCACTCGCCGACGACTACGACGAGCTCGCCGCCCAGACGCTGCGGTTCCTCGCCGCCCAGGCCGGTCCCGCGGCCGTCGAGGCCTTCGCCCGTGAGCGGGTGGCCGGCCTCGAGACTCGGTATGCCGGACGCCTGGCTGCCGCCGGCGACCTCCCTCACGACCGGGTCGACGCCCTCGTGGCGGCCCTCACCGAGGACGGCTACGCCGCCTCCGCCCGGCCCGTCGGCGACGGCGTGGGCCCCTTCACCGGCATCCAGCTCTGCCAGGGCCACTGCCCGGTCGGTCGGGTCGCCGAGGAGTTCCCCGCGTTCTGCGACGCGGAGACCGACGCGATCTCGCGCCTGCTCGGCGTCCACGTCCAGCGGCTGGCCACCCTGGCCGGTGGTGCGCACGTCTGCACGACCTTCATCCCGACCGCCAGCCCCACCCCGACCGGCCAGGCGGGAACACCGGCAGGCCGTCCGGCCTTGAACCACAAGGGCCCGAAACACCAGCACGCAGTCCCCGACCACCCCCACGAAAGGTCCTCGCGATGACCACGCACATCGAAGAGCTCAACCCCGGCCTCAAGGACCTCGGTCGCTACGAGTACGGCTGGGCCGACACCGACACCGCGGGGTCCACCGCGAAGCGCGGCCTCAGCGACGACGTCGTGCGCAACATCAGCGCGCTGAAGAACGAGCCCCAGTGGATGCTCGACCTGCGCCTGAAGTCGTTGCGCCTCTTCGGTAAGAAGCCGATGCCGACCTGGGGGTCCGACCTCACCGGCATCGACTTCCAGAACATCAAGTACTTCGTCCGCTCGACCGAGAAGCAGGCCACGACCTGGGACGAGCTGCCTGCGGACATCAAGAACACCTACGACCGGCTCGGCATCCCCGAGGCCGAGAAGCAGCGCCTCATCGGTGGGGTCGCCGCGCAGTACGAGTCCGAGGTCGTCTACCACCAGATCCGTGAGGACCTCGAGGAGAAGGGCGTCCTCTTCGTCGACACCGACACCGCGCTGCGCGAGCACGAGGAGCTCTTCCGGGAGTACTTCACCTCGGTGATCCCGGCCGGCGACAACAAGTTCGCCTCCCTCAACACCGCGGTGTGGTCCGGCGGCTCGTTCATCTACGTCCCGCCGAACGTCAAGGTCGACATCCCGCTGCAGGCGTACTTCCGGATCAACACCGAGAACATGGGCCAGTTCGAGCGCACCCTGATCATCGCCGACGAGGGCTCGAGCGTGCACTACGTCGAGGGCTGCACGGCCCCGACCTACAGCAGCGACAGCCTGCACTCGGCCGTGGTCGAAATCCTGGTCAAGCGTGGCGGCCGTTGCCGTTACACGACGATCCAGAACTGGTCGAACAACGTCTACAACCTGGTCACCAAGCGCACCGCGGTGCACGAGGGTGGTCGGATGGAGTGGATCGACGGCAACATCGGCTCCAAGGTGACGATGAAGTACCCGGCTTGCTACCTGCTCGGTGAGCGCGCCTCCGGCGAGACGCTGTCGATCGCCTTCGCCGGCGAGGGCCAGCACCAGGACGCCGGCGCGAAGATGGT
>NZ_JANXRJ010000105.1 GCF_025353065.1 Lapillicoccus sp.
CTCGTCGCGGCGGAGTTGATTAGGCCTTGCCGCGGCCTGCATCGGGCGGGGGTCTGAGGAGGAACCATGCGTTGTGTACCTCGTCGTCTCATTGCCCTTGCCGGTGTTGCTGCTGTGACAGCCGCGTTGACCGGCGCAGCAGCCCCGGCACAGGAACCACCAGCGGGGTCTGTCTACTCTTCGGGCCGGGCGGGGCTGATGGCCCGAGCCCTGGACGGTCCGGCGCCGGGCCTACGGACTGCGAGGTCCGCGGGTCAGGCCGATGCTCATCCGCGAGGAGTGCGGGCTATTCCGCGGGTGCCGGGGCGGTCGGCCTCGATGGCTCACCCCGCAGCGGCGACACCCCCTGCCCAGTCGAGCGTCGGATTGCAGCGCAGCTTCGACGGTGTCAGCAGCCACGACAGCCGGGACACGAACTTCAACTCTGAGTTCGAGCCCCCGGACCAGGGGCTCTGCGTCGGCGACGGCTTCATCCTGGAGGCGGTCAACTCGGCCTACAGCATCTACCGCACCAATGGCACCCGGGTGCGCGGTCCGTTCAACGTCAACGACCTCTTCAACGAGGGTTCTACGGAGTTCACGTCGGACCCACGCTGCTACTTCGAGCCGGCCACCCACACCTGGTATGCCGTCATCTTGTTCATCGACTTCGCCACCGGCCAGACCCGGGCGGACCTGGCCGTGAACACCTCAGGTGATCCAACGAGCATCTGGACGCAGTACCGCCTCGACACCACCGACGACGGCCGTCTGGGAGAACCGCGCAATCCCGGGTGCCCCTGTCTGGGGGACCAGCCTCTCCTGGGTATCGACCAGAACAACGTGTACCTGAGCACCAACGAGTTCTCCGTCAACGGCCCCGAGTTCAACGGGGCGCAGATCTACGCCGTCGCTAAAGCCGACCTTCTCGCCGGACGGCCGGCGGCTCATATCGTCCACTTCGGCGACCTGAGTGTCGACGGTGCCCTCGCCGCGTCCGTCCAGCCGGCCACCACGTCAGGGGCAGAACCGGCCGAGTACTTCCTGAGCTCCTTGGACCCGAACGGGACGTTCGACTCCCGGCTCGGGGTTTGGGCGATCACCGGCGGGGCCAAGGTCGCGGCCGGGGGCATGCCCACCCTGTCCAGTGTGGTGATCTCCTCGCAGGCCTACGGCGTCCCGCCACCGGCGGCGCAGCGTGGCTCGGCCAGCAACATCGACTCCGGGGACGACCGCATGCAGCAAGCCCAGTTCACTGGCGGCCGGTTGTGGGGGGCGCTGACGACGGCGGTGACCATCCCCGGAGACACCGCCGAACGAGCCGGGGCCGCATGGTTCTCGGTCGTCCCCACCCTCCGCGGAGGTGTGGTGGCTGCTGCCCACATCGACCGTCAGGGATACGTCGTCAAGTCCGGCGCGTACATCCTGTACCCCGCCCTTCAGGCCGACGCCTTCGGCCGCGCTGCGATGACCTTCACCCTGACCGGTCCGCCGACTTTTCCCAGTGCCGCCTACGCGACCCTGGGAGCTGGCGCCGCCAACTTCAGAGCCCCGACCGTCGCAGCGGCCGGCACCGGCCCGTACGACAAGAAGGCCACCCGGTGGGGCGACTACTCCTACGCGAGCATCAACCGCTCCGGTACCGCCGTATGGCTTGCCACCGAGTACGTTCCGCCCCCGAGAAGTCAGACACCAGACCGCCGACGAAACTGGGGCACCCTGGTCTTCTCGGTCGGACTCAACTGACGCCAAAGCGACACCGCCCAGCCGCCCGGGTCGACCAGGAAGAACGACCCCGCCTTCCACCCCCTTCCACCCCGAAGGGCGGCCGCGCGATCGAGGTGGCCCAGACAGCGTCAGCAAGCAACAGGAGCTAATTCCGAAAACCTGGGGCGACACTTCCAGATCAGTTCAACCACAACCGACGCCGATTCGCGGCGGTGTGGGACAGCCGCTCTCGCGGCGGATAGACGCACCCCGTGGCTGTTGGGTAGACAAGGAGCCGCCGCTCGGTCAGGCTGCTTTCGGAGGTGGTGCTTGATGGAAGCCAATCCCGATGTTCGCCTGACTTGGAGCTTTCTGCGTGCAATCGCCGAACTTTGGGCACTGCATCCGGGCACCTACAGGGTTGTGGATGAGTCCGAGAACCTAATCGCGGCGCTCGCGCAAATGGCCATCAGAGCTTTGGCTGTAGAGGTTCGGGAGACTGCGTCGATAGTCGATCAAAGGATTCCGATTACCGGGGTACTAACACGCTCCGACGGGTCTGCCTCCGCGGTGACGCTTCGTGACGTCACCAACAAGGTGGTACATGGCACTCCGGAACGGGTGGTCGTCAGTGGCAACGATATCGTGCTGCACTTCGTGAATAGCGCCAACGAAGTATCGGTCGGCCGCTGGACTGAAATATCCTTCTCAGTTACCAGCTTCACCGATTCACTTCACACAGCTCTCCACGTGAAGCCACACGACTCCGAGCGACGAGACGGGGGGAGTGCTCGCTTTCCTAAGAGAACTGGGACCTGAGCGCTTTCTTCCCTCCCTGGTTTCTGACGAAGCCACCCAGCAGTGCCTGGTAAACTTTGGCAACGATGTCAGATCCCACGGGCCAGGCGCCGGGCTTCGTCCCGCGATGGCCGCTACGCGGCGAAGTGGGGCACCTTCGGGTTAAACGCTTTGGAGAGCCTACGACCATCACATGAAGTCATTCGAACGAGTGCGGTCTTCAGCTTCACCGGCTGTCAC
>NZ_JANXRJ010000013.1 GCF_025353065.1 Lapillicoccus sp.
CGTCGAGGAGCACTTCTACCTCGTGTGGCCGGTCGTCGTCGCGGTCGTCCTGTCCCGGGCGGACGCGTCGAGGCTGCGTGCACTCGTCTGGGTGGTCGTCCGGCTGTCCGTCCCGTGCCTGGTGCTGATGGCAGCCCTTCAGGTGCACACAGCCCTTAATCTCTACTTCCTCCCGACGACGTGGGTGGGTAGCCTGGCCGTCGGCGCGGAGGTCGCCATGTGGGCCCGCACGGTCGCGAGTCCGTCGCTCGAGACAGCGTCTCGGCGTCTCGGCGTCACGGGGTCCTGGACCTCGCTGCTCGTCGCTCTCCTCACCATCGTCGTGACGATGCTGCTGGCCCGACGTGGACTGCTCCAGGTCTCCGTCACCGCCGGTCTCGTCGGCCTGCTCCTGTGTCGCGTCATCCGCCTCCCGCATACCTGGCTCGCACGACTTCTCAGCTGGTCCCCCCTCGTGGCCGTCGGGCGGGTCTCCTACGGCATCTACCTCGTGAATCTGCCCCTCATGGAGCTGATGCACGTCCTGGGCGTCCCTCTTCCCCGACTCGTCGGAGGAATAGCCGCGCTACCGGTGGCCTGGCTCCTCTGGCGCGTCGTCGAGGGACCAGCCCAACGTCGGTGGAGCGGGGCGACGCCCACGGGCGACCCGCGAACGGTTCCGGACGACGTCAGCCTGTCACGGACGCCGAGCCTGGGGCGGCCGGCATGAGGACCCGCATGACGACCCGCATGAGGACCCGCATGACGCACCGCATGACGCACCGCATGACGGTGCATCCGCCACGGCGCTGGCCCCTGGCGACGACGGCGGTCACGATGGCCGCTCTCCTCCTGGCCGTCTTCAGGTGGTCGGCCGTGGTGGCTTCGCCGAGCGCCCACTGGGTCGATCTGGACGTCTACCAGCGCGGGGCGCTGGCGCTGCTGCGCGGCGAGGACCTGTATGCCGTGTCGGTCCACGGGTTGTACTTCACCTATCCGCCGTTCGGCGCGGCGATCTTCACCCCCTTGTCCGGGCTTCCCGAGGCCGTGGCCCGGTGGGGCTTCACCGGTGTCTCGCTGACCGGCTTCGCTGTCGCGATGGTGGTGGTGGGCCGGCGCGCCGGGCTGCGCCTGCCCGTCTCGATAGCCGTGTCTGCGGCCGTGGCGTGGTCCGAGCCGTTCTCCCAGGGGCTGGTCCTCGGCCAGGTCAACACGATCCTGATGGCGATGGTGCTGGTCGACCTCCTGCTCGTCAGCAGGGGGCGTCAGGGATACCTCGTCGGCCTGGCAGCGGGGATCAAGCTGATACCGGCGGTGTTCGTCCTCTACTTCGTCCTCAAGCGGGACTGGAGGTCGGTCGGCCGGTCTCTGCTGGGGCTCCTTGTCTCGGTGGGTGTCGGTGCGGCGTTCGACCCGGGCGCCACCTGGAGGTACTGGAGCGGCGGGTTCCTCGCGCTGGGGCGGTTCGGTCCGGGGCGCCCGTTCGCGAGCGACAACCAGTCGCTGACGGCCTTCCTCGACCGGATCTTCCACGCTGCTTCGCTCCCGCTCACGCTGACGGTGATCGGGTGCCTGGTCGGGGTCGGGATGGGGGTGCTCGCGGCGCGTCGGGCACTAGCCCGCGGCGATGACCTCGGGGCGGTGCTCGCGCTCGCTCTCGGGGGCCTGCTCGCGTCACCGGTGTCATGGAGTCATCACTGGATCTGGTTCGCGCCCGTCGCGCTCGTGCTCGCGGCCGATCGTGAGTGGGTCACCCTCTGGGTCCTGGGACTGCCGTTCCTCATCGGACCGTTCTGGCTGATGCCGGTGCGCGACCTGCGCGAGCTCCACTACTCGTGGTGGCAGGTCCTCGTCAGCGGGTGCTATCCGATCGCGGGAATGGTCGTGCTGACCCTCTGGAGCCGGAGGAAACCCCGACGCAGTGATCGTGCACCGATCCCCGGGCGGGGTTCACAGATCCCGGGCAAGCGAATGGCGTCCTCCCAGGGGGTGAAGGACGCCATCGCCCTCTCATTATGAACACATCAGGGGTCCCCATGCGATGTTTTCGTCGGATTTCTTGACTCGGTTGTCGCGCCGCAGTCTCGAGGATGATCCGGCCGTCGGCCGACCTTCGTCAACCGCTCGGACAGACCTGGGTCGTCCGAACGTCCACATCCCCCGCGAAGTCCGTCACCCGGCTCCGGGCATCCGTACATTCGACACGAACCACCCACGCGATCCCTCTCCCCGGCCTGCCCCCGGCCCGGTCCGCGTCATCGATATTCCGAACGGAGCACGGATGTACCACCTCAGACGGGCCCGCCCGCTCGGCGACCGCAGCCGCGGTGCCGCCGCGGTCGAAGCGGCCCTGGTGCTCCCGGTCATCCTCGTGATCTTCTTCGCGATCTTCGAGTTCGGGCTCCTCTTCAAGGACTGGCTGGGCGTCGTGTCCGCCGTCCGGGCCGGCGCCCGCATCGCCTCGGCCGAGCCGCGGGTCAGCACCTTCGCCCAGGACGCGGCCCTCCAGGTCCAGAACGGGTCGACCGGCATCGACATGTCCGGGCTGCAGGCCATGTGGGTCTACCAAGCCGACAGCAACGGCAACCCCGTCGGCGGCAGCAGCTCGTTCACCAGCTGCACCACCTGCGTGAAGTTCACCTGGGACAACGTGAACAAGAAGTTCATCCTCCCGGCGGCCTACACCGGGTGGACGGCTCTGCAGCAGAACGCCTGCCCCGGCGACCCGGCTCACGACACCATCGGGATCTACATGGAACTCAAGCACCAGTGGATCACGAACGCGATCTTCACCTCGCCCATCGTGCTCAAGGAGCACACGGTCATGTCCCTCGAGCCCATGCCGACGACGAGCGGCTGCAAGTGAGGCGGCTCCGCCGGCTGCTGGCCCGGAGCCGTCGTCGTCGGGACAGCGGCGTGATCGCCATCCTGACCGCGATGTTGATGATCGTGTTCCTCAGCATCTGCGCCTTCACCATCGACGTCGGCCACTGGTACGTCGTCGGCGAGCAGGAGCAGCGGGCAGCCGACGCCGCGGCGCTGGCCGGCGTCGTCAACCTGCCGGCGGACCCCGTCACGGCGGCGGCCGTCGCGCAGAGCTTCTCGCGGCAGAACGGCTTCGCCAGTGCGCCCGCGGTCAGCGTCCAAGCCGTCGTGGCCGACAAGCCGACCCGGCTCAAGGTGACGGTCACCTCGCAGGTCGACAACTGGTTCGGGGCGCTCCTCGGGGTCCCCACCACCGCGGTGACGCGGACCGCGGTGGCCGACTATGCCGGGCCCGTGGCGATGGGGAGCCCGTGCAACGAGTTCGGCAACGACCCGTCCACCGATCATGTCGCCAGCGCCAACTGTCCCAGTACCGGCAACTTCTGGGCCAACGTCGGCAGCCTGGCCTCGCTCAAGAGCTTTGGCGACGCGTTCCAGGACGGCGTGTGCAACGGCGCCGACGGGTGCACGGGGGCGACGAACACCGACTACTCCCCGAACGGCTACTTCTACACCGTCACCCTCGCCAAACCGATCGCCAACTTCACGGTCGAGGCGTTCGACCCGGCGTTCGTCGCCGTCGGAGACGTCTGCGGCCCCGCCAGCGGCCTGAACGGTCCTGTCGGGACCCTGTACGAGCCCGGCTCGGCCAGCCCCTACTGCACCGGCGACGTCGCCTACGACTCTCCCGCCGGCTCGAACGTCGGGAACGTGCAGACCGAGTTCGCCGTCCGTCAGGCGAACGCGCTGTCCACTCCATGGGACCCCAGCAGCTATCCGGCGATCGGTGGTTGCACGACGGACTTCCCCGGCTACAACCAGAGCCTGGCCAACATCCAGAACTCCACCTGGGCGACCGGCGACCCGGTGAAGCAGGCGCTCAAGAGCGTCTTCCGCAAGTGGGTACCGCTCTGCAAGATCCTCGGGACGACCCCCGCAGGGACCTACTACATCCAGGTCAAGACCAACGGACTCGGCTTCGACCGCGCCGAGGGACACAACCGTTTCAGCCTCCGCGCCTACTCCGGCCTCAACGCCGCCGACAACGCCTCGATCTCGATCTCCGGCAACCAGCGCATGGGGATCTACGCCAACCTCCCGGGTGCCTCCACGACCTTCTACCTCGCGCGCATCCCGAGCTCCGCCGCCGGCCACGTGCTCACCGTCCGGCTGTTCGACATCGGTGACTCCAACGTCGCGGGCGTCGTCACCGTCCGCGCTCCCGACGGGAGCACCCCCAGCGGCTGCACGGGAATCGGTCCTGCCCCGGGGCCCGTCCTCGTCGGTTGCTCGATCGTCGCGAGCGCGATCTTCAACGGCAAGTGGCAGAGCATCTCCGTGCCCGTCCCCAGCACCTACACGTGCACCGACTCCGACCCGACCGCCTGCTGGTACAAGCTCAACTACTCCTACGGAGTGGGCAGCCAACCCAGCGACACCACCTCGTGGACCGCCAGCCTCGAGGGAGATCCCGTCCGACTCGTCCAGTAGCCCTCATCGCGCAGTGGCGCCCGTGTGTGATGATCGTCGGGTCAGTGCCCACGGATCTGGAAAGGCCGGTCGTGAAGGGTCGCGTACTCGTCGTCGATGACGACCTCGCCCTGGCGGAGATGCTGAGCATCGTCCTGCGTCAGGAGGGGCTGGAGGTGACGCACGTCGCCGACGGCTCGTCCGCCATGGGGGCGTTCCGCGAGTCCCGGCCCGACCTCGTGCTGCTCGACGTCATGCTCCCCGGCCTGGATGGCATGGAGGTATGCCGCCGCATCCGGGCGGAGTCCGGCGTGCCGATCGTCATGCTCACCGCCCGCACCGACACCGTGGACGTCGTCGTCGGGCTCGAGTCCGGGGCCGACGACTACGTCGTCAAGCCCTTCAAGCCCCAGGAGCTCATCGCCCGGGTGCGCGCCCGGCTGCGTCGTGGGGACGAGCCGGAACCCGAGAAGCTCGACATCGGTGACCTCAACATCGACGTCGCCGGCCACTCGGTGAAGCGCGACAGCCGCCCGCTCTCCCTCACGCCGCTCGAGTTCGACCTGCTCGTGGCGCTGGCGCGCAAGCCGTGGCAGGTCTTCACCCGGGAGGTCCTGCTCGAGCAGGTGTGGGGCTACCGCCACGCCGGGGACACGCGACTCGTCAACGTCCACGTCCAGCGGCTGCGGAGCAAGATCGAGCACGATCCCGAGCACCCCGAGATCGTCGTCACCGTGCGCGGGGTCGGTTACAAGGCGGGTCCGGCCTGACGGTGTCCGGGACGACCGCTCCGCGTCCGGCGCCCTCCGGGGCGATCGGGTCGGACGCCGGGCCGCGCGCCCGGCGTGGCCTCGCCTCTGCGTCGGTCCACGTGGGCGTGCGCAGCCTGGTCGGCGTGGTGTCTCTGTGGCGTCGCTCGCTCCAGTTCCGCGTCGTGGCGCTGACGATGGTGCTCGGGACGCTGGTCCTCGCCGGCGTGGGCTCCTACCTCTACCAGCGGGTGGCCGACGGCCTCGTGGAGGAGCGCCGGATCGGGGCCTCCGCCGAGGTCATCCAGCTCGCCGCGAAGGCGCAGCTGCAGCTCGGGGGGTCCAACGACCAGCGGGACACGACCGACGGCCTCGTCATCGCCGCCAAGAACACCGTGCAGAGCATCGCGGGCACCGAGGGCTCGCGCTACGTCGTGCTGGCCCGCAGCGACAACAACACCGTCACGGACGCGATCCTGCCCCCGATCGTCTCCGGCGACGAGGTCGGGCTCGTCTCGATCCCGGCCGAGCTGCAGCAGAAGGTGGCCGGGAGCCCCGCCACGCAGCAGACCCAGATCATCACGCTGCGGCTGTCCAACGACACCGACGTCACGCCCGCCTGGGTGATCGGGCAGCAGATCACCGTCTCCGGCGCAGGTCCCTACGGCCTCTACTTCATCTACCCCATGACCCGTGAACGCGACACCCTCAGCCTCGTCGGACGCACCTTCCTCGTCGGGGGCATCGTGCTGATGTTCCTCATCGTCGGGATCTCCTACGTCGTCACGCGGCTCGTCGTCGCGCCCGTGCGGCGGGCGGCCGAGGTGGCCGAGCGGTTCGCGTCCGGCGCCCTCAACGACCGGATGACGGTCAGGGGGGAGGACGACCTGGCCCGGCTGGCGCAGGCCTTCAACGGGATGGCGGCCAGCCTGCAGCAGCAGATCGCCCAGCTGGAGAACCTCTCGCGGTTCCAGCAGCGGTTCGTCTCCGACGTCTCGCACGAGCTGCGGACCCCGCTGACGACGATCCGGATGGCCGGCGACCTGATCCACGACTCCCGCGCCGACTTCGATCCCACCGTGAGCCGCTCCGCGGAGCTGCTCCACAACGAGCTCGACCGGTTCGAGTCGCTGCTGTCCGACCTGCTCGAGATCAGCCGATTCGACGCCGGCGCAGCGGTGCTCGACCTCGAGCCGACGGACCTGCGTCGTAGCGTGGCCCGGGTCGTCGACGCCACGGCGTCCCTCGCCGAGCGCAAGAGCACGCGAATCGACATCGAGGAGCCCGACCACCCCTGCGAGGCCGAGATCGACCCGCGGCGGGTGGAGCGGATCATCCGCAACCTCCTCGTCAACGCCATCGAGCACGGCGAGGGACGCCCCATCGAGATCCGGGTGGGCGAGGACGACTCCGCGGTCGCCGTCTCGGTGCGGGACCACGGGCTGGGCCTGCGACCAGGGGAGGCGGCGATGGTCTTCAACCGCTTCTGGCGCGCCGACCCGGCCCGGGCGCGTACGACCGGGGGGACCGGGCTCGGCCTGGCGATCTCCCTCGAGGACGCCCGTCTCCACGACGGGTGGCTGCAGGCATGGGGCACACCGGGCACCGGATCCTGCTTCCGCCTGACCCTGCCGAAGGTCCCGCGCGAGCCCCTCGAACGGTCCCCGCTGCCCCTCAACCCGCTCGTGCCGTCGAGCCCGAGCAGCACGCCGCCACCGGTCGCACCGGCCGGCAGCCTCACCCACGGTGGTCTGCCGGTGGGCCTCCCCCCCGATCCCGGCGCCCAGACCGCCGGGACGCGGGGTTCCGGAGGTCAGTCGTGATCGCCCGCCGACCACGCGCGGTGGCACTGTGGGCAGCCCTGCTCGGTGCGGTCCTGGCCCTGAGCGGGTGTCTCGGGCTGCCCCGGTCCAGCGACGTCCAGCCCGGCCGCAAGGTCA
Source organism: Lapillicoccus sp. (assembly GCF_025353065.1). GTDB lineage: Bacteria > Actinomycetota > Actinomycetes > Actinomycetales > Dermatophilaceae > Lapillicoccus. The sequence goes on from NZ_JANXRJ010000013.1 coordinate 7,124, forward strand.
ACGAGCAGGTGGACCAGCGGACCCGTGTCGTCGTCAACGGCCCCTCGAAGGGTGCCTCCCAGGACGTCATCGCCCGCGACTTCGTCCGGTCCGGGGCGTCGTTCCAGGAGACCGACCAGAACAACCAGGTGGTGGGGCGCGCGTTCCTCGCCCCGGCGTCGGTCGACCGGTGGAAGCCGACCTCGGCCGTGACGGTCTACGACGAACCGACGGCCATGGCCATCGAGCACCTCCCGGCCGACCAGGTGCGGCTGACGGTGAGCGCGGTGGCGACCATCGACGCCGCCGGGCGATACACCGAGCTCGCGCCGGGGACGAAGCAGTCGGTCGTCTTCTCGATGGAGCGGATCGACGGCGAGTGGCGGATCGACCTCCCCGCACAGGGTTTCGGCCTCTGGATCAACACCGACGACTTCAGCCGCGCCTTCAGCTACTACCCGATCCACTACGTCGTGCCGAAGACCCGGCGTCTCGTGTCGGACGTGCGGTGGTTGCCCTCGGGGTCGCGCGTTGTCACCGCCGTGGCCCGGGCGCAGCTCAGTGACGTCCCCGACTACCTCGAGGGGGTGGTCGCGACCGACATCCCGCCGTCCACGAGGCTCGCGATCGACGCGGTCGACGTGAGCAGCGTCGGCGTGGCGACGGTCACGCTCAGTAACGGGGCCCAGACGCTCGAGCCCGAGCGGCGACGGGGGATGTGGGCGCAGTTCGTCGCGACCCTGGGCAACGGCAACCTTCCCCAGGTGACGTCGGTGACGTTGGCGGTCCAGGGGATCGGGATCATCGCGGTGCCCGGCCTGCCCGACGCGATCAGCTCCCTCGCCGACCTCGGCTACACGCAGGACGACGCGCCGCCGCGCACGGGCGGGATGATGCGCACGGCCCAGGGTGTCGAGCTGATCAACCCCCAGATGATCCCCGGGACGGACTCGGGAACGCTCGTGGGGAGCCCGCTACCCGGCAACGTCGGCATGCTCCCCATCCCGGCGGACTACGTGGACCTCGCCCTGTCCCCGGACGGGCACGACGTCGCGGGCGTGGCCAAGAGCCGCGCGGAGCTCGTCCGCTGGCGGGACGGCAAGATCCTCACCGTCCCGTCGTTCGGCACCGCGCTCACCAACCCCGGCTACGACACCCAGGGACGCTTGTGGATCGCCGGTCGGTCGGACAGGGTCTCGGCGGTCTGGTGGCTCGACGCCTCGACCACCAGCAACACGGGTCCGATGCCGGTGACCGCCGCATGGCTCACGGGCCGCACCATCGTCCAGGTCGCCCCGTCGCCCGACGGCACCCGCCTCGCCGTGCTGTCCCGAGCGGCGGCGGGGGGCGACGACCGGCTCGACGTCGCCGGCATCCAGCGCAACCAGGGCGGCGAGCCCGTCTCGCTGGCGAGTCCCTACCAGCAGGGGCAACCGCTCGTCGGCCTCGTCGACCTCACCTGGATCGACACGATGACCCTGGCCGTGCTCGGACGGGACCTCCCCACGGATGTCGTCCGGCCCTTCATCGTCCCGATCGGACAGGGCGTCGGCCTGCGACGGATGGGCCAGCTGACCCTCGACCAGCTCCTCGTCCGCCCGGTCCCCGGTGCGACCGGCATCACGAGCCGGGGCAACCCCGGTGGTCTCATCGTCATGGCGGGCGACGGTGCGCAGCTGCGGGTGGGCACCACGTGGATCACCATCCCCGGCGTGCGCAGCATCATCATCGCGGCCAGCTGAACCGACCTGCGACTGCCGGCACCGGACGCCCTCATCGGATGGCTGCCCTCAGGCGGGTCAGCGGACAGGCGCCGCGAGCAGGACGTAGCCCCCGGACCGCTGCAGGGGCAGCCATCCCCTCTGCTCCTGCAGGGCGGCCGTCAAGGGCGCCTCCGCCGGGAGGAGCGCGCGCGTGGCCCCCGTGCGGTCGACGAACGCCTCCCAGCCCGGCTGAGCCCGGACGGCGGAGGCATACCCCGCGACGTATGCCGCGTCATAGACCTCGATCCGGGTGTCGATCACCAGGTGGAGCTGCGGCTCCGCGAACACGAGCCGACTGGACAGGTCGTACCAGTCGAAGAGGACGGTCCCGCTCGGCATCGCGTCTAGCCGGGGTTCGAACGCGGCACCCGGGATGCGGTCGAGGTGCGATACAGGGACACACAGCGCGGCGGCCAGCACCAGGGCGATCCCGGCGCCGACGGCGAGGTGTCGGCCTTCTCGGAGGTTGGTGGTCGTGCTCGTCGTGCTCGTCGTGCTGACCGGGCGACGACGCATCGTCTGGAGACCTTCGGCCACCAGGGGGACCAGGAGGCACGCCGCGATCGGGATCATTCGGTTGTAGCTGATCGCGAACGCGAGCGCGAGAGCGCAGTGAGCCACCTTCCACCACGACGGGGCGGACCCCCGACGCAGCCATCCGAGAACGAGGAGGACGCCGGCCCCGACCACGATCAGCGCGATGGGGTTCGTGAGGTCGACGAAAGTCCACTCGGCAACCAGGCCGCTCGCCGCGGAGCGGATCGTCAGCGGGAGGACGAGCAGGCGGAGTCCGACCGGGGTGAGGCCCGCGACGATGACGCTGGCCACGACGACGCCGATGAAGCGCACCCCCGTCCGGCGGTCCATCCGACGGTCGCCCAGGAGACCCAGGAAGGTGGCCAACCCGATGACGGGGCCGATGGACCAGGAGCCGTGCGTCGAGGCCCAGACCCAGGACAACGGGACGAGCCACCATGAGGGCCGGAGATCGGCGGCCGCCCGCCGCCACAGGATCACGGCCACCATGGTGAACACCGCCCCGGCCGCCAGCGGGCGTTCACCGAGGGCGGGGGCCGTGGACAGGCCGAAGAACGTCGCCATGACGGCGAGGACGAGATCGGCCTCGCGCCGTGCCGAGGCGAGGAACAGGGCGGTGAGGACGATGACCGAGACGGCGCGCAGGAAGACGACGGCGCCCGGACCGACGAGGTCGTAGCCGATCGAGGCGACCACGTCCCCCACCCATTCCGTGAGCACGAAATCTCGGGTGGAGAAGGTCGAGAACGGGTCGGGGCCGGCGAACTGCCACGTCTGGCGCAGCCACTGGCCAGCGCGGAGGTTCCACCACGTGTCCGGATCGGTGATCGGACGAACGGCGATGGTGATGACGCCGATGAGGACCGGGATGCCCACGAGCCAGATCTGGGCGCGGCTCGGTGCCGCGGCCGGCGACAGACCGGTGGACGTGGTCAGCGTCGCGCCGGGGCTCTCCTCGTCATCTCTCTCCTCGTCGGCGACGCCCGGCGGGGGGTTGAGCGTGGTGCTCATGTCGCTGCCCTCATGTGGGCGCCCCGACGAGGGTGTAGCCCGAGTCCCGACCGAGGACCGTCCAGTGCCGCTCGCTCTCGAGGGCGCCCAGAAGTGCGGAGGTGTCCTCGACCAACGCGTACCGCGTTCCGGACGAGTCGATGAGGCCCTGCCATCCTGCTCGCGCCTGGTAGGTCTGCAGGTAGGCGTGCATCTGGTCCGGCGTGTAGGACTCGGCCCGGAGATCGACGACGGGCGCGACGTTGGGGGCAGCCCAGAGGAGCCAGCCGCTGACGTCGGTCTGACTGAGCACCGTTGTGCCAGATGGGAGCCGGTCGAGCTGGGCGGTCATGGCGGTGGGAACCCCGAGCGGCCGCTCGGAGCGCAGGAACGACAGCGGCAGAGCTGCTGCCGCCGCGACGGCGGCGACGGTGAGCAGGACGCCGAGGGGGAGGATCGCCGGCTTTGCCGCGGGGTGCACCGATGGCTGTTGCACCGATTGCTGTTGCCCCGATTGCTGTTGCACGTCGGGCTGCGCCGCGGGGACGCCGATCCTGGCGAGCGTCTCGACGAGGACCGGCGTGAGGATGACGGCGGCTGGGGCTCCGGTGCGGATCGCCGCGAACGTGAGGACGAGCGACACCACGACGACCAGGAGCCGGGACCGGGCCAGCCGGTCCCCTCGGACCAGCGTGACGCCGGCGGTCACCACGACGAGCGTGAGGACGCCCACGACAGTGGACGATCCGATCGTGCCGGGCTGCCACTCCTCGACGAACTGCCGACCGTTGCTCCCGACGGTGAAGGGCGTGACCAGGAGGGCCGGACCGAGTGGGGTGGCGGCCGTCACGGCGAGCTGGGCACCGAGGACCACCGCCAGCCGGGCGGTCCTCCGGACCGGGGCGCTGTCCAGCAGCCGTCCCAGACACACCACCGCTCCGAACGACAGACCGATCGACCACAGGCCGTGGCTCGAGGCGAAGACCCAGGCCAGGGGGACCAGCCACCACCGGGGCCGCCCGTCCTCGAGGCTGCCCCACCAGCCGAGGACGGTCAGGGCGAGGAGCACCATGCCCAGGGCCTGCGGGCGCTCCGTCATCGTCGGCAGGCAGATCACCGTGACCACCGCGGAGACCGTCAGCGCCGGCCAGGCCGGGAGCCGACGACGCGAGACGAGGACGAGGGTCACGAAGAGGGCGATGATGCTCAGGGCCCGCATCCAGGCCAGGGCCGGCACACCGAGCCACTCGAACAGCTCGTAGCCCAGCACCGACGGCAACCACTGGGTGGGCACGTAGACGCGAGCCGCGCTGGGGGAGAACGGGTCCGGGAGTCCGAACCGGCCACCCGACGCGAGGAGCCCACCGACCCTCAGGTGCAGCCACGGGCTGGGATCACTGACCTGTCGCACCCCCAGCTGCGTGACGACGGCGAGCGCCGCGACGGTGAGGCCGACGGCGGGCAGCGCAGCACGCGCGCGCGGCGACACGCTGGGTGGGGACATGGCTGTGAGTCTGTCGGTCCGACGGGCGTCGTTCCAGAGCCGGCGAGAAGGATCGTCCGTTCGGCCGTGAAGGACAGCCGAAAGGCCATCGACCCATGCGTTTTCGCCTGATGTGGGGCGTTATGGGGACCGAGAGACTTCATCTCGACGCGAGGTCGCCCGGACCTGCGGCTTTCACCTCGACACCTTCCACCTTGCACCGAAAGGCACCCTCATGCTCAAGGCTCTCGCTCGTCTCCAGACCGCCATCAACCGTGACCGTGGCGCCACCGCCGTCGAGTACGGCCTCATGGTCGGCCTCATCGCCGTCGTCATCGTCGGCACCGTCCTCATCCTCGGTACCAATCTCAACGCGCTCTTCGTCAACATCTCCACCAAGGTCTGATCCTCGCACCCGGGCGATCGGGAGCACCTTCCGCGTGGCGATCGTTCGGTCGCCACGCGGTAGGGGTCCGGTGGCTCACGAGAGCCGGATCCGTCGTTCCGTCCTCCGCTCGTCACCATCCGTCCCGTCTCCTGCCCCCTCCAGCACCCCTCCCCCCACCGGACAGGCTTCCCCTCCATGAAGGCACGCGTCATTGCGCTCGTTCTCGCCGCTGCGGTCGCGCTCCTCGGGGTCGGCGCTGTCGTGCTCTACGCGCAGGGGGCCAACAGCCGAGCCGTCGCCGGCGTCCAGCCCCAGGCCGTGTACGTCTCCCAGAAGCTCGTCCCGGCCGGCACCGCGCTCAATGCCGCCGTGACGCAGGGGCTCCTGTCGCGCACCAACGTCCCGGCGGAGTCCAAGCCGGTCGGTGCCCTCACCGACGTGAGTCCGGCCAACAAGGACCTCGTCGCCACCACCGACATCCCGGCCGGTGAGTTCGTCCTCGCCGCCCGCTTCGGCGCCGTCGCGTCGGGGAGCAAGGCCATCGAGGTGCCCACCGGCAAGGTTGCCGTCTCGGCCCAGCTGAGCGACCCGGCCAAGCTCGGCTCGTTCATGACTCCCGGCTCCCACATCGTCATCTACGACACCCACGACGTCGTCGCGGCCGGGGGCGCCACGACGGCGGAGACGCAGATCCTCCTCCAGGACGTGCTCGTCATCGCCGTCGGTGACACCTCGTTGACCCCCGTGGCGGCGGGCGCCGGCGGTGGCACCTCCGCTGCCTCCACGAGCTCCACCAGCGTGCTCGTCACGGTGGCTGTCCCCCCGGAGGACGCGACGCGCCTCGTGCACGGAATCCAGACGGGTCGCCTGTATGCCGGCCTGCGGGGCACCGACGCCAAGGTCGACCCGGCCGCGACGGTCTCCGACAGCTCCCTCTTCGCCAAGTAAGCTCCCTCTTCGCCACGTTAGGGCCCCTCCGATGACCATCCTCTGGGACACCCAGCCCCGCTCCGCCGAGCGCTATGCCTTCGCCATCGGCACCGAGATCACCACGGTCGAGAACTCCCCCAGTGCATTGCGGACCCTGGCCGGCGATCCGGCCGAACAGCTGGTCGTGATCGGCCCCGGCATCGACCTGGACGCCGCCTGCGGCCTCATCGAGACCGTCCGTGTCGAGCAGCCCGAGGTCGGTGTCATCCTGCTGCGCACCCGTCTCGACATGGTCGTCCTCGGCCAGGCCCTGCGGGCCGGTGCCCGGGAGGTCGTCGGCGCCGACGAGCTGACCCAGCTCGCCGACGCCTGTCGCCGCAGCCGTGAGCTCTCGGACCGCCTGCACGGGCACACCGGCGGCGCCAGCGGCGAGGTCAACGGCCGCATCGTGACCGTCTTCTCGGCCAAGGGTGGTGTCGGCAAGACGACCTTCTCCACCAACATCGGCGCCTATCTCGCGTCGCTCGGGCACAAGACCCTGGTCGTCGACCTCGACCTCGCGTTCGGAGACGTGGGGATCAGCCTCCAGCTCCTGCCGGCCCAGAGCATCGGTGACGCGGTCGCGATGTCGGGCCACCTCGACGAGCAGGGCCTGCGGTCCCTCGTCACCCATCACGAGAGCGGTCTCGACGTGCTGGCGGCTCCGCCCACCCCGGGTGGTGCCGACAGCATCCCCGGCAGCACCGTGACCGAGGTGCTGCGTGTGGCCCGCCGGTTCTACGACTTCGTCGTCGTCGACACCCCACCCGCCTTCACCGACCACGTCTTCGCGAGCTTCGACCTCAGCACCTCGCTCGTCCTCATCGCTACGCTGGACGTGCCGGCCCTGAAGAACCTCCGGCTCACCCTCGACACCCTCGACGTGCTCGGCAG
>NZ_JANXRJ010000140.1 GCF_025353065.1 Lapillicoccus sp.
CCCATTTTCCCGCCTCCACGGCGGCCAAGCGAAGCGGCCAAGATTCCTCATCTGAAAGTCGTCAGACCTGCTCTTTGAAAGTCCCCACCCGTGTGGCTCCGCCACCGAGGGCGGGGCCCCTGCGGGGCTGGTGGTCTCTGACCACGCACCAGTTCAAGGGAGCCCCTCTGCTCATGCTCACACGGGAGGACGACATCGACGTGCACGCGTTACGTCGCCAGGGTTGGACGATCTCCGCGATCGCCCGCCACCTGGGTAGGGACCGTAAGACCATCCGGGCGTATCTGTCCGGGCGGGAGGCTGGGGCGAGGGTCCGCCGCCTTCCTGACCCGTTCGATCCGTTCGCGGCGTACTGCGCGCAACGCCTGACGGACGACCCGCACCTGTGGGCGTCGGCGTTGTTCGACGAGCTCCTCGAGCTGGGGTTTGACCGGTCGTATCCGACGATGACCCGTCAGCTGCGGGCTCGGGGGTTGCGGCCGGCGTGCGAGCCGTGTCGGCCGGCCACGGGCCGGGCGGTCGCGGTGATCGAGCACCCGCCGGGGGAGGAGACCCAGTGGGACTGGGTCGAGCTGCCCGACCCGCCCGAGCATTGGGGGTGGGGCAAGCACGCGCACCTGCTCGTCGGCGCCCTGGCGCACTCGGGGCGCTGGCGGGGGGTGTTGTGCGAGTCGGAGGACCAGCCGCACTTGATCGACGGGCTGCACCGGGTCGCCCACGCGCTGGGCGGCCTGACCAGGGACTGGCGATTCGACCGGATGGCCACCGTGGTCTCCCCCGAGTCCGGCCGGGTCAGCGCCTCCTTCGCTGCCGTGGCCAAGCATTACGGCGTCGTCGTCCGCCCGTGCCCGCCGCGCCGCGGCAACCGGAAAGGTGTCGTCGAGAAGGCCAACCATGTTGCTGCCCAACGGTTCTGGCGGACCCTGTCCGACGACGTGAGCGTCGAGGAAGCCCAGGCGCGCCTCGACACCTGGTGCACCCAACGCGGTGACACCCGGATCCGGGCCACCGCCGACGGGAAGTCCTCGGTCGCGACCGTGGCCGCGGCCGAGCCACTGACCCCGCTCCCACCGCCGTTCCCGGCGGTGCTGGTGGTGGCGCGGGTGGTCTCGGCGCAGGCGTTGGTCTCCTTCCGTGGCAACCGGTACTCGGTCCCGCCGCACCTGTTCGGCGCCACGGTCACCGTCAGCGTCCGGCTCGGCGCCGACCACCTGGACATCGCCTCCGGCCCCACCGCTACCTCGACCAGTGGGCATCCCTCTTCCAGCCCGGTGATCCTGGCCCGACACCTCCTCGCCCCAACCGGCGCCGGAGCGACGATCCGCGACCCGCTCACGACTGGACACGTCATCGCCCTGGAACGCGCCGCCATAGCGGCGAGCACCACCGAGCGCCCGCACCGGGGCAAGGAACGCCGCCCACCGAGCCCGGCCGCCCTGGCCCACGCCTCGACCTTGCGAGGCCAGGCCCCACCGGCCGGTGCGGGCGAGCCGAACCATGTCGTGATCGACCTCGCCGCCTACGCCGCCGCGGCCGCCGGCCGCAACACCCTGACCCCGCTGCCATCGACCCCACCCCGTACAACCAGCAAGGAGACCAACCAGCAATGACCAGAACACGACCCGCCCCACCGCAGGCCCCCTCGACCGGCGCACAGGCCACCCTCTACCAACAGCTCCGCGCCCACCTGGCGGTCCTGAAACTCGCCGACGCCGCCGAACACCTGCCCGCCGTCCTGGACGCCGCAGCCGCCGAGGACCTGAGCGTGACCGCCGCCCTGGAACGCCTCCTGTCGATCGAGGTCGACGCCACCCAAGCCCGGCGCCTCGCCGGGCGGCTGCGGTTCGCGTGCCTGCCCACCCCGGCCACCCTGGACGACTTCGACTACGACGCCGCTACCGGGATCGACCCGCACCTGATCGCGGACCTCGCCACCGGGCGCTACCTCGAGTCCGCGACGAACGTGCTGCTGATCGGCCCGCCCGGCGTCGGGAAAACCCACCTCGCCGTCGGCCTGGCCCGCAAAGCCGCCGAGGACGGCTACCGCACTTACGTCACCACCGCCGCCGACCTCGCCGCCCGCTGCCACCGCGCCGCGATCGAGGGCCGCTGGGCCACCACCATGCGCTTCTTCGCCGGCCCCACCCTCCTGGTCATCGACGAGCTCGGATATTTGCCGTTGCCCGCTGAGGGCGCCTCAGCCCTGTTCCAGGTCATCGCCCAGCGGTACACCAAGACCTCCACCATCGTCACGACCAACCGCCCGATCACCTCCTGGGGTCAGATCCTCGGCGACACCACCGTCGCCGCCGCCCTGCTCGACCGGCTCCTGCACCGCTCCGTCGTCCTCGACATCGGCGGCGACTCCTACCGGCTGCGCGACCACCACGCCCGCACCCACACCCTGCGCGCGGCAGCCCACCATGGCTGAAACCCCGTACGACGACGACCCCGCGACGACAGCACCACAGGCCTCGTTACCCAGGACGGACCCCAGCCAGCTGCTCTGCCCCGTGTGCTGGACCCCCTTCACCAAGGTCGGCCGCCAGCGCTACTGCACCGACAGTTGCCGCAAGACCGCCTGGACCCGCCGCCACACCAACACGGCAGTCACCACCGAACCCGTGGTCCCACAAAAGATCCGACGACGGGACGTCACGATCTACGCCTGCCCCACCTGCGAGGCCCGCTACCACGGTCAGCAGTGGTGCCACGACTGCAACCAGCCCTGCACACGCGTCGGCCTCGGCGGCACCTGCCCCCACTGCAACGAACCCGTCGCGATAACCGACCTCATCGACACCCTCACCACCAGCTGATCGGCTAACCTGACCAACGCCACAGGGTGGGGAAATTCGATGAGCACCCCTGGGGACTTTCGATGAGCGGCATCAACTCGGAGGACTCGCGGTGGCCGTCGGCCAGGGCGATCAGTTCCTTGGTGCCGTCGGCGCGGACCCCGATCATCACCAGCAGAGACACCTTGTCCTGCGTCAGGCGGACCTTGAGGTGGATCCCGTCAACCCACATATACACGTAGTCTATCGGCCAGCGACCGCTGGTTGAACGAGCGCGCCTCGTCCTGCCACTGCGTCGTCAACCGGGTGATCGTCGCGGCCGACAGCCCCGCACCCGAGCCGAGGAACTGCTCCAACGCCGGCCCGAAATCGCTGCTCGAGAGCCCGTGCAGGTACAGCAGTGGCAGCACCTCGGCCACCTTCGGGGACTTCCGGGCCCAGGCCGGCAGGATCGCCGAGGAGAACCGGGCCCGTTCACCGGTGTTCTCGTCGGTGCGCTTGTCGTTGACCCGCGGAGCCCGGACCGGCACCGCGCCCGCAGCCGTGGTCACCTCCCGGGCAGCGTGATACCCGTTGCGGACCACCAACCGGTGACTGTCCTGGTCGACCTGGTCGGCGAACGCGTCGATGTAGGCGGCGACCTCGGCCTGCAACGCGGCCGCGAGCATCGCCCGCGCCCCGTCCCGGACCACCTCGTCGAGCAGCGACCCGCCGACGGCTGCCGGGGCGTGAGCGTTGGTCTCGTTCTCCTGGTGGACTACCTTGAGCATGGGCGTACCTTCCCGAACCAGCGCGTCAACGCCGGTCCTGATCAGAGCTACTGGACTTTCAGATCATCCTTGGGAAGGTGCGCTCCTTCGCGTCACCCCGCCGAGGTCCATCCACAGGTTCCGATCATTGCTCTTGGTGCATCCCGTCGGCGTAGTGATTCTTGAGGTTGCACACCACCTCGTAGCGACCGGGCGGCAGGGCCAGGGTCGTCCAACCCACTGCACCGGCGGTGATGCCATGGCCTGACCCCGCCGTGCACGAAGCCGACACCTCACCCAGACTGCCGGCCTCGTCGACCTTTCCGTCGGCGCCGGGCACCCGGTGCCCGGCGGTGACCCCGGCGGCCAGGGGGAGGACGACGAGCTCGTGAACGCGCCACCCAAGGTTCTGCCCGACGAGGCTGACCGCACCGGCGTGGACGGCGCTCGGGGTTGCGGCGAGCGTCATCCGTGCCCCCATAGGGGCGTCACCGCTCATCATCGACGTCATTGCCATGTCGGCGAGCACGACGCGAACATTGCTGCCAGGCAATGTCGCCGGCGCCGAGCAGGTCGCCGTTGAGTAGTGGTACCCCTGGTCGCGGCTGCCCATCATCCCGCCGGAGCCGGACTGATCGGTGGTTGACCCGGCCGAGGACTGGCCGGTCGAGGCGCAACCGGCCAGGATCAAGGTGGCGGCGATCACGGTCAGCGCCGGCGTGTGCGGCGGCAGGCGCGGGTGGGTCATGAACGAAGTCCAGCAAGCATCCCCGCCCTCGTGCAGTGCCAGAGGTCCCCTTCCCGTCCAGGCCTCAAGGGCGTCTGATGTCGCCCGGTGCTGGTCCACGCTGGTCCACGCTGGTCCACGTGGTCCAGTCAGTTAGCCTGCGCCTGGGCGGTTGCGTCCTTTCGGAGCGCCCGGTAGGTGGTGGCGCGGCCCCGTTGGTGGTGGCGCGGGAGACCCCGAAGCCGACGACGAGCTCGGTAGTGGACTCGCCACCTGTTTGAAGTGCCCGGAGCTGCCGGATCTGCGAGGGGGTCAGCTTCGGCGGGCGGCCGCGCGGGCTGCGGCGGCCCCCTCGTGCATCAGCTCCCTCTCATAGGTGGCGAGGGCGGCAGACGGCGCAGTCAGGTTTTGGTGTGCTCATTCTTTACCGTCGGGTGGTGCGCCGGCCGCCGGGGGGTAGGGCGCTGGTGTTCGAGGCCGGTCAGCAGTAGTTCCAGGCCGTGGTCGAAGACGTCGGCGGCGGTGATGGCGGACATCGCTTCCAGGTGGTGGGCGAAGACGGGCCGGTTGGTGAGGAGCTGGTGGGCCAGGTGTCCGGGTCGGCTGCTGTCGTTCACGGTGGCGAGCGGGTCGTTGAGGAGGACCCCGTCGATGAAGGTGAGGACGGTGCGGTAGGCGAGGGCGGCTGACGGGGCGTCGAATCCTGCCGAGGTGAGCGCCGAGAGGATCAGTTCTCCTGGTAGGAGGTCGATCTCGGTGACGCGTCGAGGCAGATAGATCAGACGGAAGGCTCCAGGATGGTGCTGCGCAAGCGCCGCCCAGGCGTGGACGACCTGCCGGATAGTGGCTTGCCAGCCCCGGTCGTTGACCGGGGTCGGCGGCAGGGTGAGCTCGGTAAGGATCCGCTCCGCCGCTGCCTGCAGCAGCTCGTCCTTGGTCGCGAAGTACCGGTAGAGAGCCATCGCGGCGACCCCCAGGTCGGTGCCGACCCGGCGCATGGTCACCGCGTCGATCCCGTCGGCGTCGGCGACGGCGAGAGCCGCCTCGATGATGCGCTCCTGGCTGAGGCCTTGGCGAGCCGGCTCCCGCAGCCGTGGTGCTGACGGCCCTAGCGGCACAGCTTACCTCCCCTCTCTTTCCGTCGGTCACGACGCATCTTGCGTCCCGGGCCCCTGTAGTTTACGTTGTAAACACGCAATGGGAGGTCACCTCATGGTTTCACGGACAGCCCCTCTCGCCGCGATCGCTCTGCTGAGTACCGCGCTGGTGTTGGGCTGTGGTTCCGGAACCGCGGTCCCTCCTGGGTCGCGCACCGCGGACGGCCCGGGGAGGTCCTCGACCCGCACCGAGGCCAGCGGCAGGGGTAGCGCGACAGGTGCGCCGGTGCCGCCGGAGCCACCCGCTCGGATTGTCCGGACCGTGACCCCGGGTGGCTTCCTCGATGGTCTGGTCGTGGTGGGTGGGGTTTTGTGGAGCAGCGATGTTACCGGTGACCGGTTGGTCCGGGTGGATGCCGGGTCCGGGTCGGTGCTGCCGCCGGTGCCTTCCCCAGGTGGCCCGTTGACGCTCGTTGCTGATGGCGGTTCGGTGTGGGTGGCGCACTACAACGGCCACGACGTCACCCGGTACGACGGCCGCACTGCGGTCAACACGGCGACGGTACAAACCCCGAGCGACAAGCCGTGCGGTCTGGTCCTGCTCGATGGCAAGCTATGGGTGGTCGACCAGAGCGACGGGGCGGGCGCGGTCATCGACACCGCCACGGTGAAGGTGGTCAAGAAGATCGCGACCGGCGCGCACTCGGGCTGGGCCAGCGCCGGGTTCAAAGCTGTGTGGGTACCCGACTTCCAGGGCGGTACCGGGACGGTCGTTCGCCTCGACCCGGTGAACGGCGCGACGACCGCCCGGTACGCGGTAGGGGGCGGGCCGCTGATGGCGACCCCCGGGGACGGGTCCGTGTGGGTCTCCGACAACAGCGACAACACCGTGGTCCGTCTCGACCCCGCCTCCGGGAAGGTCCTGGCCTCGATCGCCGTCCCTCGCGGTCCGGCGGCGATCCTCGTCCAGCCGCACCGGGTCTGGGTCACCTCCTACGAAGGCAACGCGCTGACCGTCATCGACCCGGCGACCAACCGGGTGCTCGGCACGTTGGCGTTGCCAGGATCCGCCCAGAACATGGTCCAGACCGGCGACCACCTGTGGATCGCCTTGGCCAGCGGTTCGCTGGTCGAGATCGCACCGAGCTAGGCGTGAGCTGGGCGACCGCGACAAGGGCGGGGGCGTAGATGACCAGGATGACCAGGACGAGGGCGTCGTGGGGTCGGGCCGCGGTCGTCGCGCTGGTCCTGCTGGTGGCCGTGACCGGCTGCGGACCCCGGCCCAGCACGAGCTCAGGGAGCATCCCGGCGTCGACCCCGGCCTCGACCCCGACGTCGACTTCGGCGACGACCCCGGAGCCGGTGGGGAGCCCGTTTCCTGCGGCAGCGAAGATCAACACTTTCCTGACCGGTTTGGCCCAGCGCGGGCAGCTGAGCGGGACGGTCCTCCTGGCCCGCGACGGTTACCGGTTCGTCCGGGCGTACGGGCTGGCCGACCGGGCGACCGGGGCCCCCAATACGGCCGGGACGATGTTCCGTATCGGGTCCGTGACCAAGCAGTTCACCGCGATGGCGGTGCTGCTGCTGCAGCAGCAGCACCGGCTCGACGTCACCGACCGGGTCTGTTCGTATCTCGATGACTGCCCCCCGTCCTGGGCTTCGATCACCATCGGTCAGCTGCTCACCCACAGCTCCGGGATCCCCGACTACCTCAACGAGCTCGGACTCGGCTGGCCGCCGCTTGCTGCGACCCCCGCCGAGCTCGTCGCAGAGTTCCGCGACGCCCCCCTGAACTTCGCACCAGGAACCAGGATGCGGTATAGCAACTCCGGGTACGCCCTGCTGGGGTACCTCATCGAACGGCTCACCGCGGACACCTACGCGCACTTCCTGCAGCACCACATCTTCGACCCCTTGGCCATGAGGCACACCGGGTTCGACACCACCGAGGTCCGGCCGGGCCACGCCGTCGGCTACTACGCCAACGGCCAGCCTCCCACGCCGTACCCGATGAGCGCCGCGTACTCGGCCGGCGCGCTGTACTCCACCGCCGCCGACATGCAGCGCTGGGACGACGCGCTACAGCACAACACGCTGCTGCCGCCGGCCGCGATGCAGCAGATGTTCGCCGTGCACATCCCCTGCCCGCCACCGGCAAGCCCGGGAGGCTGCCTGCTCCCGACCGACCTCGGATACGGCTACGGCTGGTTCGTCGCCCACGAACCACAAGGCACCCTCGAACACCACGTCGGCCACATCGACGGATACTTCAGCTTCAACGGCATCTACCCGGCCAGCCACCTCCACATCATCGTGCTCAGCAACTCCGAAACCACCGACACCCTGACCATCGCCCGTACCCTCGCAGCCATCGTCCACAGGGGATAGTCATGGCTGCTCGGGCTTGGTGAGCGGCATCATGGAGCAAGACCTTCGCCATCCGCCGCCTGACCAAGCCCTGGGCAGAACTTCATGGCCCTTGACATTGCAGGTCCTGTGCGTCGGCCGACTGGTCGGGAACGGGCGAGGTGCATGCATAGTCGCAGGCAGGGGCAGGTCTTGGCCCCAAAGCCTCCGATGGCTATCTGGTCTGCCCTGCTTTAGGGACGTTGGTCCCGTTTCGGCGGGCCTGAGATCAGTAGCGTCGTCATCGGGCTTGGTCCTGCTCCCCCACCAGGTCAGCCCGAAGTGCCCCGTCAACCAAGACGGGAAGGCATAAGGCCGTCGTCTTCCCCAGGCGGCGGTGCAGGAGTTCCCTCTGCATTCCCCCCACCGCAGAGGGGACTCCGCGCGGCCCGACCTGTGCCTGACGGGTGCTTGATGTGTGCCCCGGGTGGTGTAACGGTTCCAGCTGAACGACTCCCCGCTTCCGGCCATGACTGAGGGCGCCGCTGCGCGCAGATCTTCCTGAGGTCCTGATCGGTGCTTGGTCAGTTCTGGGCGCCTCGCCGGTGGCGAGGTGACACGACGCCGGGGAAGGGAGCGGTCCATGGCGGCCGGGGTGGCATCGAGGTGCCGTTTAACGCTTGTGGTGTGCCCGAGACCCCGGCATTCCTTCTTCGGACCCGCCAGCAGGAGAGACCGGAGAGCGGCTAGTGTCGCGTGTTGTAAGTCTTTTTCTGGTGGGGTGAGGGTTTGGCGTGGGCGATGATCTCGTCGGCGTTCTTGGTCCAGGTGAAGGGGTGGGCGCGGTCGTTCCAGCCGTCGATGTACACGCCGATCGCGGTTTCGAGGTCGGCGACGCTGTGGAAGGTGCCTCGGCGGATGGCTTGGCGGGTGATGATGCCGAAGAAGATCTCGACCATGTTTAACCACGATCCCGAGGTAGGGGTGAAGTGCATGTGGACTCGGGGTGCTTGATCAGCCAAGCCTGGATGTTGGGGTGCTTGTGGGTGGCGTAGTTGTCGCAGACGACGTGCAGCTGTACGCGGGGGTAGGCGCGGGCGACCTGCTTCAAGAAGAGCAGGAACTCCTTGTTGGTGTGCTGCTGGAAGCAGCGGTCGGTGACGAGGCCGGTCGCGATCTCGAGCGCGGCGAACAACGTGGTGGTGCCGTTGCGTTTGTAGTCGTGGGTTTGCTTCTCGGGGATCCCCGGCCGCAGCGGCAGGATGGGCGCGGTCCGGTCGAGGGCTTGGATCTGGGTCTTCTCGTCAATACAGACGACGACGGCGTTCGCCCGGGCACAGGCGCACCGCGTGAAGGTAGGGCAGGTGGCTGCGGAAGGGGTGCGGCTCGCTGACGATGTCACGGTCGGCGTGGGCGATGTCGTTGTGACCCGGCACAACCAGCGGGCCCTTGTGACCGGACGCGGTTGGGTCAAGAACGGTGACGACTGGGTTGTTCAGGCCATCGGCCAGGACGGGTCGATGCGGGTGCAGCGGGCCGGTGGGGAAGCGGTCGCGCAGCTGCCCGCAGGGTACGTGCAGGCGCACGTCGAACTCGGCTACGCCTCCACCGCGCACCGGGCTCAAGGCCGCACCGTAGACACGGCGCACGCGTATGTCAGCGCGGCCACGGTGCGCGAGCCGCTGTACGTGATGGCCACCCGGGGCCGCGAGTCCAACCGGCTCTACATCGACACCACCTACGACCCCGACGTCGCCACAAGCCACGAGGGTGCCATTGAAGGGGACCCCGTTGAGGTGCTCGAGGGCGTGATTAGGACCAGCGGCGCAGACCTATCCGCGACCGCCACCCGCCGCGCCGAGGAGGAAGCCGCGCTCGCCGAGTGGCGCGTGATGGCCCAAGGTGGAGCTGTCCTCGACGTGTACCGCCGGCGACGCATCGCCATCGGGCAACAGGAGGAGCGGGCGCGGCTTCAGCTCGATCGCGGCCAAACTCCTGGTGGCCTCAGGCTGTGACGAAGCCCGCTCGCTGGGACTGACGGTCTCTGAGCGAAACCGGCACTTCTCGGATGAGTGTGGGGGGGTGCGACAATTCCCCGAGGCCGCTCACCTGGCCTGAACCACCACACCCCGAGGGTCAATCGGATCGTCAGAGGTCCCCAGGGTGATCTCGCCGGTGTTCTCGATGCGGTCGTGGCTTAGCACTTGGGGCGTTTCTTCAGTTCAGGCAGGACCCACCCTCGGGCGGTCAGGTGCCGGGCCACGATGGCCCGGACACCTGGACCTCGTGGTGGTGAGCCAGGGGCCAGACGATGGTGGGTAGCACGATGAACTTCGGCATCTCCCGACACAATTCGGCATGGCGCGAGACACCTATCCGGGATGTCATGAACCACGAGACCACCGCCACCGCTGTGTCGCAAGACAATCGAACTGCCCCCGAACCCCTGCGGTTCGAGGGCTTCTCCGCCACTTGCGCGGTCCGGATCGCTTGAGACCCCCTGCGCCGTAGCCCGTGTCCTTCTCCAGCAGCCCAGTTAGGCACCGCAGGCGAAGGGCTCGGCGTCGGGGCCGCAAAATGTCATTCCGCCCCAGCCGACGACGCCCGACACAAGGGCAAGCTCTTGCGAAGAGCCAACCACGAAGGCTGGGTCCGTGCTGATGACAACATCGGCCCTGGCAATGACGGGGGGAGAAGCACTGGTCGAGGCCGTGGCGACGCGCAGGATGACCAGACCGCCATAACGTAGGGTGTTTCCGTCCGTGACATCGCATGGGGGAGTTGGGTCATCGCTACACAGCGAGTTGGCGCGATACTCGATGGTTACGACTCCATCGGAAGTAATGTCCAGTGCGCGCCCGTGACCTAGCCAAGACCCGGCGAGTGCTCCTGCTGGAGTACCGATAGCGGTCGGAGGTGTGGTCGAAAACGTGGCTCGCGCGAGCATCACCGGAGCGTGCGTGGCGATGTTGCTACAGGTCACGCCCTTACGATCGCTGGAGCAAAAAAGATCTCCGTAGACCAACGTTCGACCATAGGAGAGGGTCGCCGTTGGAGTGTCATCGCGCGCGCCGACGTTGACCACTGAGTCCGTGGAGGGCCGGAACCAGGACGGTGGGGAAGCCGACTTGAACTGGATGGCCCCGAGGATGCTGTCGCCGGCGCAAGCAATGGATGCGGTGTCGGCTAGTTCAAGATCATTTCCCCAGTCCAGGTCGCAATTGGACGGCTTGGGCGGGGGTGTCCACGTTCGCGCGATGACGGTGCATCGGACATACGGCGTGTGGTCGGTCTTGCCGTCAAAGAGGCAGAGGATGTTTCCTGATGGGCTGGCGAACTCCGCCTGATCTTCGGAAACGACGTCGGTCAGAAGTGGCGAGGGGGTGGTCGTCAAGATCTGTGGCGCAGACGACGTTGGGGATATCGAACTGGATTCTTCCGACGCCTGGGTAGACGCGTTGATGGTCGACGGGGCTGAGCCGGTGGCAGAAGTCCCCGTGCTTGGGATGAGCGAACAACCGCTAAGCAGGGCCGCGGCGAAGGCCGCGACCACGAAACGAGCGCCAAGACGGCGACCGATAAGTTCGCGGCCAGCGTCAAGTCTGGGATGGCACGCTGGCGGCCGTCCAAGAAGCCCGTCAAGCGTGAAAGTTCGCATCTCTGCCTCCTCGATACGGCGCTTGCGGCCGAGCCTCATTGGCAGTGTGCTCGCCCGACTCCGTGGAAGTCGACAGTGTTGCGAGCCAGTCGAGGATCAGCAGCAAACGAGTCAGTTGCTGTCGGGTGGTTCACGATGGGCTGATCTTGATCGTCACGACGTCAGATCGGAGCTCGACCTGGGGAGGCGGAGCGCTCGACCTGCGTTCGCCATGTCGCGCATGAGCTCGAGACCAGCCGAAGCCGTGAGGTCACCGTCGGCAAATACGCCGCACACGATGTCGATGGTCTCTCTCGTGGTGATGCCGACGAAGCGGGCGTAGTCGAGGGAGTCGTGATCGTCGCTCACCCACCACGCTCCCGCCCATGCCTGATTCTGCTGCAGGAGGTAGCACGTCTGGGCCTCACCGAGGTGCTGCAGAGGACGGTCGATGGTGCCGCCGAAGACGTCTCGCCTCAGATGCTCCACTGCCGCAACGGCTTTGGGCAGGTCCACGACCACAGCCTCCCCCAGCCAGCCTCGCCTGACGACGTCGACGAGGGCTGGCAGATGGTCTGCGGATCGTTGTGCCTCATGAGCGACCGCCTCCGTCCATCGACCGCGTCCTCGCAGCCATCCCTCGAGCAGGTCGAGGCGATCCACCGCCGCGAAGTTGCACAGCACGGTGTTGTCGGGGAAGACCGCGTCGGGCACCGATCAGCCGCCGATCTCGTCACTTCGTTCTAGCTCGCGCCGCAAGATGGCACTGTCCACCCCGAGCAGACTGGCGTAGAGCCGGAGCGTAGTTCGCTGATCCACGTAGGCAGCGAACAGGTCCCGTGACAGCAGTCCGGGGCGACGAGCAGTGGTGGCGTAATCCGAAGCTGCTCCCAGCGCCGCGATGTCGCCCGAGAGTCGGGCAGCCGCGGAGGCCGACATGCGCAACCACCGATCACGAGTCATCGCGTCGATGAGCCGGAGCGTCTCGAGCCGGTACGCCAGCGCGGAGGGGGACACCATGAGCCGCAACGACAGGGCTGCGAACGCCGTGTCGTCGAACCCGCGGGCGACGTTGCCCCGGAGGAACTCCTCGGGCATGAGGAGGCAGGAGGCGAAGGCATTGGCTCGGATCTCCGTGGGATCCTTGCGGCCCGCCGGGGAGTCGATGTCTATGTCGGGATGGATCCCCTGGTCGTCACCGGCCAGGAGGTGACCCAGCTCGTGGGCCATCGTGAAGCGTTGCCGAAATGCCGTGGGCGTCAGTGCGACGACGATGAGCTTGGCCTCGGTGGTGGAGGCGGCCAGACCGTCGAAGCCCTTGCCCAGCGACGTGATGCAGACGTCGATGCCGAAGGTCGACTCGATGGCTTGGGCGAGATCCGGCTCGGCCGGGTCGCGCCAGGCCGACTCCATCACGGCCAGCGCCTGCTGGGCGAGCGCCGCCCCTTGATCAACTGCCCGACCGTGACGGCGAGGGAGGTCGATCGGCTGCCACGGCTGTGGGTAGCCCAGCCGGGCGGCCGACTCGCGCAGACCGATGAGCCGGCCGGCCTCCGCGATTGCCACCTGCGCCGAGCTGCCGACGGCGGCTCGAGCGGCCAGAGCAACAGCGGTCTCCTCACCCGTCAGCAGCCAGTCGACCGTCACCCCGGCGTGCTCGGCGATGCGAGCCAGGTCGAGCGACGAGAACCGGCGAGAACCGGCAAGGGACTTCGACATCTTCGTCGCGTCGAGCCCGACACCGACCGCGAACTCGCCCTGGCTCTGCCCGCTCTGCGCGATGACGAGGCGGACGCGGTCGACCGGGGTGCTCACGTCATCGAGAGTGACATTAAGTTGCGATTTTCGCAACTGAGTGTCAAGGTGTCTCTCATCGCCGACCGCAACTGCCCCCGCTTGGGCAGGAACCGACTCGAGATGATTGGCTGAGTGCGATATTGACGTTTCCTCGGGGAGGGCTGGGCATGACGGTGAGTGAGACGGTCACCACGCCAGATGGTGCCAACACCCACCGACAGAGCCCCCTTCCCGAGCTGCCCGAGCCCGGCCGGGTCGTGGAGGTCCGCGGCGCAACCTGGGCGGTCGTCACCGTGCGACCCCAGGGCCTGCCGCGCAGCCCGTCGGACGAGGGCCGAGCGCAGACCCAGCACGTCGTCACCCTCCAGTCCTTGGAGGAGGACCGTCTCGGGGAGGAGCTCGCCGTCGTCTGGGAGCTCGAGGTCGGCCACACCCTCGTCCCCGACCAGGGCCTGCCCGAGACGCTGTCGCCCGATGCCTTCGACGACCCCAACACCCTGGGCGCGTTCGTCGACGCCGTCCGCTGGGGCGCCGTCACCTCCGCCGACAGCAACGCCTTTCAGGCGCCGTTCCGCAGCGGAGCCAACGTCGAGCCCTACCAGCTCGAGCCTCTCCGCCGAGCCCTCGAGTCCCCGCGCACCAACCTGCTGCTCGCCGACGACGTGGGTCTGGGCAAGACCATCGAGGCTGGCCTCGTCGTGCAAGAGCTGCTCCTGCGCCACCGGGCTCGGACGGTCATCATCGTCTGCCCGCCAAGCCTCGCGCTGAAGTGGCAGGACGAGATGCGCGAGAAGTTCGGTCTCGACTTCGTCATCGTCAACAGCGAGCTGATGGCCGGAGTCCGCCGTTCCCACGGTCTGGCGGCCAACCCCTTCCGCCTCTTCCCGAGGGTCATCGTCAGCATGGCCTGGCTCCCGGGCATACGCGCTCAGCGACTGCTGCGCGACGTCCTCTCCGAGGTCGGCCGACCGCAGTCGGCCCGTCGCTACGCCTTCGACGTGCTCGTCGTCGACGAAGCCCACCACGTCGCCCCGTCCAGTCCTAGCGCACTCGGCGGGGGTCGGGGGTATGCCGTCGACAGCGAGCGCACCAAGGCCACCCGAGCGTTGGCCGAGCGGTGTGAGCACCGCCTCTGCCTCAGCGCCACGCCGCACAACGGCCAC
>NZ_JANXRJ010000163.1 GCF_025353065.1 Lapillicoccus sp.
ACCATGACCTGGCACACCATCGGCGCCCGCGACTACATCACCACCCGATACCGCTACGTGGAGCCGAGCCACGCACCGGCCACCGACACCGAACACACCCGCATCTGCGCCACCGACCCGCCACCCTTCTGAGGGCCCGCCTTGCACCCCACCGAAGGACGCGTCTACCGCGACCCTTGCGTCCCGCGACCACCGCGGCTCGCGACCACTGCGACCCGCCGCCCGCGACCCGCCGCCCGCCGCCACTCGCACCAACCACGCCACATGAGTGGCCGGGCCACTCGGACTGCGGGCGCCGCTGTCGCGGCATACGGCAGACTGACGGGCATGTCCTCCTCACCGCCGACGGTCGGCCCCGGGCAGCGCGAGCTGACCGTCGGGATCGGGGCCGGCGGGCTGGCGACGAGCGACATGGTCCTCAACATCGGGCCGCAGCACCCGGCCACCCACGGGGTCCTGCGGCTGCGGGTCGTCCTCGACGGCGAGCGGATCGTCACCGCCGAACCCATCGTCGGCTACATGCATCGCGGAGCGGAGAAGCTGTTCGAGGTCCGCGACTACCGCCAGATCATCCTGCTGGCGAACCGGCACGACTGGCTCTCCGCCTTCGCCAACGAGCTCGGCGTCGTCCTCGGCGTGGAGAAGATGCTCGGGATGGAGGTGCCGGTGCGAGCAGTCTGGGCGCGGACACTGCTCGCCGAGCTCAACCGGGTGCTCAACCACCTGATGTTCCTCGGCTCCTACCCCCTCGAGCTGGGCGCCATTACCCCGATCTTCTACTCGTTCCGCGAGCGGGAGGAGCTGCAGGCCGTGATGGAGGAGGCGTCGGGAGGGCGGATGCACTACATGTTCAACCGGGTCGGTGGCCTCAAGGAGGACCTCCCGGCGGGCTGGCTGGGTCGCGTCGAGCAGGCCATCTCGGCGATCCGTCGACGGATGCCCGACCTGCAGAACATGTTGGTGGGCAACGAGATCCTGGCGGCCCGGACCGACGGGGTCGGGGTGCTCAGTCGCGAGCTCATCCATGCCTTCGGGGTGTCGGGTCCCATCGCGCGAGCGAGCGGCGTCGACGTCGACCTGCGTCGTGACGCGCCCTACCTCGCCTACGCCGAGCTCTTCGCACCCGGTGGCCCCGGTCGCGTCGTCACGCGCCGCGAGGGCGACTGCCTCGCCCGCCTGCACGTGCTCCTCGAGCAGACCCATGTCAGCCTCGACCTGGCCCAGGCCTGCGTCGAGAGGATGCGGTCGCTGCCCCAGGGGCCCATCAACGTCCGACTGCCCAAGGTGCTCAAGGTGCCTGAGGGGCACCTCTACACCGCGACGGAGAACCCGCTGGGGTTCAACGGCTACTACCTCGTGTCCCGCGGCGAGAAGACGCCCTGGCGGCTGAAACTGCGGTCGGCGTCCTTCAACAACGTCGCCGTCCTGTCGCAGGTCCTTCCCGGGCAGCTCATCGCCGACATGGTCGCCATCCTGGGCTCCATGTTCTTCGTCGTCGGTGACGTCGACAAATGACGGTTCGGCGAGGGCGGCGAGCCGTCACCGAGCGTTGGGGACGCGCGGCGGTCGCAGGCCTCGGCGTTGCCGCCTCGTTGGGGCTGAGCGGCTGCGTCGACCGCAGTCCGACACCCGCCGCGACCTCGGGCGTCGTCCGGACCGGCCCGACGGCGGCGACGACGGCGACGACGAGCGGCGCCATCTCGACGACGACGAGCGCACTCCCAGGCACGCCCGTTCCCACCGCCAGCGGTCCCTCGCCGGTCGACTCCTCCACGATCACCTCGCTCGGATCGTTGCCGGCGGCCTTCCGATGCCCCGCCGCGCCGAGCCCGATCACGATCCCCGCCGTCACGCCGCCCGCTGCCGGGCCCACCACCACCAGCAGCGCGCCCACCACCACCAACAGCGCGTCCACCACCACCAGCAGCGCGCCCACCGCTCCTGCGCCCACCACCGCCACCGCCCCCATCGCTCTCTCGCCGGCGGCGGTGGTGTGCCCGAGCCCGCTGGCCGGCGGCGAGGCGCTCTATCTCTGGTACGCGCCCACACCCGAGCTCAAGCTCGCCGCCCTGACCGCTGCCCTGACCCAGACGAAGTACGTCCACGCCGGCCCCAACTGGGTGGCCGGCGGCACCGTCAACCCGGCCATGGGCACCGTCGGCGGCGAGGTCTACCGCTAGGACCGCGGACGAGTCCCGTTCCGCTCGTCACGGCCGGGCTGACTGCGGC
>NZ_JANXRJ010000279.1 GCF_025353065.1 Lapillicoccus sp.
GCCGGGTGCGGGACTGCGTGCGCCGCCAGACATGCAGAGGAGCGCCAGCGGCGCGGCATACCCGGACAGAGTCGGACACGATCCAGTCCTCTGTATGTTCGACTGACCGCCTCCGCCGAGGAGGAGAGCGTGCGGTTCGTCAGCGCTGCGGGCACCCGACTGAGGGTGGTCGAGGGCGGCCAGCACTTCCTGAGCGCCTCGAAGCCCGATGACGTCAACGCCGCGGCGGTCGAGTTCGCCAACCGCTGGACATCACGGCGCTGGTGCGTCGTGGGCGGTGTGAGCCGGATCATGTAGGTACATCACTACACTCCTGAGAGCCACCATGTCCACGATCACGTCACGCTCCTTCAACCAGGACGTGAGTGCAGCGAAGCGTGCGGCAGCAACGGAACCCGTCATCATCACCGACCGCGGGCGGCCGTCGCACGTCCTGATGACCATCGAGGACTACCGCCGCCTGACCGCCGACCAACGCTCCATCGTGGAGTGGCTCTCGGTCGACGATGACATCGATGTCGTGCCGGAACGGGTCGACCTGCGGCTCTCCATCCCCGATCTGTGAGATACCCGCTGGACACCGATGTGATCTGCGAGCTGAGGAAGCCGGCTGGTCGCGCCGCGGTGGGCGTGCGGACCTGGGCCGCCGGGAACCCCGCGAGCGACCTAGCGATCAGTGTCATCACGCTCATGGAGATCGAGATCGGGGTCGCCCGACTCGAGCGACGCGACGCGCGGCAAGGCGCGGTGTTGCGGACATGGCTTGAGCGAGACCTGCTGGCGGCCTTCGCGACCCGGCTCCTGCCCATCGACCCAGCGGTGGCCCGACGCGCCGCCTCGATGCACGTCCCCGACCCGCGGCCCGAGCGCGACGCCCTCGTTGCGGCCACCGCACTGGTCGGCAACCTCGTCGTCGTCACCCGCAACACGACTGACTTCCGACCGCTCGGAGTCAGCGTCGTCAACCCCTGGGACGCCTGAGCCCCACCTCTCGGCTCTCGACCCGTGGCCATGGCGGTCAGGGGGGGCATCGAGCGACCGCGATGACCAGGTCGTCCCCCAAGTTGCCTTCGGCCGAGCAGCGCCTCGCGGCGTTGCGCACCTGACCGCCGAGCATCAAAGTGGAAATGGGCGCGGGCTGTCACCCAGAGGTCGGTGCGGAACTGTCACCCGAGGTCGGCGCGAGCCCGGCCCTCGACGGTGATGGTGACCGAACCGCCGAGTGCCGCGAGGATGCCGCCGGTGAAGGGCAGCGTCGTCTCGCCCTCGAGGACGACGACGGCGGTGCGCCCGTCGGGTGACCCGGTGCCGGCCGCGGTCTGCCACGAGGTGACGCCGACCGGCTTGGGGCTGGCGGCGATGGTGCGCGCCGCCGCCGCCTGGACGGTCGCCGTGCTGACCGGCACCGACAAGCCGAGACCGCCGGTGTAGGCCGCCTGCTCGTCAAGGGCGTTCGCCGCGTCGAGGGCTGCGGCATCGGCCGCGTCGAGGAGCCGGGTGCGGGCGATCTGGGTCGCGGTGACGTCGACACCGCCGATGATGAGCATCAGGCAGACCCCGAAGAGCCCGATGATGAGGATGGAGATCTGACCGCGGTCCCGGGGGCCTCGACGCAGTGGACAACGAAAGAGACTGTGCCGCAACGGCATACGGGACAGGGTGGTCATCGGGAAATGAACCGGTCGACGGTCGCGACGTGCGTGGCCGAGATAGGGATCGAGGTCGGGAGCGCGGCGGCGAGGAAGTCGGGGATGAACGGCAGCGGCACCGTGACCGTCGCCACGGTGGTCACCCGCCCCTCCGGACGGAGGCACGGCGCCGCGTCGCAGGAGATGTCGAGGACGCCCTCTCCCCCGAAGCCGAAGTCCTCGAAGGGGAGTGCGGCCGCCGCCTCGGCGCGCGCGTGGGCGGAGCGGTCGTCGGCTGCGGTGGTGAAGGCGCGACCCGCCTCGCGGCTGGCCGTCGAGACGGCGAAGGCTGCGGACTGGACGCGGGAGAGGACGATGACGAGGTAGATCATCGGGACGAGCAACAGCACACCGAGGAAGACGAACTCGATGATCGCCCGCCCGTCGTCGCGGGCGCCGAGCCGGCACACCAGCCGTCGCCGCAGGCCTGCCCGCCAGCGCACGCTCAGCATCATTGCGACTCCACGCCTCATTGCGACTCCACGAAGGCACGACCCTGCACCGTCATCGTGCCCGTGGGTCCGAGCAGCCCGATGACGGGGACCGGCGCGGTGACGCTCACGTCGACGACCCGGACGCCGGCCGACGTCGTCGTGGTTGTGGCCACCACCCCCTGCGCGTATGCCGCGGAGAGACTGCGCGCGATGAGGTCGCGCGCGCGGTCGGCCCCCTCGGCCGGCGACGAGTCCGCGCGGGCGCCCAGTCGGGCCCCCTCGGAGGCGCAGGAGATCAGGGTGTTGCGCACGTAAAGGGCGAGCCCGAGCTGGAAGACGCCGACCCCGAGCAGCAGCACCAGCCCCGAGACCATCACGAACTCGGCGATGGCGCTCCCCTGGTCTCGCGAGCGATCGACCCGGCGCACCGATGCGCGGAGACGAAAGGCACACCAGGACAGCGGAACTCGTGATCGACGCCGCCCCACCTGCGCCGACGACATGGCGCTCAGGGACCCTTCACGCTGTGGATGGCGGTCCCGAAGATGTCCGTCAACGCCGGCCCGGCGAAGACCCACAGCGCCGTCACGAGGCCGGCGGTCATCACCGTGATGAGGACCCAGCCGGGGACGTCACCGCGGTCGCGCCTGGCCGCGGCATACCGGTGGGTGAGGTGCCGGACGAGCCGGCGGGCGGTGTGGGTCATGTGTGGTGCCTCGTTTTCCTGTGGTGCCTGGTTCGGGTGGTCAGATCTGGAATCTCAGGAAGCTCACGCCGGGATAGATGGCGAAGAGCACGGTCACCGGAAGGACGAGGAAGACGACGGGGACCATCATCGCGATCTCCTTGCGCCCGCCCTCCTCCATGATCGAGCGGCGTCCCGCCTCGCGGACGTCCTGCGCCTGGGCCCGGAGGACCTCGGCGAGCGGGGTGCCCCGCTCGACGGCGACGACGATGCCGTCGACGAAACGGGCGAGGCTGATCAGTCCGGTGCGGTCGGCCAGGCCCAGGAGAGCGGTCTGGAGGTTGGCCCCGGCGCGGGCGTCGGCGAGGCAGGCCCCGAGCTCCCCCGACAGCTCTCCGCGGGAGAGTCGGCAGACCCGGTCGAGTGCGCCCGTCGCGCCCTCTCCCGCACTGACCGCGAGCGCGAGCAGCTCCGCGATGGTGGGGAACTCGGTCAGCATCCGCTGCTCGCGACGGTTGGCCTCGGTCGAGAGCCACTGGTCTCGGGCGATGACCCCGACCACCGCGGAGAACAGGACGAGCAGGACGACGGGGAGGGCGGAGGTGCCGCGGGTCACGACGGCCAGGACACCGAGACCGATGCCGACGACACCGCCGACGATCCCCCAGATCACCTGTTCGGCCCGGAAGCGCTCGACGTCGGGTGGGCGCCCCGCGCGCTGGAGGCGACGGGCGACGGACGCGGCCCCGCCGAGCACCCGCTCCACCCCTGCGGCGAGGTCGATGAGGACCGGGCGCAGGAGGCGGGAGACGCGGAGGCTGGCCACGCCGGAGCTCGTCATGGCGAGCAGTCGGGAGGGGCGGGGGGCGTCGCGCAGGTAGGGCTCGAGTCGGGCCTCGAGCTGCGGTCGGCGGTTCATAGGTAGCCCGACCACGACCAGGACGACGCCGATGGCGAGCAGGCACCCGAGGAGCGCGCCGGACCAGCTCCAGCCCGGGCCGAGGACGGCCGCCATCATCGGAGCACCCGCTCGTCCTCGGGAAGGCGGCCGATCCGGACCATGACCCGGTAGGCGATGACGGTGATGGCGGCGCCGACGGCCAGGACCCCGACCCCGACAGGAGTTCCGTATGCCGCCAGCGAGGTGCGCTGGAAGGACAGCATCGCGAGGACGACCCATGGCGCCGCCGTCGCCAGCCGGGCGGCGTTGACGGTCCAGCCCTGGCGGGTCTCGAGCTCGGCGCGGGTGCGTGCGTCCTCGCGCAGGAAGGTCGACAGGGTCCGCAGGAGCCGCCCCAGGTCAGAGCCGCCCACCTCGCGGGCGATGCGCAGGGACTCGATGAGGCGGTCCCCGACGGGGTCGCTCAGCCGCTCCTTGAGACGGTCGAGGCACTCCTGGAACCGTCCCGTCGTCCGGTAGTCCTCGGCGAAGTCCGCGAAGGCCGGGCGCAGCTCCTCCGGGCCGCGGATGGCGAGCTGACTGAGGGCCTCGGGGAGCGCCAGACCGGCCCGGACCGCGGAGGAGATGTTGTCCACGGCGTCCGGCCAGAGGTTTCGCAGCTGCGAGCGGCGCTTGCGAGCACGCATACGCACCAGTGCGATTGGTCCGTATCCCGCGATCAGCGCGAAGCACACCGCAACCGGCGCCACCCGGGTGCTCGCCACGAAGATGAGGAAGACGAGGACGAAGGCCACCAACGACGCGGTGACGACGTTGCCCGGGGTGACCGAGACGTAGCCCGCCTGGCCGAGCTCGTCACCCAGGCGCGTGAGCGGCCCGACCCGGCCGCTCGGGGCGATGCGTCGGGGCTCGACCGGCCACCACGACCACCAGAGGCAGAAGAGTCCCAGACCGAGGAGCAGGCCGATGAGCAGTCCGGTCATCAGGCGGCCTGCACCAGGAGGGCGGCGATGTCGTAGCCGGCCCGTTCGAAGCGGTCGATGTGGGGCGGGAATCCGTCGAGCCGACGCAAGACGCCATCGCGCATCCCGAACAGGTCGGCCACCTCGATGACGTCGCCCTCGGCCCGCCCCGGGACGGCGGCGATCTCGCGGACCCGACGGACCCCGTCGCGCTCGAGCGCCTGGTGGATGACGATGTCGATCGACGAGGCCACGGTCGGGACGACGAAGCGGGAGCTGACGTTGTCACCCGCCAGCAGGGGCAAGGTGCACATCTTCATGACGGCCTCGCGGGCCGAGTTCGCGTGCACCGTGCACATCCCGGGCAGGCCGGAGTTGAGCGCGATGAGCAGGTCGAGCGACTCGGCCTGTCGCACCTCTCCGACGATGATGCGCGACGGCCGCATTCGCAGTGCCTCCTTGACGAGCCGCCGCAGCGGCACCTCCCCCGTGCCCTCGAGGCTCGGCTGGCGGCACTGCATCCCGGCGACGTCCCGCAGCGGGATCTTCAGCTCGAAGACCTCTTCGCAGGTGACGACGCGTTCCTTGGCCGGGATGGCAGCGCCGAGGCAGTTGAGCATGGTGGTCTTACCGGCCTGGGTGCCGCCGGCGACGAGGATGTTGAGGCCGGCGACGACGGCGGCCTCGAGGAAGCGGGCGGCCTGGCGGGTGAGGGTGCCGAGGCGGACGAGGTCGTCGAGGTGGTCGGCCTTGACAACGAACTTGCGGATGTTGACGTGCCAGTGCTCGTGGGTGATGTCGGGGATCACGACGTGCAGGCGGGAGCCGTCGGGCAGCATCGCGTCGACGAACGGGGACGACAGGTCGACCCGGCGGCCGGAGCTGCGGAGCATCCGCTCGACGAGGTCGCGGACCTCGTCGGCGGTCAGGATGGTCGAGGTGAGCTCGGAGATCCCGCCGCGGGCAACGAAGACCTTGCGGGGCTCGTTGATCCAGATCTCTTCGATGGTGGGATCGTCGAAGTAGCGCTGCAGCGGGCCGTAGCCGGCGACGGTGTCCAGGACGGCCTTGGCCGCGTCGCCGAGGTTGCCCAGGGTCGGCATCCCGCCGTGCACGGAGCGCTCGTCGTAGTCCGCGACGGCGTCGCGGATGAGCCGGTCGATCTCGACGGGGTGCCGGGCGGGGTCGAGCCCGGAGCGGCGGATCAGCTCCCGGACCTCGACCTCGACATGACGGACCGCCTCGGACACGCGACCCGCCCTCCCGCTGCCCCCAGCGACACCGACGCCCTCGGAGAGTCATCCCACCGCGGCCCGTCAGCATCATCGTAAGCGGGAACCAAGCCAGCGCAACCGGATCAAGTAAAGGTTGTGGACATTTTTGGATGACGAGCCGAACCTGCCGACCGGCACATATCCGAAATGCCAGAGAATGCGCGGTCATGCCACCAAACAGACAGAGCGGGGTCGGGGACGCGGCATATCGCGACAGAAGCAGACACGACCCCGCCTTCTGTATGTTCGACGGAGCGGCCCATCGCCTTGCCGGTGTGACCCGTTGGGACGGCCTTGGCCAGGCGAGTGGTCGAGAAAGCCCGGCTGCGTCTCGCCTCTCGCGGCGGAGAGTGGCGCCAGCGGCATGACACCGACTTTCCTGGTGGACCCGACCAACGCCGAAATATCCTCGTGACGCGGGCACGATCGGGACTTCGGGGTTGTTGTTCGACGTCTTGATGTTGCTTCGGGCGGCTGTTGTCGGTGTTCGCTCGAACGCTGGGCCTCGGGGGTCACCACCCTCATCGACGCCGGGGGGTAGTGATGTGTCGTTGTGCCAGGGGGCTGGCTCTCAGCACCGGGGACCTTCACGACGGGACGGCGGTGTGACCGCGGTCGACGTCGACCGCGCGGTGGCGCCGCGCGCTCCCACGCCGGCCGAGTGGTGGGAGCGGCTGCAGGTCTGGCGGTCGTCGTGGATCGAGGGCCATCCGGGTGCGACGGGTCTGGGCGATGCGCGTCTGGGTGGCCGTCTTCCGGACCTTGTTCGTGTGGTTCGTGGTGGCCAGGACCAAGACGGTGTCACGGTCGGGATACGTGCGGTGCTTCTCCGCGTTCCGTACCCGGGCAGAGTGGGTCGAGTGGGGCATTTGCTCAGGGATGACCCGTGAGAAGTCCGAGGGTTCCACAGGACTTTCTCCCCGGTGGGGTTGCTCTAGGGTGACCCCGGTCAACAGCCCTCCTGCCGCGCACCACGGTGGTCTCCAAGGTCCTGTGCCCCGACACCCTGAAGCAGTTCATCACCCAGCAGTGCCGGTGGTGCACCGGGTCGATGAGCCTCCGAGGCTCTGCAACCAACGGCTGGAATGACGGCGTCGGCGACCGTGCCGCGGAGGTATTCGAAGCGAAGGTTGCTCACGACGTCACGAGTCCCGTCACGTTGCCCATTGGCCAACCAACTGCTGGCGAAGACGTCAATCCTCGATGGCTTGGTACACGACAGCGCGGAAGTCGGCCTCGGGCAGGTCGAAGCCGACCATGTGCTGCGTCATGAGCACGCCGACGATCTCCTCGACCGGGTCGACCCAGAAGTAGGTCTTGGCCGCACCGCTCCAGCCGAACTCGCCGACAGAGCCAGCCAGAGCGCTCTGGCCGATGTCCATCGCGACGCGGGAGCCCAGGCCGAACCCGTAGCCGGGCGCGGCCACACCGCCGAGGGTGTAGGGCAGCAGCGCCGGCGCGAGGTGGTTGGTGTGCATCAGCTCGAGCGTCTTGCGGCCGAGGACGCGGGTGCCGTCCTCGGCCTTGCCCGTGAGCAGCATGTTGGCGAACCGCAGGTAGTCCGAGCCGGTGCCGAACAGGCCGTGGCCACCGCGCTGGAAGACGTCCGGCGTGTCGCTCGGGTAGGTCGCGTCCACCTCCCGGCGGCCGAGGTCGCCCGTGGCGAACGCGATCGCGAGCTTGGTGAACGTGATGTCCTTGCCGACGATGTCCGGGAGGCCGTACATGGCGGCGAGACGGCCACGCTCGGACTCCGGTACGCCGAAACCCGTGTCGGTCATACCGAGCGGCCCGAACAGGCGCTCCACGAGGAACTCCCCGAGCTTCTGGCCCGAGATCACCTCGATCAGGCGGGCCGCGACGTCGATGCCGACGCTGTAGTGCCACTGCGTCCCGGGCGCGAAGGCGAGCGGAAGCGTGGCGACCTCGTCGACGAACTGCTCGAGGGTGCGCGTCGGGTCGTTGCCGATCCGCTTCTGGCGGTACTGCTCCGCGACCGGGAAGTCCTCGAGGAAGTCGTAGGTGAGCCCGCTGGTGTGGCTCATCACGTCGCGGACCTGCATCGGGCGGACCAGCGACTGGTCCTCGAGCGTCCCGCCCGGCCCGGCAATCTTCGTCGCCGCGAAGGCCGGGATCCACTTGGCGACCGGGTCGACGAGCTGGAATTTTCCCTCTTCGAACAGGGTCATCAGCGCGGTGCAGATGATCGGCTTGGTCATCGAGTACAGGCGGTAGATCGTGTCCTCAGCCAGGGGCACGCCGGCCTCGCGGTCCTGCCAACCGATGCACCCGGAGTGGACGAGCTGCCCGCGACGCGACACCAACGCCTGAAAGCCGGCGTAGCCGCGCTCGTCGACGTACTTCTGCATCGCGGGCGCGATCAGCTCGAGGCGGTCGGCGCTCATCCCCACCGAATCGGGGGACGTAAGCCGCGGTTCGACCTGGGTCATCGTGGATCTCCTTAGATCGGGACTGGTGCCGAACGCAGGGTCGAGGCAAAGTCGTGTTTCAGCAGGTCAGCAGGCATGTGATGACCCGGGTGGGGTCTCTTGCGTGATGGCGGAGCCCGGCGGCGATGTTGGTCCAACCGGTCAAGCGCAGCAAGCTGATCGCGGTGTTTCTCAGGGTGGCCATGACTTGGGGGGCGTTGCCGGTGCGGACCTGCGACCGGTCCTCGTCGTAGGTCACGTCACGGCACCAGTGAAGGCGGTTCTCTATCCCCCAGTGTCCTTGTACCCAGGCGGCGAGGGTGGCTGGTGGGGCCGTGTCGTGGCCGGCTGAGGTGAGGATGTACACGACCTCGACCGTCTTCCTCCCGGCCTTGGTCACGGTGCGGCGGACCTGGGCCAGCTGCGCGGCGCCGGGGAACGCGACCCAGGTGGGGGCGTCGATGACCTTGATGGTCCGGGTGACGGCGCGGCCGTGACCGGTGGTGGTGACCCGGTGGGCGGGGACGTCCTTCCAGGGAAGCTTCTTGCACGCAGTGTGCAGCCGCGGCTGGTTGCCCTTGATGGTGAACACGTACTCACCGCCGCCGGAAATGATGACCTGCCCTCGATTAACGGTATCGGTCTGGGTGTGCATGGCATCGACGGTGACCACGACGCCGGTCAGGTCGAAGGTGGCGAGCAGGTCTCGTACGGCAGGGATTTCGTTGCTCTTCGCGGCGACCGCGACCTGTCCCAGGACGGTTCCGGTGGCGTGGTCGAGGGCGGCGACCAGGTGAGGGGCGCTGGCTCGGGCGGTGCGGGCGCCGCGGACTGTCTTGCCGTCGATCGCGATCACCCGCCGCCCTTCAAGCACGGCGGTGCGGGTGAACATCCACGCCCCGAGGACCCGGTCCAGGACGTCCGCGTCG
>NZ_JANXRJ010000287.1 GCF_025353065.1 Lapillicoccus sp.
GCGCCGCGAGTTGACCTGCGGCCGCGCGGGCGTAACTCAATGGTAGAGCGCCAGCTTCCCAAGCTGGACACGCGAGTTCGATTCTCGTCGCCCGCTCCACAGACGACACCGCTGGTACGGATACAGCGACCGGGCCACGGATCAAGAGAGCGGTGCCTACGGTCCCTCGTCGAAAAGGAACGACCGCGCCCTCACGCTCAGGGCGTGTCATGAGGTCAGCCCCGCGGCTGCTTCGAGCCGGGCGAGGGTTGTGGCGGCGTCGGGGTCCCGCAGCATCACCGAGTTGTCCTTGCGAACCGCCGCAAGAATCGTGCGTAGTCGTCGGCGGTCGCCGGAGCTGGCCGGGTCCTCACGGAAGTCGCGGGCGGCCAGGATGCTGGCGAGCACGACGAAGTCGAGGCGGTGGCGACGGCCATGACTGCCGACCGAGTGCGCCGCCGCCTTGATGACGAGCGCTCCGACGAGGTTGGGGCGAAGCACGTAGCCTTGGCGTCCCGCGACGGTGACCGCTATGGCCTCGGACCGCTGCGGTGCCTGGGTGCCGCCGGGAGTGGCGAGAGTGGGACCGCCTCCCGCGCCAGGGCGCGACGTCGACCGTTCCCCCACACCGTCAGGGAGCAGCACGTCGATCTGGGCGTCGCCCCTGACCCACCGATGCTGGAGCCCTTCGCCCGAGGTCTGGTAGGTGAAGCCGAGGTCCATGAGCG
The DNA here is from genome assembly GCF_025353065.1 of Lapillicoccus sp. Lineage (GTDB taxonomy): Bacteria > Actinomycetota > Actinomycetes > Actinomycetales > Dermatophilaceae > Lapillicoccus. Next base: position 708 of record NZ_JANXRJ010000287.1, read on the forward strand.
TTGCGGTGAACGTTTCGAGCAAGTGCGGGTCGGCGCGCACGTCAAGCACCATGTCGGCGTCATCGGTCGGCCGTGTGGGTGAGTGGTCGCGCTCCGCGCAGTGCAGGTGAACCATCTGGCCGCCGACGAGGGTCCAGCCCGCGTGGTGCTTCTCGTACAGATCCATCAGCGCGTGCCACGAAGCGGTCTGTGCCGGGAGCATCGGCGGCAGGACGATCACGGGTCGGTTTCCAGCTCGTGCCGCAGCTGTTCGGTCGCAGTCAAGTGGTGAAGGATCTCGACGGCGCGGAACTCCTCGCGGGGGGTGCGGTGCTCGGCGAGGTCGGCGGCGATCAGGAGCAGCGGGGCCGGTCGGGGCACGGATCGGCTTGAAGCATGCAGGATGACATTGGCGTCTTGGCGACTGGATTGGCCGACCGCCGACGTGAGCAGGTAGTCGCGGATGAGCTGCGCGAGGTCGGCTCGGGTGACGTAGCCCTCTGCGACGTCGCCGGCGGCGATCTCGGCGCGTGGGTCGTTGAGGCCGGACAGGACCAAGCGAGTGTCACCTCGAAGATCCGGCAGGTCGCGGGCATTGACTCGAAAGACGTGGCGCTCTGCGCGATTGGCCAGCATTCGACTGAGCAGGCGGACGACTTCAGCGACGTTGCCACTGTCCGATGCGCTATCGGCAATCACACGCCAGCGCTCTCGGGTGCGTCGGCGTTCTGAGGGGGCTAGGAGAGCAAAAGCGGCTTGCGCCTGCGGCGACAGGTCGGCGAAGTCAAGGATGGCCCAGGCAGATCGTTCCGAGAAGGGCCGACCGAGCTTGCCCCCGTCCAAGAGCGGGAGCAGATCGGCTTCGTCGATGCCCCAGCGGTGGCCGACCCGCTCGGCGAGCAGCGAGCCGTCCCCGATGCGCTGGCGCACGCGGTGAGGGGTGACACCGAGCCGTTCAGCAGCCTCGGACACGCTGATCTGCCGTCCCATGAACAGAACCCTATAGCAACAGTAATGTTTGTGTTATTTGGATGGAGTCCTCACCGGCGCCCTGTGCGGACGGTGTCGGCGCCGTGGACATCGTCTCCGGCAGCGGCCAGATCCTCGGCCCTCGCCACCCTCCGCCGCCATCGCAGCCGTCCTCGCCGACAGGGCGATTCTCACGGGAGTGGCACCGCGGCGAAGTGGGACGGCCTCCTTCCCGGCGCGTAGACGCAGGTTCCGAACTCTGGGTGGAGGAGTGACGCTGCTGCATGATGGGGCGGCCTGCGCACTGATGGTGGCGTCGGATGCCGGTTCAGGAGGGGGAAGTGCCTCCAGTGCCCCTCCGACACGACCTCGGCGATGCCGTCGACCACCGTGATGGCCGTCTGGTCGTCCATGGCGTAGGCCGGACCCGAGATGCCGGCAGCCCACTGCTCCGCCTCGGCCATCGAGTTGCCCGGCATGCCGGCGGCGGCGAGGTGGGGACAGATCGAGAAGTCCACGAGGCCCAGCATGGCATCGTCCCCGGTCGGAGGTCTCCACTGGATGAAGTCCTCCCCGACCTCGGGGGTCATCACCATGCTCCCGGCGCTCAGTCCTACCCAGATTGTTCTCGCCCAGTGATGGAAGCAGGTCCGCCAGACCGGACTGCCGCATCCAGTGGCACAGGTAGAGGACATCGCCGCCTGCCACCAGCAGGACGTCGGTCTCCCGGACCAGAGGGCACCCAGTGCTGTTGATCGATGCTTGGCAGTGCGGTCAGCTCCAGCACCCCGACGGACTTCCAGCCCAGTTCGACCATGGGGTTCTCGGAACTTCCGCTGATGTACTGCCAGGCCCTGACGCCAGGGCCGACCCGGGGGTGTCCGTACATCGCGGTGGAGACGGCCGGCCTCGACGACAGGGAACGGGATGCCCCGAAATGTGTTCACACCGTACCTACCCTGGCTGCCCCGGCGAGGCGCCTGGTCGGGGCGCTTCGAGGGGTCCTGTCGTTGCCGGATGTGCGGGACCCGGGACAGAACCCTTCAGGTGGACACCGCACCGGCCGGGCGGCAGGGTGGACAGATGGACTACACACAGTTGGGCCGTTCCGGTCTGCGAGTCTCGCGTCTGTGCCTCGGCACCATGAACTTCGGTCAGCAGACCGACGAGGCCGACTCCCACGCGATCATGGACAGCGCCCACGAGAACGGCATCAACTTCTTCGACACGGCCAATGTCTACGGCGACAGAGGTGGCACCGAGACGATCGTGGGCAGCTGGTTCGCCACCGGCAACCAGCGGCGGGAGCGAACCGTCCTCGCCACCAAGGTGTACGGCGACATGGGCGCCTGGCCCAACGAGGGCAAGCTCTCGGCGCTCAACATCCGTCGCGCCCTCGACGCGAGCCTGAAGCGCCTGCAGACCGACTACATCGACCTCTACCAGTTCCATCACATCGACCGGCAGACGCCGTGGGATGAGGTCTGGCAGGCCCTGGAGACGGCCGTTGCGCAGGGCAAGGTCTTGTATGTCGGGAGCAGCAACTTCGCCGGGTGGCACATCGCCACCGCCCAGGCCGAGGCCCGTCGCCGCAACTTCTCCGGCCTGGTCTGCGAACAGTCCATCTACAACCTGCTCACGCGTGACGTCGAGCTCGAAGTCATTCCGGCCGCACAGGCCAATGGGCTCGGTCTGATCCCGTGGTCGCCTCTCCACGGCGGACTGCTCGGAGGGGTCCTGGGCACCCGGCACACGGGTAAGCGCCGTGGCGAGGACCGACTGGTCAAGGCCCTCGAGGACCACCGCGTCGCGATCGAGCAGTACGAGAGCCTGGCCGACGACCTGGGTCACGAGCCGGGTGACATCGGCCTGGCGTGGCTGTTGCACCAACCGGCCGTCACCGCACCGATCGTCGGGCCACGCACCTTGGACCAGCTCGACGCCGCGGTCCGTGCCTTGGGCGTGGTCCTCGACGGGCAGACGCTGAGTCGCCTCGACGAGATCTTCCCTGGCCCCAAGACCGCCCCGGAGCAGTACGCCTGGTGACCACCTCGCTGGTGACGGCGTCGCATTGCGAGTGCCCGTGCAATCTGTGATCGCGCGGGCCACGGTGAAGTGCATCTCGGACGTCCCCGGTTTTGTTGGCCGGACATGGTTTCGACCCACAGCCCTGTAGGGGCGATCGGACGTACCTCATGGCCAGTCCGACTGCTTGCCGTAGTCGTCAGGGTTGTCGTGCACGCCCCGCGGCACCGACGCCACGATCCCGGACGGCCCTCGTGATCGTTGATTTGCCCAGGGTGTTCCGCTACGGTCCTCGCAGTCGAGACGAGGAGGCGCCCGTTGACTGACGCTCCGTCCCCTCGAATCCCTCGAGTCACCCGTGGCACCGTGCTGGGCCAGGTGGACGCGGTCCAGGTGCCGCGCTTCGCCGGGCCGGCCACGTTCGCCCGCCTCCCCCGCATCGACGAGGTCGACCGGGCGGACATCGCGGTGGTCGGAGTGCCGTTCGACTCGGGAGTGAGCTACCGTCCCGGCGCCCGTTTCGGCCCGGCCCACATCCGCCAGTCCTCGCGGCTGCTCCGGCCCTACAACCCCGAG
>NZ_JANXRJ010000025.1 GCF_025353065.1 Lapillicoccus sp.
TGCGTCGGGCGGTGATCTCGGTCATGTGGGGTGTGACTGCGACGGCTCAGGAAACTCATCGGGCGCAGAACTCATCGGTCAGCCGAACCGGCCTCGCGGCACGTCCCGACATCTTGGAGCCTAGGGACGGCCACCGACAACGGTCCAGGGGTTAACGCCGATGGTCCCGCGAACAGGTCGGAGCCAGCCGGACGAAAGGTGCCGATCCACGCCGAGCCCGTTCGTGTAGGAGGTGACCGGACGGCGTACCGGCCGTCGGCAGGACTTCAGGAGAGATCTATGGGACGCATCACCGTGACCGAGAACATCACGCTCGACGGCGTCATGCAGGCACCCGGCCACCTCGAGGAGGACATCAGGGGCGACTTCGCCCACGGCGGCTGGGCTACGTCCTGACGTTGTTCCAGCCTGAGGGGCCGGCGCCCTCGGCCGAGGCGCCCGCGCCGGTCATGGCCGCGCTCGACGGGCCGCAGGTCGGCCTCGCCCTCGTGGATGGACTCGACCTCGACGACCGTCACCGCTACCACGCGGTGCGGGCCGACCTGCGCCTGCGCCTCGACCGGCCACGGGACGCTGCGGACGCACTCGACCGGGCGATCGCGTTGTGCGACAACGACTCTGCGGTAAGACTGCTGCGGCGACGGCAGGCGGCATACGGATGTGAGGCGGTGCCGGTCGGGCTGAGATGCACCAGAATGCTGCCGGGCTGAGGTGAAACCGCGGCGCAGACGACGCGGTTTCACCTCAACCCCGGGTGTCCGCAGGCTCAGGCGCCCCGGGGGTCAGGCGGCGGCAAGGGTGCGGTGGGTGCGGGCAGCCGCGGCCAGGACCACGACCGCGGCGACGATGGCGGGCACCGCCGTCGGCGTCGAGTGCAGGTCGGTCGCGCCGAGCCGTCCGGCGGCGATCCAGGCGAGCCCCCAGGCCATCGCGACCGCGACGGACCACCGGCCGCCGAGGCGGACCGCGAAGACGATCCCGAGGGCAGCGGCGACGGCCAGGACGACCACGGCCAGGGCCGCGCCGACCGTGCGGCCCGGGTCGACGTGCGACGCGACGAGGGCGGCGGTGACGTTGGCACAGGTGGCGACGGTGACCCAGCCGAGGTAGAGCCCGAAGGTGCCGTCCACGACCACCCGCTCGGCGATGGACGTCGAGACCAGGGTCGTGAGGCGCCGCACGAGCAGCCCCAGGGTGAGGACCAGGGCGAGGATGACGACGACGCTGGCCCAGATCCAGCCCTGCTGGGTGACCAGCAGCCAGCCGGCGTTGAGAACCATCGACACCGCGGCGAGCCAGCCGGTCGCGCGAGAGCGCTCGGTCGCGGCGTTGCGTGGCAACCACTGCCACACGGTGTAGGCGAGCAGACCGAGGTAGACGACGCCCCAGATCGAGAAGGCCGGCCCGGCGGGGGCGATGAGGGTGGCTTGCGCGGAGAGCGCACCACCGGACGTGCTGGCGACGCTCGTGCCGAGGACGCCGACCCCGACGAGGGTGCCGAAGACGCAGAACACCTCGGCGAGGGTGACCGCGACCTGGCGGATCCGGTCCGTCGACGTCGGTCGTGCGGTGGTCGAACCGCCCGGTCCGGTGGTGGTGCGGCCCGGCGTGCCTGCAGTCGTCGTCATCGTTACCTCCCGGTGGTGGGTATCTCCTCGCCACCGAGAATAACTCGAAAATCGAGAGATAGCGACGGGCGAGGTTATGCTCGGACCATGCCACCCCGCACGCGCCCCGGCACCCGACGCGAGGGCGAGGCGATCGAGGTCGGCCGTTTGCTGCGTCGCCTCCAGGCCGAGGGAGACCGCCTCAACAGCGCCGTCGCGACGCGGCAGGGTGTCAACCAGACCGACATGTCCGCGCTCATGCACATCATGGAGGCCGACCTCGCCGGCCAGCCCCTGACGCCCACCGGGCTGCAGCGGGTCCTCGGGCTGTCCTCCGGCGCGACCACCTCGGTGATCGACCGGCTCGAGGCGGCCGGCCACTCCCGGCGAGAGCGCGACACCACCGACCGCAGGCGTGTCATCCTGCGCTATGACGAGGGCGCGCGCGAGGTGGGGCAGCGCTACTTCGTGCCGCTGGCCCGCGAGATCTCCGAAATCCTCGACGGGCTCTCGGACGACGAGGCGGCCACCGTGCACCAGTTCCTCGCCGGGGTGATCGAGGTGTACGCCAGCCACTCCGCCCGGGTGGGTCGCGGCGAGCACGACGCCGTGCCGCCAGCCTGATCGGCCGGGCGAACGGCATACGGATCTCGGCTATCCGGCGGGGTGGAGGCTCATCGGTCCATAGACGAAGGTGCCGTCCTCGGCCAGGTTGACCGCGTCGACGCCGTCCTCGAGGAGGGTCTCCCACTCCTCGCCGAGCCACGACTCGGCCTCGCTCTGGGTCGGGAAGACCGTGCCGCCGAGCGCGTGCTCGACGGTCGTCCCCTGTGCGTCCACCAGCTGCCAGGTCCAGTCGCTCATGACCCCACTGTAAGCGGCGGCCTCACCCCGGGGCGGGCGGGCTACTGGCGGGCCTGGACCTGCACGAAAGGCGGCTTGACGACGGTCGCCGGGACCGCGCGGCCGCGGACGTCGACGACGACCTCGTCGCCGAGGCCCACCGTCGGGGCGAGCAGCGCCAGGGCGATCCCTTGCTTCAGGGTCGGCGAGAAGGTGCCCGAGGTGACCTCGCCGACCGGCTCGCCACCGACGAGCACGGCACAATGCGCCCTCGGTATGCCGCGGCCGGTCACCAGCAGGCCCCACGAAACGCGCGCCGGCCCGGCCGCCTTCTCCGCGACGAGGGCCTCCTTGCCCCAGAACGCGTCCTTCTTCCAGCCCACGGCCCAGCCGACCCGGGCCTGGACGGGGCTGATCGCGAGCGACAGGTCCTGGCCGTGCAACGGGTAGCCCATCTCGGTCCGCAGCGTGTCGCGGGCGCCGAGCCCGCACGGCATACCGGCGAACGGCGCCATCGCCTCCACGAGCGCGTCCCACAGGGCGGGCGCGTCGTCCCACCGAGGCACCAGCTCGTAACCGCGCTCCCCGGTGTAGCCGGTGCGGCAGATGATGAGCGGGCTGCCCTTCCAGTCCGCCTCGACGAACGACATGTAGCCGTGGCCCGTCGGCAGCCCCAGCGCCGCGAGCACCTCGTCGCTCCTCGGCCCCTGCACCGCGATGACCCCGTATGCCTGGTGCAGGTTCTCGACCACGATCCCCTCGGGCGTGGCTGCGGCCACCCGCCGCACCACCTGAGCAGTGTTGGCAGCGTTGGGGATCAGGAAGATGTCGTCTTCGGCGCGGACGTAGGCGATGAGGTCGTCGACGACGCCGCCGGAGGGGTCGCAGCACAGGGTGTACTGCGCCTGCCCGGGGCCGATCCGTCGCAGGTCGTTGGTGAAGAAGGAGTTGACGACGTCGAGGGCTCCCGGTCCGGTGACCGAGGCCTTGCCGAGGTGGCTGACGTCGAAGATCCCGACCCGCTCGCGGACGGCAGTGTGCTCGGCCACGACGCCACCGGCGGGGTACTCGATCGGCATGTCCCAGCCGCCGAAGTCGGCCACCTTGGCGCCGAGCGCGACGTGTCGGTCGTTGAGGGGCGAGGTCTTCGCGGTCATGGCGCCCACGCTAGCGGCCCGCCGCGGTGACCGAGGGGGTCGGTAGTCTCGGGAGACTTGCCGCGCGCCGCCCATCCCAGACCGAAGGAACTCCTCTGTGCCGAAGACCCCTGCCCGCCGGACCACCGCCACCGCCACCGCCGCCACATCGGGCACGGTCGTCGGCACGGCCCTGAGCGTCTCGATCCGGCCGGCGAACAAGATCATCGTGGACACCCTCGTGGTGGGCGTCACGACCGGTGCCGCCGGGCCCGAGCTCGCGACCGGGCACGGCCTGCCGGCCTCCGTCGCGAAGCACCTCACCGCCTCGTTGAGCGATCTCGGCGCCACCGGTCGGCTCGAGGAGCTCACCCGCTTGGCCCGGGTGCCGGAGGTCGCGGCCAAGGCCGTGCTGCTCGTCGGCCTGGGTACGCCGGGTGACGGCGGCGAGCCAGCCGACGCGCGAGCAGAGCTGCTACGCAGGGCGATCGGCGGTGCCGTGCGCTCGCTCGGCGGCACGACCAAGGCCGCCGTCTGCGTCCCGGGGACGGCGCTGGGCACCGTGACCGCGGTTGCGGAGGGCGTTGCCCTCGGTGCGTATGCCGTGTCCCGGGAAACGACCAACGGCTCCACCCCCGCGCCGGTCACGTCCGTCATCCTCCTCGCGCCCGGCGTCTCGGCGGCCGCCCTGCGTCGGGTCGTCGTGGCGGCGCAGGCGCTGGCCGAGGGCGTCACCTGGTGTCGCGACCTCGTCAACAGCCCCCCGAACCTGCTCTATCCCGAGACCTTCGCCGCGGAGGTGCGCGCACGCTTCGCCGGCACCGGCGTCCGGGTGCGTGTCCTCGACGAGGTGCAGCTCGCCCGGGGTGGCTACGGCGGGATCGTCGGCGTCGGCCAGGGCTCCGCGCGGCCGCCGCGCCTCGTGGTCCTCAGCTATGGCCCGGCTGCCTCCGGCACACCGGTCCGGCACGTCGCCCTCGTGGGCAAGGGCATCACCTTCGACTCCGGCGGCCTGAGCATCAAGCCGCGGGCGAGCATGCCGGCCATGAAGAGCGACATGTCGGGAGCTGCGGCGGTGGCCGGCACGGTGCTCACGCTGGCCCGGCTGAAGGTGCCGGTGCGGGTCACGGCATACCTCGCCCTGGCCGAGAACATGCCCGGCTCCAACGCCCAGCGGGCCGGCGACGTCGTGACGATGCGCGGCGGGATGACGGTCGAGGTGCTCGACCCCGACGCCGAGGGCCGGATGGTCCTCGGCGACGCGATGGCCCTCGCCGGCGAGCAGCACCCCGACCTGATGATCGACATCGCGACCCTCACGGGCGCCCAGGTCGTGGCACTCGACCGGTATGCCGCGGTGATGTCCAATGACGGCGCTTTCTGCGAGCAGGTATGCGCCGCAGCCGGATTCGTGGGTGAGGAGGTCTGGCCGATGCCTCTGCCGGACTACCTCCGGGCGAGCCTCGACACCCCCGTCGCCGACATCGCCCACAAGGGTGGCGCCAACGGCGGCATGCTGGCAGCCGGGCTGTTCCTCAAGGAGTTCGTCGGCACGACCAGCGCCGGCGACCCGATCCCCTGGGCCCACATCGACATCGCCGGACCGGCCTTCAACACGTCAGGACCGTTCGGCTACACGCCGAAGGGCGGCACCGGCTTCGGCGTGCGCACCATGCTGCGGCTGGTGACCGACAGCGCCACCTGACCCTCCCGGGGATGACATCGGGCCGCCCGCTTGTTCAGGGACGGCCCCGACGCGAGACTGCCATCGACCGTCACCCGCGCCAGCCCGACCGTGAAGGCGGTGCATCATCGTCATCCTCCCCTCCACCGCATCCCCGAACGCACCTGACGAGCCGGTCGTCGGCCAGACGCCCCGCGACCCCTCGAGCACCACGTCGTCGTTGCGCGCCTTCCTCGCCACCGAAGCCTCCAGCGCCGGCGTCCTCGTCGTCGCGATCGTCGCGGCTCTCATCTGGGCAAATGTGAGCATCGGCTCCCACGAGTCGTTCTGGCACACGGAGCTCGCCGTCGACCTCGGCGGCAGGGGCGTCTCCCTCGACCTGCGCGACTGGGTCAACAGCGGGCTGATGACCTTCTTCTTCCTCGTCATCGGCCTCGAGGCGCGACGCGAGCTCGACCTGGGTGGCGTGTTCGCCGTCCTCCTCGTGCTGCTCCGGGTGGGGGTCGACCGACCTGCCGTGTATGCCGTGCTGGGGCTCGTCATCTGGTGCGCCCTGCTGATGAGCGGGGTCGACCCGGTCGTGACGGGCCTGGCCATCGGGCTGGCCGGCTCGGCCTTCTCGCCGGCCCGCGACACCCTCGAGCGGGCGAGCAGCCGCTTCCGCAGCTTCCGCGAGCAGCCCACCGCCGAGGTCGCCCGTGACGCGGTCCTGGGGCTGCGTGGGGCGCTCTCCCCCAACGCCCGTCTCCAGCGTTTCTACCTCCCGTGGACGAGCTACGTCATCGTCCCGCTCTTCGGCCTGGCCAACGCCGGGTTCACCATCGACGGGCCCTTCCTCGGGCGGGCGCTGACGTCACCGGTCACCCTCGGGGTGGTCGCGGCCTACGTGCTCGGCAAGCCGGTCGCGGTCCTCGCCGCCTCCTTCGCCGTGATGCGTCTGAGCCGGGGCCGCATCCGCCCGCCGGTCGGGTGGGCCGCGGTCGCCGGCAGCGGCACGATCGCCGGCACCGCCTTCACCGTGTCGCTGCTCATCGCCGCCCTCGCGTTCACCGGACCCGAGCTGGCCGAGGTCAAGCTCGGGATCCTCGTCGCCGCAGTCCTGTCGGTGCTGCTGACGGCCGCCGTCTTCCGGGTCACCGACCTGCTCCCACCGCAGCGGCGGGCCCGTGCCCTGCTCGGACGGGCCGAGCTGCTGCTCGACCTCGAGGTGCCGGTCGACGACGAGCGCGACCACGTCCGAGGCCGCCTCGACGCGGTGGTGACACTCGTCGAGTACGGCGACTTCGCGTGTCCCTACTGCGGGCTCGCCGAGCCGGTCGCCCGGGCCGAGCTGATCGACGACCTGGACGTCCGCTTCGTGTGGCGGCACCTGCCGCTCGGGGACGTCCACCCCCGCGCGCAGCTCGCGGCCGAGGCGGCCGAGGCCGCCGCAGCCCAGGGCGCCTTCTGGCAGATGCATGACCTGCTGCTCCTCCGGCAGGAGCACCTCACCGTGAGCGATCTGCTCGCGTATGCCGAGCAGCTCGGCCTCGACCGTCACCGCTTCCACGAGGACCTCGTCACCCACGCGCATGCCGGTCGGGTCGCGCGCGACGTCGAGTCGGCCGATCTCAGCAACGTCTCCGGCACGCCGACGTTCTTCGTCGACGGGCGCCGCTTCTACGGAACCTACGACCGGCAGAACCTCCGCGCCGCGATCACCGCCGCGCGCGAGCGCCGACTGGCCGCCGGGGGCCGCGCGGGTTGACCCGCGGCGGCCGCTCCGGGCGGGGTCGGCTCAGCCGCCGGACTTGCGCCGGAACATCTGCTGCGCCTTCGCGGGGCCGTGCGCGTCGTGCACCTTCGACTTCTCGCCGTCCTCGGAGACGTCCTTGCCGGCGCGTGTCTGGTTCTTCTTGTCGAGGGCGGCCCGGAACTTCGCCTTCATCTCGTCGGACGGTCCGATCTCCTCGGACGGTCCGCCGGTCCCGCTCTTCTTCGCCTTGCCCGACATGCGGATCCTCCATTGGTGACTGTTAGGTGAACGTGCCGGACCCACGATGTCACCGACCCGGCATACGGACCAAGCCGGTATGCCGCGAGCCGAGGCCCGCGTCAGGCCTTGCCTTCCCGGCGCTGCCGGGAGTTCCACTCGCGCATCCGACCGGGGTAGCCGGTGAGGAGGACGTCGTAGACGGGGAGGCCGATCGACGAGGCGGTCTCGAAGGCGGCCCGGCGCGACCCGATGGCCCGTCGCGTCCACTCGCCGTCGGTCGCGATGAGGATGATGCTCTCGGCGCTGACGTTGGTCGCCGGCTCGACGTAGGCCTCGACGCCGCGGCGGGACTCGGCGAACGCCTTGAGGTGCTCCTTGACCGCTTCGAGGTCCACGCCCATGGCGGGCCCGTCGCTGCGGCGCGGGTCCCCGCTGGTGCGTCGACGAAACCTATCGAACAGACCCATGGCGGGAGACTATCTTGCGCGGGCCGCGCCACAGGGTAGGACCCGCGGGACTGAATTCGGCCAAACGCCACCAAACGCCCTCGAGCACCGGCTATTCTTCGCGCGTGAGTGCTCAGGGGGAGTCACGGCGCGGCACCACGCTGCTCGTTGCCGTGATCGTGGTCAGCATGGTGGCCCTGCTCGCCCACCTGTCCCACTACGCCGTCCTCGCAGCCGGTCGTCTCGAGGTCACGACAGCCACTGCGACCCACCCCACGCACGTGCCGGGCCCGTCGGCGAAGCCGGGCGCCCCTGCGACCCCGAAGCCCTCGGCGACCGACGCCACGGACGCCACGGACGCCGTGACGATCCCCGCGAGGTGCACCCGCCGCGACAACCCGCCCACCACGGCGACGTTCCCGAAGGACGACCACTTCTCGCACGACATCACCGACTACGGCGACGGCGCCCAGCTGCAGCGCCTCTATGCCGTGAAGGACCGCCGGCTCGTCCCTCTCGACGGCGCCGGGCCGGTCCGCGACTGCGACACGCGGCTGTGGCAGGTCGTCACGTCGATGACCCCCGACCGGGTCCTCGCCTACGTCGACGAGTTCATGGTCTTCGACGCCAACCTCTCGGCCCCCGCCAGTGCCGACGTCTTCGTCGGCGAGGTCGAGGCCCGCGACGGCACCGATGCCCACTCCTGGCGGCTGGCCATCGCCCCCAACGGCACCGACCCGGTCGACCTGGCGCTCGACGTGGCGCACGAGGTCGGCCACCTCGTCTCGCTGAGCTCCTCGGAGCTCGGCCCCGGCAAGGCCGACAGCTGCACCACGCTGTGGACCGGTCAGGGCTGCCTCTCCGACACCGCCGTCCTCGTGGGCTTCATCGACGACACCTGGTCCAAGGCCGAGGTCCACGAGTGGAACGCGGCGGTCGACCTCACCGACGACGCCGCGTCGCACAAGTCGCTCGCCACCTTCTACACCAAGCACGCCCAGGACTTCGTGACCGACTATGCCGCGAGCGACCCGACCGAGGACTTCGCCGAGACCTTCGCCTACTGGTGCGTCTTCGGGCCCGACAACCCCCTCATGGGCGACTACATGGGTGGCGCCCCCACCGACGGGGCCCAGAAGATCGCCTGGATGGAGCACTCCTCCGGGTTCGTCACGCAGGAGCACGTGGCCGGGTGCGACCGGATGCGCACCCTCACGCACTGAGCGCGCCGACACCCACCGGCACCGCGGCATACAGCGCGGGGAGCGTGCGGCATGCAGCGCGGCGGGCGTGCGGCGGGCGTGCGGCGGGCGTTGCGGCGCGAGCCTGCTTGCGGAGCACCCGCTCGTCAGTGGAAGGATGGCGCCAGACATCCCGGCGCGCGACGCGATCCGTCGCCCCAGGGGACAGCACCGATCCTGCACGAGGGAGCGCACACATGCCGGCTGGCGCCGAGACCACCTATGACGTCGTCGTCCTCGGTGGGGGGAGCGGCGGCTATGCCTGCGCGCTGCGGGCGGCCGGCCTGGGCCTGAGCGTGGCCCTGGTCGAGAAGGCCAAGCTCGGCGGCACGTGCCTGCACCAGGGCTGCATCCCGACCAAGGCGCTGCTCCACGCGGCCGAGGTCGCCGACACCGCCCGGGAGGGCAGCCGCTTCGGTGTCAAGACGACGTTCGAGTCGATCGACATGAGCGGCGTCAACCGTTACAAGGACGGGGTCGTGGCCCGGCTCCACAAGGGCCTGCAGGGACTGGTCTCGGCTGCCACGATCGACTACGTCGAGGGCGAGGGACGGCTCGTCGCCCCCGACACCGTCTCGGTCGGCGAGCGTCGCCTCACCGGACGGCACGTCGTCCTCGCCACCGGCTCCTTCCCGCGCACCCTGCCCGGTCTCACCATCGGCGGGCGGATCATGACCAGCGAGCAGGCCCTCACGCTCGACCACGTCCCCGCCCGGGTCATCGTGCTCGGCGGCGGCGTCATCGGGGTGGAGTTCGCGTCGGTGTTCCGCTCGTTCGGCTCCGAGGTGACGGTCGTCGAGGCCCTGCCCCGACTCGTTGCCGCCGAGGACGAGGGGGCCTCCAAGCAGCTGGAGCGCGCCTTCCGCAAGCGCAAGATCGTCGTCCGCGCGGGGGTGCGCTTCTCCGGGGCGACCCAGCTCGGGGACGTCGTGACGGTCACCCTCGAGGGCGGCGAGACCCTCGAGGCCGACCTCCTGCTCGTCGCGGTCGGGCGCGGTCCGGTCACCGAGGGCCTCGGCTACGACGAGGTGGGAGTGGCGATGGAACGCGGTTTCGTGACGACCGACGCTCGGCTGCAGACCTCCGTACCCGGCGTGTATGCCGTGGGAGACATCGTCCCCGGCCTCCAGCTCGCGCACCGCGGCTTCGCCCAGGGCATCTTCGTCGCCGAGGACATCGCCGGCCTCCAGCCGGCGCCCATCGACGAGACCGGCATCCCGCGGGTCACCTACTGCGACCCCGAGATCGCCTCCGTCGGGCTGACCGAGGCGCAGGCGCGGGAGAAGTTCGCCGACGTCGAGACCTATGAGTACAACCTCGGCGGCAACGGAAAGTCGCAGATCCTCCAGACCGCCGGGTTCGTCAAGCTCGTCCGCGAGAAGGACGGCCCCGTCGTCGGCGTCCACATGGTCGGCGCCCGGATGGGCGAACAGATCGGCGAGGCGCAGCTCATCGTCGGCTGGGAGGGCTTCCCCGCCGACGTCGCCTCGCTCGTGCACGCTCACCCCACCCAGAACGAGGCCCTCGGGGAGGCCCACCTGGCCCTCGCCGGGAAGCCGCTGCACGCCCACGCATGACTCGCTCGACCCGCTCGACCCGCTCGACCGCCTCATCCGTTCGACCCGACCTAAACCGACACCGCGCAACGCTGCTCGCAGCAACCGAAGGAGACTGACCTCATGTCCGAACGCGTGACCATGCCGGCCCTGGGAGAGTCCGTCACCGAGGGCACCGTCACCCGCTGGCTCAAGAGCGTCGGTGACCAGGTCGCGGTCGACGAGCCGCTCCTCGAGGTCTCGACCGACAAGGTCGACACCGAGATCCCGTCGCCGTTCGCCGGCACCCTCCAGGAGATCCTCGTCCAGGAGGACGACACCGTGCCGGTCGGGGCCGACCTGGCCGTGATCGGCGACGGCGCCGCCGCGCCGGCCGAGGCGGCACCCGCAGAGCCGGCCGCAGAGCCGGCCGCAGAGCCCGAGCCCGCGCCGGTCCCGGATGCCCCGTCGACCGAGCAGCCTGTCGCGGCCGAGACCTCGGAACCGGAGGCCGCTGCTGCGGCGCCGGCCCCGGCACCGGCTGCTGCTCCGGCTGCTGCTCCGGCGCCTGCCGCGACTCCCCCAGCCGCCGCGGCCCCCGCTTCCTCGGATGCCGGCCAGACGGTCACGATGCCCGCCCTCGGCGAGTCCGTCACCGAGGGAACCGTCACCCGGTGGCTCAAGGCCGAGGGTGACGGGGTGGCCGTCGACGAGCCGCTGCTCGAGGTCTCCACCGACAAGGTCGACACCGAGATCCCCTCCCCCTATGCCGGCACCCTGAGCAAGATCCTCGTCGGCGAGGACGAGACCGTGCCCGTCGGAGGCGACCTCGCCGTCATCGGCGGGTCCGCTGCGGCATCGACACCTGCCGCCGCACCGACACCCGCCGAAGCACCTGCGCCCGCCCCTGCTCCCGCACCCGCCCCGGCCCCAGCTCCCGCGCCGGCTCCCGCACCGGCTCCCGCACCGGCTCCCGCACCGGCCCCGGCTCCGGCCCCGGCTCCCGCACCGGCCCCTGCTTCCGCACCGGCCCCTGCTTCCGCACCGGCCCCGGCTGCGGCGCCCACGCCTGCGCCCGCCGCCCCCGCCGCCCCCGCTGCCCCCGCTGCCGATGGCGACGCCGCGGCATACGTGACCCCGTTGGTGCGCAAGCTCGCTGCCCAGCACGACGTCGACCTCGCCTCGATCACGGGGACGGGCATCGGCGGGCGGATCCGGAAGCAGGACGTCCTCGAGGCGGCCGAGGCCGCGAAGGCCCCCGCGCCGGCTCCCGAGGCTCCGGCCGCACCCGCTGCCGCCAGCACGGCCAGCACCGCCCCCGCCGCCGCGAAGCCCGATGTCTCCGCCAAGCGCGGGACGACGGAGAAGATGTCGCGGCTGCGCAAGATCATCGCCCAGCGCATGGTCGAGTCGCTGCAGGTCTCGGCCCAGCTGACCACCGTCGTCGAGGTCGACCTGACCAAGGTCGCCCGGCTGCGGGCCCGGGCGAAGTCCGAGTTCGAGGCGCGCGAGGGGGTCAAGCTCAGCTACCTGCCGTTCCTCGCGCTGGCCGCGGTGGAGGCTCTCAAGGCCCACCCCAACGTCAACGCCAGCGTCGAGGGCGACATGGTCACCTACCACGGGGCGGAGAACCTGTCGATCGCCGTCGACACCGACAAGGGCCTGATCGTCCCCGTCGTCAAGAACGCCGGCGACCTCAACATCGCCGGCCTGGCCCGGGCGATCGCCGACCTCGCGGACCGCACGCGCCACAACCGGATCACGCCGGACGACCTCGCCGACGGGACGTTCACGATCACCAACACGGGTAGCCGTGGCGCGCTCTTCGACACCCCGATCATCAACCAGCCCCAGGTAGCGATCCTCGGGACCGGCGCGCTCGTCAAGCGGCCCGTCGTCGTCTCGGACGCCGACGGCGGCGAGACGATCGCCGTGCGGTCGATGATGTTTCTCGCGCTCTCCTACGACCACCGCATCGTCGACGGCGCGGACGCCGCCCGATTCCTCGACACCATGAAGAACCGACTCCAGGAAGGACGCTTCGAGGCCTCGCTGGGCCTCTGAGCAACCACACCGTGACCAGCAAGCGCGTCGCCATCTCGGGAGCGTCCGGCCTCATCGGCGGCGCGTTGTCGGCCTTCCTCACGACCCGCGGCGACGAGGTGGTCCACCTCGTGCGGCGCGAGCCGCGCACGGAGAGCGAGATCGTCTGGGACCCGGTCGCCCGGACCCTCGACCCGGCCGCGCTCGAGGGCGTCGATGCCGTCGTCCACCTCGCCGGGGCCGGGGTGGCCGACAAGCGCTGGACACCGGCATACCAGCAGGAGATCCTGCGCTCCCGGTCCGACGGCACCGCGACCATCGCGACGGCCGTCGCGGCCCACGGCGACCGGATCCGCCTCGTCAGCGGCAGCGCCGTCGGCGTCTACGGCTCGGACCGCGGCGACGAGGTGCTGACGGAGGAGAGCGCGAGCGGCGCAGGGTTCCTCGCCGACGTCGTGCGCGCCTGGGAGTCCGCGACGAAGGCGGCCGTCGATGCCGGCGCCTCGGTGGCGATGGCCCGGACCGGGCTCGTCATGTCACCGGCAGCCGGCGCCTTCGCGCCACTCGTCCAGCTGGGCCGGCTCGGCCTCGGCGGACCCCTCGGGTCGGGCAAGCAGTACTGGCCGTGGATCACCCTCGGCGACGAGGTCCGGGCGCTGGCCCACCTCGTCGACCACCCCGACGTGACCGGGCCGGTCAACCTCGTCGGACCGGACCCGGTCCCCCAGATCGAGGTCTCGCGCGAGCTCGGTCGCCAGCTCCACCGGCCGGCCATCCTCCCGGCGCCGGCCTTCGCGCTACGCATCATCGTCGGCGGCTTCGCCTCCGACATCCTCGGCAGCCAGCGCGTCATGCCGACGGTGCTCGCCGCCAGCGGTTTCACGCACGAGCAGTCGACCCTGGCCGCGGCCATCGCGACGCTGCTCTGACGCTGTCCCCCGGGCTGGGGTGAAACCGCGTCATCGATGGCGCGTTCGCACCCCAATCCGGAGGGATGGATTCGGGCCGCTCGGGGGTCAGCTCGCGGCGATCCCCGACAACCGCCACCCCTGGGGCGTCAGCGTCAGGCTGTAGCGGAGGGCGCGCCCCGGATCGGCCGCCTTCGAGGCGATGCTGCCGTCCGACCCGATGACGGAGTATGCCGCCCGCTCGACGACGGCGACGACCTCGCCGCCCGAGCCGGTCGCCGAGACCAGCTGGGCCGTGCGGACCCGGAAGACGAGGCTGGAGTAGGTCGTCTGCTCCTGAGTCAGCTGGGCGATGATCGCGGCGTCGTCGGCATAGGGCCCGGAGCCCTGTATCTCGGCCGCCAGCAGGCGGGCGGGGTCGCGCTGCACCAAGGCGATCGCCCGCGCGTCGACCAGGCCCTGCAGCACCGTGGCCGGCGCGGCCCGGAGCGCGTCGACCTGGCTGGTCGTCGTCGGGGACGGTGTGGCGCTGGTGCTCGGCGCTGCCGAGGTCTTCGGGGGTGGGGTCACGGGATCGTTGGCCGGGCCGAACCGCGAGAGCAGGAACAGGAAGACGACGACGAAGAGCAGCCCGGCGATGAGCACGAGGGTCAGCTTCACCGCAGTCGACAGCGGTCGTCGTGCCGGCGTCCGGGGGACGGGTGGGCGCGCTGACGTGCGAGGGCTGCTCGTCACCTGGGCGGCCGGGTCCGGTCGCCGGGCAGGGAGCCGCACCGGGACCGGTGGCGCGGCGCGGTAGAGGGTTACGGCACTGGCCCGGGCGGTCGGCCGGGTGCTCGGGTCGGGCGCCAGCATCGGGGCGAGGACCTCGGCGAACCGTGGCCCGACCGTGCTCGGGGCGACGGCCACGACGTTGCGATCGGGAGGGTTCTGTCCCCCGGTGAGGGCGAACCACGCCAGCGCGGCCAGCGACCACACGTCGCTCGCCTCGGTCGGCAGGCCTCCGGCCCGCACCTCGGGCGCGATGAAGCCCGGGGTGCTCGAGGAGTCCTGCGGGTGGGTCTCGCCCACGAGCCGGGAGGAGCCGAAGCCGGCCAGCATCGGGCGGCCGTCGTGCGTGAAGAGCACGTTCTCCGGGTCGAGCCCGCCGTGGACGATCCCGGCGGCGTGCAGGTCGGCCAGCGTGGTCGCCAACGGGGTCATGACGGTCGTCACCTCGCCGGGCTCGACGGCACCGCGCTGCCCCACGAGCTCGGCGAGGTTGCCCCCGTCGGCGAGGTCGAGGACGAGCGCGACAGTCCCCCCGACCAGCGGCAGCGCTTCACGGAGGTGGACGACGTGGTCGCCGGAGACCCGCCGCTGGATGGCCTGGACCCGGGCGGCCAGCGCCATCACGTAGTCGGCGTCGTGCGCCGCGGGGGAGGTGACCTTGACCGCCTCGTCGCGGCCGGTGGCCGAGGCGCGCGCGGCATACACCGTGCTCGAGGCACCGCGACCGATGACCTCGCGCAACAGGTGCCCGGGCACGATGGGGCGCTGGGTGTCAGGACCCATGCCGTCCACCCCTCGCCGTGGCCTCCCACAGCACGAGACCTTCGTGAACCGTCACGGGTCCATCGTGGCGGATCCGTCGCCGGTGGGTGCCCGACTGTCCACAGCCCCGTCGCGACGGAGCCGGCGTCGTCACGGTGAGCACCGGCTCATCACATCACGGTGCCGGCGCCGCAGGGGGACGACACCACTCCTACACTCCCTCGGATGGCCGACTCCCCCACCATCCTCGCCACCTCGGGTGGCTACGCCGAGCACCCCCGACTGCGGTTCGCCTTCGGCGCGCTCGTCCCGTATGCCGTGGAGCTGAGTGGCGCGCACGGCCGCACGCCGCGGGTCTGCTACCTCGGGACCGCCACGGGCGACTCGACGGACTCCGCGTCGCAACACTCCGAGGCCGCCCGGCTCGCCGGCCTCGAGCTCTCCCACCTGCGGCTCTTCGCGATGCCCAACGTCGACGACGTCGAGGGCCACCTCCTCTCCCAGGACGTCGTCTGGGTGGGCGGCGGGTCGGTGGCGAACCTCCTGGCGGTCTGGCGGGTGCACGGCCTCGACGAGATCTTCCGTCGGGTGTGGGAGTCCGGCGTGGTGCTCGCGGGAGTGTCGGCCGGCTCGATCTGCTGGTATCGCGGCGGCACGACCGACTCGTTCGGGCCGGAGCTGCGGGCCGTGACCACCGGCCTCGGCCTGCTCCCCTACGACAACGGCGTGCACTACGACAGCGAGGCGCGGCGCCGACCCCTCGTCCACCGTCTCGTCGCCGAGGGCGTGCTCGGCGAGACGCACTGCACCGACGACGGCGTCGGCCTCGTCTACCGCGGCACCGAGCTCGTCGAGGCGGTGACCGAGCAGGACGGCAAGAGCGCCTACGTCGTGCGCCGCGTCGACGGCGCCGCGGTAGAGGAACCGCTCGAGGCCCGACGCCTCTGACCGCGTGCGCGGACGACGGTCGCGGCCACCACCACGACCAGGGCCACGACGTAGGAGGCGGTCGAGAAGCCCAGGAGACCCAGGGCGGCATACCCGAGCTGCATCGCCAGAGCGACGGAGATCCACTCCAGCCGGTGGCTGAGCACGGCGAGGACGACCAGCGGCACGGCATACCAGGGGTAGGTCGGGGTGGACCCGAGGAGGAAGACGCCGAAGAGGACGACCGCCGGCAGCGCCGGGTCGCCGGTACGGCCGACGTGCACCACCGCCCAGACGCCGGTGACCACGACGGCGAGGCCCAGCGCGATGGTCAGCCACGGGCCGGTGCCCGGCAGCACGAGCCGCAGCACGGCGGACCGCGAGTCGCCGCCCTCCTCGGAGAGGTAGCCGGGAAGGTACCCGAGGACGAGGGCCCCCGCGACGGCGAGGTGCGGCAGGTAACCGAGGACGACCGTGGCCACCGACGCGACCGGCGCCGGGAGGAGGTCGCGGAACCGGCCCCGCCGCCAGGGGGCCAGCGCGGGCGCGAGGACCAGGGGGAAGAGTTTTGTCGAGGCCGCGAGACCGAGCAGCAGACCCGCCAGCCACAGGGTCCCCCGGCGTCCGCGACGGCTGGTGAACACCCCCAGGGCGAGGACGACCACCGCCGCCGAGACGACGTCGACGTGGGCGCCGTTGCCCGCCTCGATCAGGGCGGTCGGCGACCACGCCCACCAGAGCGCGTCGAGCGGGTTCCCTCCGCGGCGGCGGCGCCAGAGAGCCAGCGCGGCGGCGATCGCGACCGCGAGCAGCGCGCTCCCGACCTGGACGCCCAGCGTGCCGGCCGACCACGGGGTCACGGCCGCGACGGCCGCGAACCAGGCCTGTGCCCCGGGCGGGTAGATCGTGGGCACCCGCGGCCGGTTGATCAGGGTGCGGGGGTCGTCCTTCGCGCGCGGGAGCAGCTCCGCCTTCGTCCTCGGGAGCGGCTCGGTGAGATAGCCCGAGCGGTCGCCGGGACCGAGGCCGGGGAAGAGGAGCGGGTCGCGGAGCCGGGCGAGTCGGTCGTCGAGCGGCGCGTAGCGGTAGGGCGAGGTGCCCGAGAGCTGGACCCGACCGTCCCACACGTAGCGGTAGGAGTCGGTGCTCGTGCGCGGCGGCTCGAGGATGCCCGGCAGCTGGGCCACCGCGGCGGCGAGGACGACCGCGACGACGGCGCCCCGAGCCGTGCCGGGAACCCGGCCGCGGCGCGTCCACCACGTGACGAGGAGGGTGACGACCCAGAGGACCGCGAGGGCGACGAGGAGGTGGTAGCGGCCACCGTCGACGGCGACCCGGGCCACGACGACGGCGTAAGCCGCGGTGACCACCGCCGTGCCCAGGACGACCCGCATGCGCCCACTCTGCCCTGAGCGGCGTCCCGCCGCGCCACCCCCCGGCGCTACGTGGTCGCGCCGTCATCAGCCGGTAAGCCGACGGGCCCACGCAGCGCCGATGTCATGGCGCGGTAAGGCGCTCGACCGTCCGCGCCGGACCGCCCGGCCCTACCGTCGATCCCATGAGGCCACCGCACCCCCCGAGGACCGCTGACTTCCGGTCACCGCTGCACGGGCCGCGGGTCACCGCCCGCCTCGGCGTGTGGCTGGGTTCGGCGTTCGTCGTCTGCTTCGTCACGGGCCTGATCAGCCACTACCACCAGCACCCGCTGCCGTTCTTCGTGATCCCCCCGGACCCGGCGTGGGGCTTCCAGGTCAGCCAGGGCATCCACGTCGCCGCCGGCACGGCGTGCTTCCCGCTGCTGCTGGCCAAGATCTACTCCGCCTACCCCCGGCTGTTCGAGCGGCCGCTCGTCCCGAGCCCGCTCAAGGCCCTGGAGCGCGGCTCCATCGCGGTCCTGGTGGCCAGCTCCTTCCTCCAGGTCGTGACCGGGATCATCAACGTGGCGCAGTGGTACTCCGTCTTCGGCTTCGGCTTCATCCAGGTGCACTTCGCCTTCGCGTGGATCGCCATCGGGTCGCTGAGCGTCCACATCGCCGTGAAGCTGCCGGTGATCCGCGAGGCACTCACAACACCGCTCGACGCGGTGCACGAATGACGCTGGGAGAGAGGGGCCCCGACCTCACGCCGGCCCAGGTCGCCGGTGACCGGCGGTGGTTCATCCGCGGCGCGCTCGGGGCGTCGGCGGTGACCGCGCTACTCACTCTCGGGTCGACGGTGCCGTGGCTCGAACCGATCTCGCTCCTGCGCTCGCGGCGACCGAGCACCAGCCCCAACGGCATACCGATCAACCGGACGGCCCTGGCCGCCAAGGTCACCCAGGTCGCCGAGGCGGACTGGCGGATCACCCTCACCGGGCCCTCCGGCGCCCGCGACGTCGGCCTGGCCGAGCTGCTGGCCATGCCGCAGAGCAGCGCGGTCCTCCCGATCGCCTGCGTCGAGGGCTGGAGCGCCACCACCTCGTGGACCGGGGTGCGGATCCGCGACCTGATGGCCGTCGTCGGTGGCCACGACCAGGACGTCGTCGTCGAGTCCTCCGAGACGTCGGGCAGCTATCGCACCAGCACCCTCCCCGCGGTGTATTCCGCCCACCCGGACACGATCCTCGCGCTGCGGATCGGCGGGGCGAGGCTGCCGCTCGACCACGGCTATCCCGCGCGGATCATCGCGCCGAACCGGCCCGGTGTCCTGCAGACCAAGTGGGTCCGACGACTGACGGTGGTGTCATGACCGAACGGGCCACACGTGCGGGCCTGCTCGCGTTCGGACTGCTCCTCGGAGCCTGTGGTCTCTACGCCTTCGTGACGGCCGTCCCGCCGAGCGAGTGGGTGCGGGTCGTCATCTGGCTCGGCGGCGGGGTCCTCGCGCACGACCTGCTGCTGGCTCCGCTCGCGGTCGTCGTCGGGTTCGTCGCGATCCGGCGGGCGCCCGCGCCGGCCCGCCGCTGGGCCCGGTTCGCGGTGCTGGTCCTGGCTGCGGTCGTCATGGTCGCCGTCCCGTTGCTCGCGACCGGCGGGCTGCGGACCTGAGCCCGCGGCATACCCCGGGGGCGGCATACCCCCCCAGCCCCCGGCCCCCCGGCCCCCCGGCCCGC
>NZ_JANXRJ010000297.1 GCF_025353065.1 Lapillicoccus sp.
CTGGCCGCGACCATCACGGCGCTGACCGAGGCGGCGCGTCTTCACCTGCCCGCACGGGACCCAAGCGGTGACGACGAGTCCACGCCGGACCAAACTCGCACCGAGCCGATCGACTGGGCCGAGTTCGTGACGCTGGCCATCACCGGCGCGGTGGCCAACATCGGCGGGGTGTTAAGGGTCCTGCGGGGCCGGCCCGGGTCGCGGGAGGCTGAGAGCCTGCACGGGCTGCTCCAGAGCGCGGTGGAGGACGGCCCGGTAGCGCTGCTGCGGCATCGGACCGAGCATCTGCTGGTCGTGCTGCACCCAGTAGAGATCCTGGCCGACCTCGGCTACGACGCCGTGTACGACGAGTCGCAACGGGCTGCTCCGCAAGCAACAGCACCAGCGGGTCTGGCGCTACCAGCTGCAGGAGGACCGGAACTGGCGACCCCTGGACGTGGGCGCCGTCCGATCGAGGCTCTGGCCGACGAGCACGCGCGCCCCGGCGACGTCGAGGTCGTCCCCCGTTCTCCTCAGCACGAGCAGGAGTACGACCGACTCCTCAACCTGGAGGCACGAACTGACGACCTGCGCTGCGACATCGACTCAAGCGACTACGGGCGGCCGCAGCAGGCCACCCTGCTGGCCACAGCAGCCGAGCTCATCCCCGGCGTCCCGGTCGAGATCCGTGTCGACCTCACCGATACCAACCTGACCGTGGACGAGCTCGACGACACCGTCGGACCCGCGGAGGTCATGATCGACGCTGCCAGGCACACGACCAGGTTGCCCTGGAGCGGCCTGCCCCCGGCCGACTACCCCCTGAGCGGGATCGTCGACGTCGAGCGCCTTGCCCGCCGACTCCCGCACCAGCGCCTGGACTGATACTCGCGCAGCAGCGCGGTGGTGCGCGGGACAGCGCCTGGGCTCCGGCTCAGCCCGGCCGGTCATCACCCTTGGGGTCCCGGGGGTCAGGCCGTGGGTCTGTACAGTCATAGACACCACGACTGACAGGAGCATCGAGTGCGCGACGCCCCGCGGCCCCAGCTCACGGCGTTAGCCAAGGCACGCCGAGCCAGCGAACGCGCGGACGCGACCCGTGACCGCGCCCGTCAGCAGTTGCGTCAGGCCGTAGTCGACGCCGTGATAGCCGGTGTCCCCGAAGCAGAAGTTGCCCGATTGGCGGGGGTCACCCGCATGACCGTCCGTGCATGGATCGGCAAGTGAGAGCCACGGATGGCTGCTCGCGCGAGGTACGCAGCTGTGCGGTCGATTTGCCCTGACACCCAGGTCGGGGAGGCAGCGGGCCCACTGAGTGTGACACCGCTGCCGACGCGCCAAGCTGACGTCGACCGGCGTTCAGAGGCGAGAGATGCCCTGCGCTGAAGCTGAACATCGGTGTTGGCTCGTCACAGATCTTGCGGACCTCGCGCGCCCAGGCTCGGGCCCACGCCGGGCCGAGGTAGGACACGGCGGTGATCCCGGCGAGTACGCCCGCCACGATCCACTGGGCTGACGCGGCCGCCTGGATCGCGGCGATCGTCGCGACGACGGCACGACCCGCCCACATCGTCCTCACCAACGGCATCCGCGCGAAGACCTTGCCAATCCCGGTGGCCACCCCGCAGAGGAGCTGAGCCGGCAACGTCCAGAAAGCAATCACCGGGTCGCTGCGCACTGCACCACTGAGGACGACACGTGCACCATGCACGAGCAGCGCGACCCCGTCGTCACGCCGAAGTCGTCGTTCCCGCAGGGCCGCTAGTAGCCCCGCGGACAGCACCAGCGTTCCTCGACCCACCCTCTGGACCGCGGGTGTGCCGCCAGCGCTGATGAGTAGGCGCCACGGTCCGGCAGGACCACCTCGCACGGGCAACATGGTCAGGGACGGGGCGAGCATCGCCATCTCCACCGCCGTGGGTGTCCTGGCCCGCCACAGCAGACGGACCGTCATGGACTCCCCACCGCCCGCCAGCAGTACTACTGCCACGGTCAGGCCACCGACTAACAGCCCCCCTGCCACGGCTCCGCGCAGCGCCCCACTGATCACGACCACGAGCCCGGTACTGGCCGCGACGGCTGGCCCGTACACGGCCGCCTTCCTCATCCCCGTCGTCATCCCGCTCACCTTCGCCATTTCTGCCTCCCTCACCGCGGGCACCTCAGGAACCGGCACATCCGAGTGGGCCCCCGACTGCTTCGTCTTCACCACCATCGCCGATTGCCAACAGTGTCAACCCCACCTACGACACGCGACTCGACCGCCGACTGCACCACGTCCGTCGGGGAGCCCCATTGGGGCACCTTCTTGGGGTGGCGACGGCGAGTGTCCGGGCACAGAGACGGCCCTCACCAACGCCCTTGGCTGCCGTTCCACCCTCAGTCGGGACTGGTGACGTTCGCGGGCAGTTGGGGCTCGGGTGCCGCGGTGGCCGACTCGGAAGCGGATGCGTGGACGGCACGCAGCCGGCTCGCCTCACGCCGGGTGAGGCCCTCGCCGCACCACAGGACTGCTTGCACGAGCGCGAGACCCTCGTCGTCGGTCATGGCCCGCAAGGCCGCACCGGCCCTGCGCTCACACCGCGCGACGGCCGCGTCCCGCTCGCCCAACGCGACGGCCACCTGAATCCCCAACGCGCTCAACCGCTTGTCCCGCTCGAGGCGGCGCTTCTTCACCTTGTCCTGCGCGTCCAGCGCTACGCGTCGCGCCGACTGCCGTACGCCCTGCGTGTCCGCCTGCTTGTCTCCCGGACCCGCCTGCATCTCACCCATCGACGTCACCGCTCCTGTCGCTGTTCGTCACTCGTCGGATCCTTCACACCCACAGATGCCGCCAGCACCGCCCCAGTGGACACCTCAACCCGCACAGCCACCACCACCTGAGCTCAACGCCGACCCCGACGCTGACCCCGACGCCCGTCCGATCACGTCGTACCCCCCTGAAATGCCAAAACCCATGGCCCACACACCTCATGCACTCCCGGTCGAAGAGCCGCGAATCGCTGCCGAGCCCGTGTCCTCCTGACGGCAAATCGGAGGCGTCTGGGGGTGTGACGATGTCCATGCACAAGCTGACTGCAGGGAGCGGGTACGACTACCTGACCCGGCAGGTCGCTGCCCAGGACGCGACCGACAAGGGCCACACCGGCCTGGCCAGCTACTACACCGCCACCGGCGAGACCCCCGGGCAGTGGGTCGGCTCCGGCCTGGCCGGCATCGACGGGCTGACCGCCGGGGACCCGGTCACCGCGCAGCAGATGCAGGCCCTGTTCGGCTCCGGTCACCACCCCCTCGCCACCCAGCGCCGGGACCTGCTGCAGGGGCCTGACCTGAGCGACCAGAACTACCAGGCAGTGACCCGGCTCGGGTTGCCGTTCAGGGTCTAC
>NZ_JANXRJ010000014.1 GCF_025353065.1 Lapillicoccus sp.
GGTCAACGTGCCGGAACCGAAGTCCGCGGCGCTCGTCTGGGTGACCGGAGTCACCGTCGGCACATAGGTCGCGGCGGCCCCCGTCGTCGCCGGCGACGTCGTCGAGTTGATGGCTGCGTCGGCCGACGTCACGCGGTAGTAGTAGCGCGTGCTGGGGGCCAGCCCGGCCAAGGTCACGATGTGGGCCGTGCTTGCAGAACCGGTCGCCGTCGAGGTCAGCGCGGTGGCGGACGTGCCGTACTGGACGACGCTCGTCGAGGACTCGTTGGTCGTCCACGAGACGGTCGCGCTCGTCCCCGATCCGGTCGCGGCCACGGCGGTGACGACCGGGGGCGTCTGGTCGCCGAGGACGAAGGTGGCGGGAGCCGCCGGCGAGGTCGGGGACGTCGAGGCGTTGCCCGTCGGGTCGGCCGAGGTGACGCGGTAGTAGTAGGTCGCCGAGTCCGGTATGCCGCTGAGCGTGACGCTGTGCGCCGTGCCCGACGACCCGGTGGCTGTGCTGCCGAGAGCCGTCGTGCTGCCGTAGCTCACCACGGACGTGGCGCTCTCGTCGGTCGTCCACGTGATCGTCGCCGCGTGGGTGGCGACCGTCGAGCCCACGGCGGTGATCGTCGGAGGCGTGACGTCGGAGGTCTGGAAGGTCGCCGGAGCGGCTGCTGCCGCCGGTGACGTGGCCGAGTTCCCGGTCGCATCGGCGGAGGTCACCCGGTAGTAGTAGGTGCTGCTCCCCACGAGACCGCTCAGCGACACCGAGTGCGAGGTGCCGGAGGCCCCCGTCACGCTGGAGCCCAGGGCGGGTGTCGTGCCATAGCTCACGACCGATGTCGCGACCTCGTCGGTCGTCCAGGTCACCGTCGCGGTCGTGCCGACGGTCGTGCCGACGACGGCGCTGTTCGTCGGCGCGGTCGTGTCGGAGATGCCCCCCGGGACGAAGACCGGGTCGATCCAGTAGTTCGCCGACGACACGGCGGAGGGGAACCCACCGCCGTAGAGGTAGCGGCCACCGGTGGCCACGGTGTGGAGGGGCGCGTTGTCGACCGGGACGGCCAGCCCGTTCGCGGTCGCCGAGTAGTAGCCCGACGGCGCGAGGTAGGACACGACGTAGCTCGTCCCGGCGATCAGGGCCACGGGCGAGGCGAAGGTGACCGTCTGCCAGCCCGCCGAGGACTCCGACGACGTGGTCCCCGTCGCGAGACGGGTCCCGGTCGCCGACCACAGGGAGGCCGTGTGCGGCCCGGTGTTGCGTGGGCCCTTGTAGAAGCGGACCCCGGTGACCGCACCCGCGGTGTCGGCAGTGAACACGGTCCCGACCTCGACCGCGGCCGGGTCGTTCTGCGTGACCGAGGCCGGCGTGGTCGCGTCCGTCCAGATGCTGCACGGGCAGACGCCCGGCGTCGGGTCGGGCGCGGCGGTCGTGAAGGTCCAGGTCACGGGAGCCCCCATCGCGTTGCCCGCGACGTCGGAGGCGGACACCGACGCGGTGTAGGTCGTCCCACGCGCCAGCGGCGCGCTCGTGGTGTAGCTGACCCGGTAGGTCGTGTTGTCGTATCCCACGGTCCCGGGGACGGGCGCGCCCGTGGGGTCCGTCACGGTGAGGACGAGACCGGCCGTCGACAGGTCCTCGTTGAAGGTCGCTCCGACCACTCCTGAGGTGGACTGACTCGTCGATCCTGCGTAGGGGTCGGTGACGACCACCTGGGGCGGCGTCGTGTCCGCCACGGCCCCGGTCGCGAAGGTCGGGTCGACCCAGTAGTTCGTCGCTCCGTAGCTGTCCGTCGGGAAGGTGCTGGACGACCCGTAGCGATAGACGCCGTTGCCCGCCGGGACGGTCAGCGGGCCGTTGGTCCAGGGCGCGTCGAAGAAGTGGCTGGAGGCCGAGTAGTGGCCGCTCGGGGCGTAGTACGACACGACGTAGGTCGTCCCGGCGGACACCGGGACCGCATTCGGGAAGGTCAGGGACTGCCAGCCGGATGCCGACTCGCCGGTGAAGGTGCCGGTGGCCACCCGGGTCCCCGTGCTGCTCCACAGGCTCCCGGTGTGGGTGCCGATGTTGAGCGCCGACTTGTAGAAGCGCAGACCGGTGACCTTGCCGTTGATGGCCGAGGTGAAGGAGGTGCCGACCTCGATACCCGACCCGTCGTTGCCGTCGACGGTCGCCGGGACGGCGCTGCTCGAGAAGAGGGTGCACGGGCACACGCTGGCGCCCGCGGTCGTGAAGCTCCACGAGAACGGGCTCATGACGTAGCCGGAGAGCGCGGTCGCCCCGCTGGCGGTCGCGGTGTAGGTCATCCCGGCCACCATGGGGCTCGTCGGCACGAAGGTGATGGTGCGGGTCGCGGCGACGTATGCCGCGGTGCCGGGAACCGTTGCGCCGGTGGTGTCCTTGATGGCCAGCTGAGCCGTCCCTGCCTGGATCAGCCCGGCAAAGGTCGCCGAGATGGTCGACCCGGTCGGGACGTTGGTCGAGGCGGGTGCGGGAGCCGTCGAGGAGACGGTCGGGGCGGCGTCGTTCGCGGTGTAGACCAGGTCGACCCAGTAGTTCGCGGACGAGGCGGTCAGCGGCGCCCCGGTGCCGTAGGTGTAGACGGCACCCCCGGCCAGGGCATGCAGCGGGGAGTTGTCCACGCCGACCGCGAGTCCGTTGGGAGTCACGGCATACCCGCCGCTGGGCGCGTGGTACGACACGATGTAGGTGGTCCCGGCGGTGATGTCGACCGGGGACGTGAAGGAGGCTGTCTGCCACCCGCTGCTCGACTCACCGGTGAAGGTGAGGGTGGCCAGCCGGCCACCTGCCGTGCTCCACAGCGAGCCCGAGTGGGTCCCGAGGTTGAGCGAGCCCTTGTAGAAGCGGACGCCGGTGACGCTGCCATCGACGTCGGCGGTGAACTTCACGCCGAGCTCGACGCTCCCTGTGTCGCTGGCGCTGGCGGTCTGCGGGGTCGCGGAGTCCGGCCAGATCGTGCACGGGCAGATGCCTGGCAGCGGATCGGTCAGGGCGACCGTGAAGGTCCAGGAGTCGGGAGTGGCCATCGGCACGCCGGAGCTGCTCGACGCCGAGACCGTCGTCGTGTACGTGGCTCCATAGCTGAGGGGTGCGCTCGGCGTGAACTTGACTGTGCGCGTTGCCGGGTCGTAGACGAAGGAACCTGGGACCGAGGCGGAGCTCGCGTCCTTGAGGGTCATCGAGACCGTCGAAGCCGTCACGGTCCCGGCAAACGTCGCCGCGGGTTTGACCCCTGGCGCGACGCTGGTGGACCCCGCCATCGGGGTCCGGCTGGCCAGGGACGGCGGGGTGCTGTCGTCTCGGGTGAAAAGCACGTCGACCCAGTAGTTGGTGTCTCCGTAGGAGGCCGAGGGGAAGCCGTGACCGTTCGCGTACACCCCGTTGGTCTCCCCGGCAGGACGACCGCGGGCGCCCAGCGGTGAGGCGACGTAGTTCTTCGTCGTGAAGAAGTTGCTGTCGCCGGCGTAGTGGCCGCTCGGCGCGAAGTAGGAGACGACGTAGGTGGTCCCACCCGTCACGGCTACCGCGGTCGGGAGGGTGAGGGTCTGCCAGCCTGACGCGGACTCTGAGGTGAAGGTCCCGGCGGCGAGCGGTGCGCCCGTCGAGGTCCAGAGCGTGCCGGTGTGGGTGCCGGTGTTGGTGCTGCCCTTGTAGAACCGGATGGCCGAGACGAAGCCGTCCGTCTCCGGGACGAACTTGACGCCGAGCTCGACGGCGGAGGCGTCCGTCGTCGCGGGCGTCGACGGGACCTGCTGACCGAAGAGCGAGCAGGGACAGGTCACGGTCACGCCGACCGAGGTGGGCGCACTGAGGTTGGCGCTGTCGTCGTTGGCGCGGACCTTGATCGCCTGCGCGCCCACGCCACTGAGGACGCCGCTGTAGCTCCACGGGGAGGTCCCGGTCGCACGGTGGTAGGTGGTGCCGCCGTCGAGGGAGACCTCGACGGTCGTCACGACGCCCCCGACGTCGGTGGCCGTGCCGGACACGGTGACCTGGGCGCCGTTCCCGAGGGTGGCGCCCGGGGCGGGCGTCGCCACGGAGACGATCGGGGCCACGGTGTCGGTGGACTTCGTCGGCTGCACCAGCCCGGCCATGAGGGTCGTCGGGACGACGTTCATGTCGGCCAGCATGTTGAGGGTCGCCTGCTGCATCCGGGGGTCGGCGGCGTTGGTGTTGTCGCCGTCGTGGTATTGGTCGAGCCCCCAGCCCCACTGGATGGTGCCCGCGCCGAAGACGAGCGCACCGCTCGCCGCCCGGTAGAGCGTGAGGCTGTGGGTCGTCGTCCCCGGTGCGACCGTGTATCCGGCGACGTCCTGGACCTCCTGCGGGGTCGCTCCGGTCGTCGTCGACAGGTGCATCAGCCCGGCCGGCCGGGCGCCGTTGTCGAGGTCCTCGTCCGACTCGTAGCCCACCGTGTGGGGGGCGAGGGTGGCCGAGGCGCCGGCCGCCAGACCGGCCACCGTGGTGTTGCGCCAGAGGCGGGACCGGCCCTCGGCCGACGACACGGTGATCGCGAGGTCGGTGTTGTTGGACATGTAGAGGGTGCCGGTGAGCCCGTTCTCGGGGTTGGAGGCGTTGGGCGCAGCCTTGAACCGGGGGTCGCGCCAGGTGCTCGTCCCCTCCGCGCTGGGGTCGATCGGCGACGGCTCCCACGTGTCCTTATAGCAGACGAGGGTCCGGTTGGCAGTGCTCGTGCCGTCGATGCTCGGCTCGAGGCGGGTGTGCCAGTAGACCTCGTTGCCGGACAGGAACATCATGTTGACCCCGGCGTCACGGGCCGCCTCGACGTTGGTGCGCTCGGGCAGGCTCCAGTACTCGTCGTGGCCGACCGACAGGAACGCCTTGTGGTTGGTGAGGACCGTGGTGCCGGCGCTGACGTCGATGTCGGAGGTGTAGCTGACGTCGACGCCGTTGCGCTCGAGGAAGCGCAGCGTGGGGTATTCGTTGCTGAAGAGGAAGTCGCGTCCCGCCACGACCCCGCGGGTGGCGATCGGGCGGTTGTAGCTGATCTTGAAGGCCCGCGCCTGCGACCCGGTGACCGAGGTGGGGGCGGTGTAGAAGTCCGCGCCGCCGTAGGTGTTGTAGGCCTGCCACGTCATGTCGGAGGTCTTCAGGACCACGTCGGAGTGGCTCGAGTCGTCGCGCACCACGAAGGTGATGTGGCTGTCGTCGCCGTTGGCCTGCACGAGGTGGGCGATGTAGACGCCGGACACGGAGGAGCTGGGGACCGCCCAGGACGCAGAGACCGACCAGTTGCCGCAGTCGAAGTTCTGGGTCGACGCCTCGCTCAGGCAGGTGGGCTGGGTGGCCGGGTTGGGGACGCTGATCGTGCTGCTCTGCAGGCGCGCACCCAGGCCGTTGTAGTAGCCGAGGCGATAGACCTTGATGCTGTATGCCGCGGTGGACTTGATCTTGAACTGCACCGTCGCGCCCGGGTTGACGCTCATCTGGGTCGCAAAGCCCTGGATGGTGGTGGCACCGGCCCCGTCGGTGAGGTCCCACTCGGTCGAGGGGTTGCCCGTCTTGCTGTTCTCGCACGCGACCGCGTTGCCCGAGACGCAGGGGTCGCCGACGGCGAGCGCGGTGCGGCTGACCCCGAGGGTCGCCAGCACGGCGAGGACGACGACGCCGACGAGGCGTCGTCGGGTCCGTCGGGTGCGGGTCGGATCAGTAGGCACCGGAACCTCCGAGGACGGCTTTGAACGTACGGACGAGAATCTGCAGGTCGAGCACGGGGGACCAGTTGTCCACGTACCAGAGGTCGAGCCGGAGCGACTGCTCCCAGTCGAGGTCGCTGCGGCCGCTGATCTGCCAGAGGCCGGTCATGCCGGGGCGCACCCGCAGCCGTTGGACCGCGTCGGGCTCGTAGAGGTCGACCTCCCGCCGCAGCGGCGGCCGTGGGCCGACGAGCGACATGTCCCCGAGGAGGACGTTGATCAGCTGGGGCAGCTCGTCGAGGGAGTAGCGGCGCAGCACCCGGCCGACGGAGGTCACCCGGGGGTCGCGGCGGTCCTTGAACAGGACGCTGTTGGACTGGCCCTCGCGACTCATCGCGAGGAGCCGCTCCTCGGCGTCGACGACCATGGTCCGGAACTTGACCATCCGGAACGACAGGCCGTGCACCCCGACCCGTTCCTGGCGGAAGAACACCGGACCGGGGCTCGTGGCCCTGATCAGGACGGCGATGAGGAGCAGGACAGGCAGGGCCACGACGACGAGGAGGAGGCCGACGACGCTGTCGAGGGCCCGCTTGACCACCATCCGGCCGCCGGAGCTGATCGGCCGCTCGACGTGCAGGAGGGAGAGGCCGGCGGCAGGCCGGAGGCTGAGCCGCGGCCCCGCCACCTCGACGATGCCGGGGGAGACGAAGAGGTCGACGCCCCGCTCGGCCAGGGCCCAGCCCAGCCGCCGCAGCGGGGTCCCGACGAGGTCGGGGTGGCTCGAGACGGCGACCACCGTCGCACCGAGCGTGTCGACCGTGGTGAGGGCGGCCTCGGGCGGTCCGTAGACCCGCACGCCCTCGATGGTCGGCAGGTCCGAGCGCTGCCCGTCGAGCCCCGAGATGCAGGCCCCCACGATGCGCATACCGGTCTCGGGAGCCGAGGTGATCTCACGGATCAGGGACGCGACGGAGTCGCTGCGACCGACGACGACGGTGTCGAGCAGGCACTCCCCCGCGTGACGACGGCGGAACAGGCCGCTGCGCACGACGGCGTGGCCGATCAGGCTCCCGACGAGGACGGCGGGCACGAGGGGCAGGACGACGCTGCGGGGCAGGTCGAGCCGCCCGACGTAGCTGACGATGGCGATCGCGAAGGCGAGCACGGTCACGGCGCGCCCGACCGCCCGGTACTCGTCGGAGCCGGTCCCGAGCACCTGGACCCGATAGGCGCCGGCGGCGGTCAGGGCGACCACCCAGACCGGCGCCACGACGACCAGCCACCAGGCCGAGTTCAGCTCGTCGGTGCCGAAGCGGAGGGCGTAGCAGGCGAAGGCGGCGGCAGCAGCCACCCCGAGGTCGACCGACACGGCCTTGACCCGGTAGGCGACGAGCCAGCCGGGTGTGGAGGCGCGCAGGGTGAACCCCCCCGCCGTCCACGTCGGGGACTCCCCGACCCCGAACGTGCCCGCATAGTCCGTCACAATCGATCCCCGAATGCTCGACGAGCCCGGCGCCGTTTGGTCGGCGCCCACTGACTCGTGTCCTGCTCCCACGCGGTGTCCCGTCCGAAACCCCCACGGTTCGTGTGGAGAGGACACCGACGGCCCGCACGAGATGCATGCCCGGGCCGAGATCGAGCGTAGGAGAAAGGGTCAGGAGCCGGAATGGTCCGATGGGACCATTCCGAATCGCTTGGTGGCTATACGAATCGGGTGATGCCGACTAACCGGACAAGACAGGCCGGTCCCCGCGGGCGCAGGTCGTCAGCGTGGGGCATGGAAGCGCTGCTGGCTGTCGAGCAGCCCGACCTCGACGAGCGACTCGACGGCGTCGGCGGCGGTGTCGAGGGTGAACGGCAGCTCCGCCCGCTCGACCCCCGAGAAGTCGCGCAGCACGAAGTCGGCCGGGTCCATCCGGCCCGGCGGTCGCCCGATGCCCACGCGCACCCGTTGGTAGTCCTTCGTCCCGAGCGACGCGCTGATCGAGCGCAGGCCGTTGTGGCCCCCCTCGCCCCCGCCGCGCTTGAGCCGCACCTCGCCGGCGGGGATGTCGAGCTCGTCGTGGACCACGACGAGGTGGTCGAGGTCGACGGAGAAGAACGTCATGAGCGCCTTGACCGGCCCCCCGGACTCGTTCATGTAGGTCGAGGGGACCGCGAGCACGGCGCGCGGACCCGGCGCCCCCCCGGGGCCGGTCCCGAGCCGGAGCTCGTCGACCGCGGCGCGGGCCTTGTGCGCCTTGAAGCTCGGGGCGGCGCGCTTCGCGCCGCGACCACGCGGCATACCGGCGTCGTGGCGTCCGGCGAGCTCGTGCACGACCATGGCCCCGACGTTGTGCCGGTTGCCGGCGTAGCCCGGGCCGGGGTTGCCGAGTCCGACGACGAGCCAGGTGTCCACGACACGCCAGTATGCCGGGCGCTCGCCTCGGACGCGAAGGGCCCCGCACGACGTGGTCGTGTGGGGCCCAAGCTGTCGTGCGGGTCGTGCGGGTCGTGCCTGTTGCGCGGGTGGATCGGGCCTCAGGCCTCGTCGGCGGCCTCGCCCTTGGCGGCGTCGTCGCCCTCGGCGCCCTCGCCGTCGGCGGACTCGGGCTCGTCCTTCTCGATGCCGGCCTCGGCCTCGGCCTCGGCGAGCTCGGCCTCGAGCGCCTCGGCGGTGACCTGGGCGGTGATGTTGACCACCAGGGTCTCGGGGTCGGTGACGAGCTCGGCGCCCTCGGGCAGCTCGAGCGCGCTCGCCAGGATCTGGGTGCCGGCCACGAGGCCCTCGACCGAGACGACGACGTTCTCGGGGATGTTGGTCGCGAGGACGAGCAGCTCGACGGTCTGGGAGTCGACGGTGACGACGGTCTCCGGGGCGGCCTCGCCCTCGGTGTGGACGTTGACGTCGACGCTGACCTTCTCGCCGCGGCGGACCACGACGAGGTCGACGTGCTCGATGACCGGCCGGATCGGGTCGCGCTGGATGTCCTTGGCGAGGGCGAGCTGGACGGTGCCGTCGATCTCGATCTCGAGCAGGGCGTTGGCGGTCTTGAGCGCCATCATCGTGCTGTGGCCCGGCAGGGTGATGTGCACCGGAGCGGTGCCGTGGCCGTAGAGCACGGCGGGGATGTTGTGGGCGCGGCGGATCTTGCGGGCAGCGCCTTTGCCGAACTGGGTGCGGGTCTCGGCGACGAGCTTGGTCTCGGCCATGGGTCGTTCCTCCAGGAAGCGGTGGTGCGGGGCGCCTCACGGGTCTGAGGCAGGGGTGTCTGAAGCAGGGGTGTCGCGTGCGGTGGGCCTCGACGCGGGACGCGGCACGGACGATGACGTGGCGGCGCCCGGGGGCACGCACCGCGTCGATCACGGACGTCTGGTGGGGTCTGGCCCGCGCGAACGTCCCTCGCCGAGGCAACTCCCCGATGATACCCGTGCGGCCCGAGACCCGCGAAATCGCTGCGCCCGGAGCGGGGGCCTGCCTATCCTGGACAGGTCGGGACAGTCGGCGGGCCCGGCACACGGGGGCCGACATCGGGGGGCAGTGACAGCCCAGGGGCTGGATGGAGCGTTGACGTGTATCTCTCGGAGCGACTGCGCGCCGACTCGACGGAGACGCCCGCCCCGGCCACAGCGCTGCGGGACAGGGTCGCGCCCACCGTCATCCTGCTCGGGCTCGTCAGCCTCTTCACCGACATCTCCTCGGAGTCGCTGTCGGCCGTCCTGCCGCTCTACCTCACCGCCGTGCTCGGGCTCAGCCCCCTCGCCTACGGCTTCATCGACGGTCTCTACCAGGGCGTCAGCGCCCTCGTCCGGATCCTCGGAGGCTGGCTCGCCGACCGCGCCGACCGGCCGAAGTGGGTGGCCTTCGCGGGCTACGGCCTGTCGGCGGTCACGAAGATCGCGCTCATCCCGCTGCACGGGTTCGCGGCCGTCACGGCGGTGATCACGGTCGACCGGCTCGGCAAGGGGGTGCGCACGGCTCCGCGCGACGCGATGATCGCCGCGTCCACCCCGGCGCACGCGCTCGGTCGGGCCTTCGGCGTGCACCGCGCGCTCGACACGGCCGGTGCGGCGATCGGCCCGCTCGTCGCGTTCGCCATCCTGTTCTGGGTCCCGGGCGACTACACCTCGGTCTTCGTCGCCTCCTTCGCCGCGGCGATGATCGGGCTCGCGGTCCTCGGGCTGATGGTCCCCGACCTGCGTCCTCGGCGCGCCGGCGCGAGGACGGCGCAGGCGGCCGAGGAAGCGACCACGAAGCCGGACGAGCAGCCGACCACGAAGCCGGATGCACAGGCGACCGCGAGGCCGGACGCGCAGGCGACCGCGAAGCAGGACGCTCCCTCCTCGCGCGTCACCCCCTCGCTGCGGACGATGACCCGCAGCGGGATGGGCCGGCTCGTCGCCGCCACCGCGCTGCTCAGCGTGCTGGCGATCAGCGACGGCTTCCTCTACCTCTCGCTGCAGCAGCGCGACGACCTCGCCGCGACGTGGTTCCCGCTGTTGTTCGTCGGCACCAACGTCGCCTACTTCGCCCTCGCCATCCCCTTCGGCCGACTGTCCGACCGGATCGGCCGCGCCAAGGTCCTCGTCGCCGGTCACCTGCTCCTCGTCGGCGCCTACCTCTGCACGGCCGGCCCCGTGGGTGGGCTCGGGATGACGCTGCTGACCCTGCTCCTGCTCGGCGCGTTCTACGCCACCACCGACGGGGTGCTCGCGGCCCTGACCTCGACCCTCGTCCCGACCGAGGTCCGCGGGGTCGCGATCGCGACGACCCAGACCGTCGTCGCGCTGGGCCGGTTCGCCTCCTCCCTCACCTTCGGCGTGCTGTGGGCCTGGCTCGGCCGCGGGCCCGCGGTGCTCACGTATGCCGTCCTGCTCGCGAGCGCGATCCCCGTCGCCTGGTGGCTCCTGGCCGGGTTGCGCGCCCGCGGTGGCCAGGCGGCATCCGGGACAGCGGCAGACGGGACAGCGGCATCCGGGACAGCGGCATCCGGGACAGCGCCGTGACCACGCGCCTGCGGCTCGGTCTCCTGGTCGCGATCTGCCTCGTCCTCGTCGGGCTGACCGCCGTGGTCGTGGTGAGGTCCCGCTCGGTCCAGCAGGAGCAGCTGGCCTCGGCGCCCACGCAACCGACCGTGTCGCTCGCCGCGGTGAGCACCGGCCCGCGGATCGTGTTCCGCAACATGGCGCTGGGGCCGAACTACGGCCAGGTCGCCGTGGTGCCGCTCGCCGATCCGGCGGGCGCGCGCGTCCTCACGTCGCTGGCCTGCGACCGGGTCTTCGCGACCGCTGTGCGCACGCTCTGTCTCGGGTCCGACCGGGGCCTGGTGACGACCTACTCCGCCACCGTCTACGAGGATGCGACCGACGCGGCGACCCCGATCCCGTTGACGGGCAGCCCCAGCCGGGCCCGCCTGTCGGGCGACGGAACCCTCTCTGCGACAACCAGTTTCGTCGCAGGAGACTCCTACGCCTCGGTCGGCTTCTCCACGCGCACGGTGGTGACGACTCTCGCGAACCGGACGAGCGTCGCCCTCGAGGACTTCAGGCTGATCGACCAGGGCCGGAAGGTGAGCCCCCTCGACCGGAACTACTGGGGCGTGACGTTCGCCGCCGACGACGACCACTTCTACCTCACCGTCGCCTTCGGCGGCGTCACCCACCTCGCCTCCGGCCGGCTCTCCACCCGCACGGTGCAGACGGTCCGCACCGACGCCGAGTGCCCGTCCCTCTCGCCCGACGGCACGAAGGTCGCCTACAAGAAGCGGGGCGACCGCGGGCCCGGCGACTGGCGGCTCGCCGTCCTCGACATCGCGAGCGGCCGGGAGACCGAGCTCTCGGAGACGCACAGCGTCGACGACCAGGTCGAGTGGCTCGACGGCTCGCGCATCCTCTACGGCCTCCCCGGCCAGGGCACCGCCGCCGCCGAGTCCAACGTCTGGGTGGTCAACGCCGACGGCACGGGCACGCCGACCGTCCTCATCGCCAAGGCCTGGTCGCCCGCCGTCGTCCGCTGACGCCACGTGTGACCTCCCCTGCCGTCGAGGTGAAACCGCGGTCCCTAGCGCGCGATTTCACCTCTGCGCGTTTTTACCTCCGGCCGGGTTGAGGTAAAACCGCGGGCCATGGGGCGCGTTGATACCTCGTGGACCTGAGGAGGTCAGGGGCCGAGCCGCCGAGCCGGTATGCCGGCCCAGGTCTCCTGGGGCGGCACGTCCCGGAGCACCACAGCGCCCATCCCGATCGTGGATCCCGTTCCGACGCACAGGTTCTCGCGCACGGACGCCGCCATCCCGACGTAGGCCTGCGACCCGATGACGACCCCGCCACCGAGGACGACCCCGGCGCACACCGTGGCGAACGACTCGACCCGGCAGTCGTGGGTCAGGACGACCTGCGGCATGCAGACGACGTGCTCGCCCACGCGGACGTCGGCCGTGAGCACCGTGCCCGCCAAGAGGATCGACCCCGCGCCGACACTGGACCCCGCCCCGATCCGCACGCCAGGATCGACGACCGTGGCGTAACGCTCCCCCCCGACCCCGAGACCCGTGAGCCGCTCCACGATCGCCGCCCGGCTCGCACCCTTCCCCGCGCACACGACGAGGAGCGCCCCCGGATGCGCCACGACGTCGGAGATCGTCCCGAGCACCGGCAGCCCCGGGGCCACCTCCGTGCCGACGAGGGCGAGGTCGTCGTCGAGGCACCCGAGGACCTCGTCGCCGGCCGCCCATGCCGCCGAAGCCGCCTCTCGCGCAAGGCCGCTGGCCGCCACCAACAGCAGGGGCGCGCGGGATCCCGTCATGCCGGGCTCATGCCGACACCGCGTCGAGCCGATCCACCAGGTGGGCGGCGATCTCGAGCCCCGCCGTGGCCGCCGGCGACGGCGCGTTGATGACGTGGACCTGGTGCGTGGCCTCGGCGACGAGGAAGTCGTCGACGAGCGCGCCTGCGCGAGTGAGCGCCTGGGCGCGGACGCCGGCCGGCGCGCGGACCAGGTGCTCCGCCCCGATGCCGGGGACGAGCCGGGACAGGGCTCGGGCAAAGGCTTTTCGCGACAGCGAGCGCCCGACCTCTGCCGCACCCGGCACGAGGTTGTGCGAGGCCAGCCGCCAGAACCCCGGCCAGCGCAGCGACTCCCCCAGCTCACCGAGGTCGATGTCGCGCCAGGTGTACCCCTCGCGTCGCAGCGCGAGCACGGCGTTGGGGCCGGCGTGTACTCCGCCGTGCGTCGTCGAGGTGAGGTGCACGCCGAGGAAGGGGAACCGCGGGTCGGGCACCGGATAGATGAGGGTGTTGACGAGGTACTGCTTCTCGGGGACGAGCTCGAAGTACTCCCCGCGGAACGGCAGGATCTGCGCGCCCGGGTCGAGCCCGCACCCGGTGGCGACCTTGTCGGCATAGAGCCCGGCGCAGGCGACGAGCCCGTCGACGAGCAGGCTGTCGCGAGTGGTCTCGACGCGCAGCCGACCGGCCTCGGACCGCGCGGTCAGGAACCCCTCCCCCAGCCGGATCTCGCCGCCGGGCCGGACGTCCTCGGCGAGCGCGTCGCAGACCGCGGGGTAGTCGACGATGCCGGTCGACTCCACCCGCAGCGCCCGGACACAGCTGACGTGGGGTTCGTGCTCGCGGGCCTCCTCCGGCCCGATCATCCGGGCCGGCACCCCGTTGGCGACCGCTCGCGCGGCGAGCCGCTCGAGGCCCGGCACCTCGTCGGGGGTGACGGCGACGACGAGCTTGCCGCACCCGGCATACGGGATGCCGCGGTCCTGGGCGAAGCGCGCCATCGAGACGGCTCCGGCGGCGGCCATCCGGGCCTTGAGGCTCCCCGGCGCGTAGTAGAGCCCGGAGTGGATCACCCCGGAGTTGCGGCCGGTCTGGTGGCGCGCGAGCCCGGTCTCCTTCTCCAGCACGACGACCTCGTCGCCGCGGGCCACGAGCCGCGCTGCGGTAGCGAGGCCGACGATGCCGGCGCCGACGACGGCGTATCGACGCAAGCGGGGCTCCTCGTGGGCGTTTCCGGCCGCAGGAAACCACGGCACCGCCCAAATTTACCGGCTGCGGCGCAGCTCTCCGCCCCGAACCGCGATTACTCCCCCGACGATGAGCCCCCCGCCGGCGAGCTGGACGGGGTGCGGCAGCTCTCCGAGCAGCAGCCACGCGAAGACGATCGCGAAGAGCACCTCGCTCAGACCGACGAAGGAGGAGACCGTCGAGCCGAGCCGGCGGGCCGCGAACGTCCCCAGCAGGTATGCCGCAGCCGCGGCGATCAGTGCGAGCTCACCAACGGCGAGCCACCAGGGGATCGCGGCGCCCCCGACGCGGACGTCGTTGGTGTGGAACGTCATCGGGAGGATCCGTGCCGCGCCGAGCACCGCCAGCGTGACCGCACCGATGCCCATCCCGAGGGCCGCGACGGCGACGGCCGGCAGACCGGGGGTGTCCCGTGCGGCCGAGACGTAGAAGACCGCGAGCCCGACCGCGGCGAGCAGCCCCCAGAAGACGCCGACGGGATCCGGGCGCGACTGCCCGGCGAGGTCGAGCACGAGCCCGAGCCCGACGACGGCGATCGCGATGCCCACCCAGGTCAGCCCACTGGGCGCCCGGCGGGTGCGCAGCCAGACCCAGAGGACGACGAGGATCGTGCCGCAGTACTCCAGGAGCAGGGCCACTCCGACCGAGAGGTGCTGCACCGCGTTGAAGTAGGCGACCTGGCAGCCGGCCACGGCAATCAGGCCGTAGGCGAGGATCATCCCGAGCTCGGAGCGGACGACGCCCCACCGTCCTCTGAGGGCGACGAGCGCCGGACCGATGAGGACGAGTGCGGCGATGCCGACCCGCAGCAGCACGATCGCTCCGGAGGTCCAGCCGGTGGTGAGCAGCGCCTTGGCGAACGGGCCCGAGGTACCGAACGAGGCGGCCGTGAGCACCGCGGCGACGAGACCCACGTCGAGACGAGCACCGCTGTCCCGCAGACGTCCCCGAGCAGTACCCGAGACGGCTGGCGTCTGGGGCTGGGTGGACGGGGCAGTCATCGGCGTTCCTTCTGGGGTGTTGGGCGGGTGGTGCTGGTGGACCGCCGTCACGAGCGAAAACGACTATGCTCATGACGCTAGCCGATCGCGTCGTCAGGAGTCAAGATGCTTTTTGCTCATGACACAGAAGCCGCCCTCCAGTCGGTGGTCGACCTCGTCAACACGATGCCCGGAAGCGTGCCCGGAGACGGCGACGGCGACGTCCTCACCTCCGTGGATGAGCTCGACGACTTCGTCGTCGCCCACCGCTGGACCGGCAGCCGCACCCACGACGCCGCCGAGCTGCGGGCCGTCCGCCGGCTCCGCCCGCGGTTGCGGGAGCTGTGGTTCCTGTCGCAGGAGGAAGCGGTCGACGAGGTCAACGCGCTACTGGCGGAAGCGAAGGCCCTCCCGCAGCTGGTCCGCCACGACGTGTGGTCGTGGCACCTCCACGCGACTCCGCCCGAGGCCCCGCTGGCTACCCGCATGTCCGTCGAGGCGGCGATGGCCCTCGTCGACGTCATCCGGGCCGAGGAGCTCGACCGGCTCAAGCTGTGCGAGGCGCAGGACTGCGACGACGTGCTCATCGACCTGTCCAAGAACCGGTCCCGGCGCTACTGCGACGGCGGCTGCGGCAACCGCGCCAACGTCGCGGCATACCGGGCCCGCCAGGCTGACCAGGCTCACCCGGCGCAGCGCCCCTGACGAGGGCGGGGTTTCGGCGGTCAGGCCTTGCCGTCGAAGAGGCTCGTCACCGAGCCGTCCTCGAAGACCTCGCGGATCGCCCGACTGATCAGGGGCGCGATCGACAGCGTCGTGAGCTTGTCGAACTCCCGGTCGGGGGGGATCGGCAGGGTGTTGGTGACGATGACCTCGACGGCCGTGCAGTTCTTGAGCCGGTCCACGGCCGGGCCCGACAGGATCGCGTGGGTCGCCGCGATGACGACCCCACCGGCCCCGGCGGCCATCAGGGCGTCGGCGGCCTTGGTGATCGTGCCGCCGGTGTCGATCATGTCGTCGACGAGGACGCAGATACGGCCCTCGACCGCGCCGACGACGCGGTTGGCGACGGTCTCGTTGGGCCGGTTGATGTCGCGGGTCTTGTGGATGAACGCCAGTGGCACGCCGCCCAGCCGGTGCGACCACTCCTCGGCGACCTTGATCCGGCCGGCGTCCGGGGACACGACGGCCAGCGGCTGGTCGCCGTACTTCTCGGCGACGTAGTCACTGAGGATGGGCAGCGCCATGAGGTGGTCGACCGGGCCGTCGAAGAACCCCTGGATCTGGGCGGTGTGCAGGTCCACCGCCATCAACCGGTCGGCGCCGGCGGTCTTGTACAGGTCGGCCATCAGCCGGGCCGAGATCGGCTCGCGGCCGCGGTGCTTCTTGTCCTGGCGGGCATAGCCATAGAACGGCAGGACGACGGTGATCTGCTTGGCGGACGCGCGCTTCAGCGCGTCGATCATGATCAGCTGCTCCATGATCCACTGGTTGATCGGCGCGGTGTGGCTCTGGATGACGAAGGCGTCCGAGCCGCGGACCGACTCCTCGTAACGCACGTAGATCTCGCCGTTGGCGAAGTCGTAGGCCGAGGTCGGCACGAGCTCGGTCCCGAGCTCGTGGGCCACGGCGATCGCGAGCTCGGGGTGCGCTCGACCCGAGAAGACCGTCAGGCTCTTCTTGGTCGGCTTCTGGATGCCGGTCACGACCGCTCCCCACCCTCGCTGTCGGTATGCCGCGTGGCCGGCGGCCGCTCGGCGTCCGTCGGCTGCTCGGCATCCGGCGGCTGCTCAGGG
Source organism: Lapillicoccus sp. (assembly GCF_025353065.1). Classification (GTDB taxonomy): domain Bacteria; phylum Actinomycetota; class Actinomycetes; order Actinomycetales; family Dermatophilaceae; genus Lapillicoccus. The sequence continues at coordinate 16,454 of NZ_JANXRJ010000014.1, forward strand.
TCCAGCGGCTGCTGGGCGGTCGCGGCCAGGGCCTTCCCGGCGGCCAGCGCGGTCGCCGTCCCCGACCGCTTCCGGGCGACCCAGCCCTCGACATTGCGCTGCCGGCCGCGCGCGACGGCGAGCTCGCCCGGACCGACGTCCTGCGTCACGGTCGACCCGGCCGCGACATAGGCACCGTCGGCGACGTGGACCGGGGCGACGAGGACGGAGTCGCTGCCGACGAAGCTGTGCGCGCCGACGGTGCTGCGGGACTTGGTCACCCCGTCGTAGTTCGCGAAGATCGTGCCCGCCCCGATGTTGGCGCCGTCGCCGATGGTGACGTCACCGGCATACGTGAGGTGGGGCACCTTGGCGCCCGTGCCGATGATCGCGTTCTTGGTCTCGACGAAGCCGCCGATCTTGCCGTGCGCGCCGAGCTCGGTGCCCGGGCGCAGGTAGGAGAAGGGACCGACGCTCGCGCCGGCGCCGATGACCGCGAGGACCGCCTGGGCGCGGACGACCTCCGCGCCGTCGCCGACCTCGACGTCGGTCAGCGTCGTGTCGGGGCCGATGACGCAGTCGGCGCCGATCGTCGTCGCGCCGTGGATCTGGGTGCCGGGATGGATGACGGTGTCCTCGCCGATGGTCACGTCGGCGTCGATCCAGGTCGTCGCCGGGTCCACGACGATCGCTCCCGCGAGCATCGCCCGCTCGACGAGACGGCGGTTGAGCTCGGCCCCGAGTCGGGCGAGCTGGATCTTGTCGTTGACGCCCTCGGTCTGCCACAGGTCGTCGATGAGGTGGGCCGAGACCCCGAGCCCCCGCCCGCGGACGATGGCGAGGACGTCGGTGAGGTACTTCTCGCCCTGGGAGTTGTCGGTGCCCACCTCGGCCAACGCGGACCGGAGGACGGCAGCATCGAACGCGTAGAGACCGGAGTTGATCTCGGTGATCGCCCGCTGCGCGTCGGTGGCGTCCTTCTGCTCGACGATGCCGGCGACCGAGCCGTCGCGGTCGCGCAGGATCCGGCCGTAGCCGGTCGGGTCGGCGAGGCTGGCGGTGATGACGGTGACCGCGCTCGCACTCTCGGCGTGGGCCGCGAGCAGGCCGAGCAGCGTGTCCGACGCCAGCAGCGGGACGTCGCCGTAGGTGACGAGGACAGTTCCCTCGAGGTCGGGAGGCAGGGCCGCGAGGCCGCACTCGACGGCGCGGCCCGTCCCCTTGACCTCGTCCTGGTCGGCGATCACGACGGTGGGGTCGAGCCCGTTGACGTGCGCGGCGACGAGGTCGCGCTCGTGGCGGACCACGACGGCGAGGTGCTCCGGGTGGGCTCCGCGCGCCGCGTGGATGGCATGGCCGACGAGGGTCCGACCGCCGATCGCGTGGAGGACCTTGGGTCGCCGGGACCTCATCCGGGTGCCCTCCCCTGCGGCGAGGACGATGACGGCGGCCGGGCGAGGGGTGCTCACGCTGGGGGTTCTCCAGTTGGTGGTGCTGGGTGCTGGGGTGCTGGGGTGCTGGGTGCGGCGTGGTGCGGCATACGGAGGTCGTGCCGGTGCTGCGGGACCTGCTCGCGACCATCGGTCATGCTACCGGTCACTGCAGTCGTGCCCGGATCGCCCCTTTTTGTGCAGAACCGCGGCATACGGTAGCCGCTGCCTCTCATGACGCCCTCCCACATACTGTGACGTGTCCACGCCCACGCAACCGGGAGCGAGCGGGCCCAGCCGATACTGTCAGGGGACTCCAACGGTTCTCGGGCCGTGCCGGGACAACGCTTGGAGACCATCGATGACACTGACCTCCGCGTGCCGCGACCCCGAGGTCGGCACCGCCGCCCGGTGGCGTGACGCCGTCGGTGGCGCCTGGGCCATCCCTGCGGTGCGCGAGGGGACGCTGGGCTCGTGCTTCATCTTCGTCGGGTCACTGACGCCCGCCTTCCTTCCCGAGGACAACGCGTTCACCCACGTCTGGCTGCTCCGGGAGCTGCAGCACGGTGCCGGACGCGTCCTGGCCACGGCCGTCCTGCTGCTCGGAGTCCTCATCCTCCTGCGGGCCTGGCTGCGGCTGCACCCCCGTGACGACGGCGTCGACATCGGCCGGGCCACCCTCGCGCTGTGGAGCCTGCCCCTGCTGCTCGCGCCACCCCTGTTCAGCAGCGACGCCTACAGCTACGCCGCCCAGGGCCGCATCGTCGCGCAGGGCCTGGATCCCTACGTGCTCGGACCGGGGTTTCTCGGCGGCGACTTCGCCGAGCAGGTTGATCCCCTCTGGTTCTGGACCCCCGCGCCCTACGGCCCGCTCGCCCTGCAGGTCCAGCACGGGATCGTCGACCTGATGGGGAACAACCCGTATGCGTCCGCGGTCGGGATGCGGCTACCCGCGATCGCTGCGCTGGTGGTCATCGCGCTGCTGCTGCCCCGCATCGCCACCGCGCTCGGCCGGGACCCGCGGTTCGCCCTGTGGCTCGGCGTGCTCAACCCGCTGACCGTGCTCCACCTGCTCGGCGGAGCCCACAACGACGCCACGATGATCGCCTTCGTCGTCCTGGCCCTCTGGCTCGCGACAAAGCGGCGGCTCGTCCTGGCCTCCCTGTCCGTGGCGCTCGCGGCCGCGGTGAAGCAACCGGCTCTCGTCGCGGTCATCGCGGTGGGACTCCTGTGCGCCCCGGCCCCTTCCCTGTCCCGCACAGCGGCCTGGACGCGGGAGCGGGTGGTCCACGTCGCCGCCGCGACAGCGGTCGCGCTCGGGGGCTTCGCCGCCATCACCGCCGCCACGGGGTTGGGCTACGGCTGGATCGGCGCGATGCACGTCCCCGGCGATGTGCGGACCTACCTCGCCCCGTCGACGGGGCTGGGCTCCCTCCTCGAGCTCCTGCTGCACCTCACGCGGCACCAGGTCGCCGCCGGCCTCGCGGTGCCGGTCGCGCGGATCGTGGCGTTGACCGCCTGCGCCCTCGTGGTCGGGTGGCTGGTCCTGCGCAGGGCTCCGCGCGAGCCGGTGACGGTGCTCGTCGTGATCTTCCTGCTGATCGTCGTGTCCGCCCCGTCGCTGCACCCGTGGTACGTCCTCTGGGGCGGCCTGCTCCTCGGTCTCACGTCGGTCGACACGGCCCGGCTGCGGTGCGCGACCTGGCTCACGGCGCTCTTCGCGTGCTATGGGGTCATCGACTTCTCGGTCCACAACGGGCTCGTGGCGTTCGGTGTCTCCGGTGGGCTGGCGCTGCTGTGGGTGGCGACGGGACACGATCGCGAGCTCGTGCACCTCGGGACGACGCAACACCCTCGACGGAGGGCGCCGGAGCCGGTGGGTGCGGCGTCGTCCCGCACTGGGTCGAGCCCGGTGGGCGCGGCCCTGTCGGATCGTCGACGCGGTTGGCGTAAGGGGCGCACCACAGGGTCACGCGTTCAGCCGTCCTGGCGGGATCTCGCCGAGCGCGAGGGCTAACGGGATGGCTCCCCGGGATGGAATCGAACCATCGACGCCGATCCTGGTTCCATCGAGCAGAGTCGGGCCCGCGTTTAAGAAATGGCTCCCCGGGATGGAATCGAACCATCGACGCTAATCCTGATTCAAAGTCAGGCGGGCCCTGCCAGCAGACCAACCGGGGAACGTGCGGCTCCGAGCCGGACGGCTCCCAAGGGTAGTCGACCAGTGCCCCGGAGAAGGACCTGACCGCTACGCGCTCGAGCAGGCTCAGAGGCGGGCGCGGAACTGCGCGACGTCCGCCGATTGCCAGTCGACGTGGTCGTTCCGCCACCCGAGGAGGTCGTGGAAGTGCGGGTCGGCGTTGGCCATCGCATGACCGATGACCGAGCTGGTGGGTATGCCGTAGGTCGCCTGGAGCTGCCGGACGAGGGCGAGGGCCGCGTCGACCTGGGCCGGGCGGGCGAGGATCTGCTGGTCGGCCCAGCCTCCCGAGGGGCCGGCCGGCTGCACCATCTCGATCCCGATGGCCTGGTCGTTGAGTCCGATGGTGTGCCGGCACCGGATCGTGACGGGCACGAGCGAGTAGATCGTGCCGTCGCGGTCGATGACGTAGTGCGAACACGTCCCCGGCAGCTCGCCGAGGTTGGGCACGTCCTGGGCGAAGGTGTCGCGCGCCGAGGTCCACGTCGCGCCCGCGGTGAAGTGCAGGACGATCATCGTCGGGGTCAGCCGCGAGGACGCCGAGCCATAGTGCCGGAGGGAGTATGCCGCGGTCTCGGCGAGCCGCGCGGCCCCGAACGGGAGGGTCGCGTCGACGACGAACAGCTTCGCCTGCGCCGGCGAGACGGGTGACGCGGTCTCGGTGGGTATGGCAGCCGTCGAAGCCACGGCTCGCGAGGTCGGCACTCGTGACGTCGATGCCCGTGAAGGGCTCACCGCGGGAGGAGTGGTCGTCGAGGAGGCGGTGCTGGAGGCCTGCCCGCCGGTCGACGTCGACGGGTCGCTCGAGGTCTCCGTGGTGCCGGTATCGAGCGAGGTCGTCGTCGTCTGCGCGGCAGCCGCCTCCTGCCGAGCCAGGTCGGCCGCGGCGTGCAGGACGGCAGGGTCGGTGGAGGTCGCCGCCGGGAGGCTGCCCGCGCACCCGGCGAGCGCGGCAGCGAGCACCAGCGGCGCGGCATACCGGCTGATGGGGCGGACGATCACCCGCAACACGGTAACCGGTCGGGACGGAGGCACGCGCGATGCGCGGCACAATGGGGTCGTGGCCTCACGCGACTCGACCGGCAACGGCTCCGGACGACTCCGGATGACCGGCAAGGAACGGCGCGAACAGCTGCTTGTCGTCGGCCGAAAACTGTTTGCCGAGAAGGGTTTCGAGGGCACGACGGTTGAGGAGATCGCCGCGCAGGCCAGTGTGAGCAAGCCGGTGGTCTACGAGCACTTCGGCGGCAAGGAAGGCCTCTACGCCGTCGTCGTCGACCGCGAGATCCGCACGCTCCTGGACGGGATCTCCGTCGCACTCGCGGAGGAGACGACGTCGCGCGGCCTGGTCGAGGCGGCCGCGCTGTCGCTCCTCGGTTACATCGAGACCTCCACCGACGGCTTCCGCATCCTCGTGCGCGACTCCCCGCCGGGGCAGCCCAACGGGTCGTTCGCGAGCCTCATCAGCGATGTCGCGACCCAGGTCGAGCACCTCCTCGCGGCGGAGTTCAAGATCCGCCGGCTCGACACCAGGACCGCCCCGCTCTACGCCCAGATGCTCGTCGGCATGGTCGCCCTGACCGGGCAGTGGTGGCTCGAGTCGCCCAAGTTCAAGAAGACCGAGGTCGCCGCCCACCTCGTCAACCTCGCGTGGAACGGCCTGAGCAACCTCGAGCAGAAACCCCGCCTCGGTCGCGACTCCTGACGGCTAGGTGTCAGTCGGCGCGTGGCCGACGGCAAAGATCCGCGAGAAGGGGAAGGCCACGCCGAACGACTGCCGGGGGTAGGCGCGGTCGAGCACGGAGACGTAGTCGTCGACGAAGGCCTTCAGCTCCGTCTCGTCGGTGAGCACCTCAAGCACCGGGCGCAGTCCCGTGCCGCGGACCCACTCGAGGACCGGGGAGCGTTGCGCCCCCACGGGATCCAGCACCTGCTGATAGGTCGTCTCCCAGACGTCGACCTCGAGGCCGAGCCCGGCCAGCGCGCCGAGGTATGCCGCCGGCTCGGCCACCGCATCGGCCCGCGCCAGTCCCGGGGCCAGGTCGGCAGCCCGTGCGTGCCGCGCCGCGACCTCGCGCATCAGGACGTGTGACGGCGCCCCGAAGTTGGACGGCACCTGCATGGCGAACCACCCGCCCGGGGCGAGTGCGCCGACCCACCGCGGGATCAGGTCGAGGTGCTCGGGCACCCACTGGAGGGTCGCGTTCGTCGTCAGCACGTCCATCGGCCCGCCCAGGGTCGCCGGGTCCCAGCCCTCGGCGCGCGCCAGGACCCACTCGACCCGACCATCGGTGTCGAGCTCGCGGGCCCGGGCCAGCATCTGCGGCGACGAGTCGATCCCCACGACCCGCGCCTGCGGCCACCGGTCGGCGAGACCGAGGGTCAGCGGGCCGTCACCACACCCGAGGTCCACCACCAGCCCGGGGCTCGGAGCGTCGACGCGACCGAGCAGGTCGGCGAACGGCCGCCCCCGGTGGCCGCTGAAGAGGGCGTACTGGTGCGGGTCCCACATGGTGTCTCCCCTGTGACGTCGGTCAAGTATCTTGATATCAAGATACTTGATGATAGGTAGACTTTGGTCGTGAGTGCAACACCGGGCGACGAGGTCGACCGCATCGTCGCCGCTTGGCGCCGGGAGCGGCCGGACCTCGACGTCACGCCGCTCGACGTGCTCTCGCGCATCTCGCGGCTGGCCCGGCACCTTGATCTGGCGCGCAACTCGGCCTTCGCCCGACACGGCCTCGAGGGCTGGGAGTTCGACGTCCTGTCGGCCCTGCGCCGCTCGGGCAAGCCCTACCAGCTCTCCCCCGGACAGCTCGTCACCCAGACCCTCGTCACCTCCGGCACCATGACCAACCGCGTCGACCGGCTCGTGACCCGTGGCCTCGTCGGCCGCAGCCCCGACCCCGACGACCGGCGCGGCGTCATCGTCGCCCTCACGCCGTCCGGACGCGAGGTCGTCGATGCGGCGATGTCCGACCTGCTCGACCGCGAGCGGCTGCTGCTCAGCCAGCTCCCGGCAGTGGAGCGCGAGCACCTGGCGGCGACGCTCCGCGGGCTCCTCGAGCCCTTCGACAGCTGACTCGGCCGCCGCTCGCCCTTGGAGCCGGCCCGTGGAGCCGCTCCCCCCTCTCGCTGAGGTCGTGGTCTGGCGTCCAGGTCG
>NZ_JANXRJ010000034.1 GCF_025353065.1 Lapillicoccus sp.
TGACCGCGATGGAGGAGCCGGTCTCCTTCGGGGCAAAGGACCTTCGCGCCGAGAAGGAGAAGGTCCTCTCTGCGGTGAAGATCCCCAAGGACATGGCCGGCGACACCCAGCGCGGCCAGTACGCCGGGGGCTGGCAGGGCGGCGAGGAGGTCGTCGGCTACCTCGAGGAGGACGGCGTCGCACCGTCCTCGCGCACGGAGACGTATGCCGCGGTGAAGCTCGAGATCGACACCCGCCGCTGGGCGGGCGTGCCGTTCTACCTGCGCACCGGCAAGCGCTTGGGCAAGCGGGTCACCGAGATCGCCGTCGTCTTCAAGAAGGCGCCGCACCTGCCGTTCGATGACACGGCGACCGAGGAGCTCGGCCAGAACGCCATCGTCATCCGCGTGCAGCCCGACGAGGGCATCACCATGCGGTTCGGCTCGAAGGTGCCCGGCGCGCAGATGGAGGTGCGCGACGTGACGATGGACTTCGGCTACGGCAACGCGTTCACCGAGACCTCGCCCGAGGCCTACGAGCGACTCATCCTCGACGTGCTGCTCGGCGACCCCCCGCTGTTCCCCCGGCACGAGGAGGTCGAGCTCTCCTGGCAGATCCTCGACCCGATCGAGGCCTGGTGGGGGAAGCACGGCACGCCCCAGCCCTATCCCGCCGGCGGATGGGGACCCGCGTCCAGTGACGAGATGATGGCCCGCGACGGCCGCACCTGGAGGATGCCTTGATCACCCCACAACGTTCTCCGCTCGTTCCTCGCTCCGATACCTTGCGGGGACCCCGATGTCAGACGCGACAACGTTCTCCGCTCGTTCCTCGCTCCGATACCTTGCGGGGACCCCGATTCACCCACAGGTGCCTCTCGTGATCATCGACCTGCCCAAGACGTCGAGCGTCTCGGTCGCCAAGCGGCTCGTGACGATGCGCAACGACGTCGGGGCGATGACGCTCGGCCGGGTGCTGACGCTGATCATCGTCGTCGATGACCACCAGGCCGACGAGATCATCGAGGCGGCCAGCGACGCGAGCCGCCAGCACCCCTGTCGCATCGTCGTGGTCGTCGCCGGCAACCGCCGGGGCACGAACCGGATGGACGCCCAGATCCGGGTCGGGGGTGACGCCGGGGCGAGCGAGGTCGTCGTGCTGCGGCTCTTCGGTCAGCTGGCCAACCACGGCCAGTCGGTCGTCGTCCCGCTGCTCCTCCCCGACTCCCCCGTTGTCGCGTGGTGGCCCCACGAGGCGCCCAGCGACCTGCGCGAGGACCCCATCGCCCAGATGGCTCAGCGCCGCATCACGGATTCCGCCGAGTCGCCGAACCCCAAGATGGCGCTGAAACGGCTGGCCAAGACGTATCGTCCGGGTGACACCGACCTCGCCTGGACCCGGATCACGTTGTGGCGCGGCCTGCTCGCGGCAGCGCTGGACGGTCCGCCCTACGGCGCCGTGACCGAGGCGGTCGTCGCCGGTGCGAGCGACTCCCCGTCGTCGGACCTGCTCGCCGGTTGGTTGGCCCAGGTCCTGAAGGTGCCGGTCAAGCGCGTGCGCACCAAGGCCGGCAGCGGGGTCATCAGCGTCCGCCTCGACCGCAAGAACGGCCCGATCGACCTCGTCCGGCCCGACGGCACCGTCGCGACGCTGTCCCAACCGGGGCAGCCCGACCGGCGGATCAGCCTCAAACGCCGGGGCCTGGCCGAGTGTCTCGCCGACGAGCTGCGCCGGTTGGATGCCGACGAGGTCTACATGGAGACGCTCGTCCACGGGCTGGGCAAGCTCACGCCCGCCACCAAGACCGCCAGCGCGGCCGCGGCCGACGGCGAGACGATGTCGACCGGGGAGTCACGTCGGATCTCCGAGCGCCTCACCCACAGCCCCCGGGGCAAGCTCGCATCGGCGATGGTCACCGCACCCCCGGCCCCGGACACCGGGGACGTGGCGCAGGTGCAGAAGGCCACGGCGCGCAAGCTCGCTGACCGGCCGACGCCACGGGAGAAGCAGGTCGCGCGGACGCCCACGACGCCGCGCAGGAAGTCGACCGCGACGCCCGGATCGGGGTCCTGATGCCCGACCCGTCCCAGCTCGTCGTCCACCCGGACAAGCAGGCGCTGGCCGATGCCGCGGCGGCCCGCCTCGTGACGGCGATCGTTGACGCACAGGCGGCCCGCGGGAAGGCCCACCTGGTCCTCACCGGCGGGTCGATGGGCTCAGCGATCATCGCGTCCCTCTGCGAGGTCCCGGGCCGCAGCGCCGTGGACTGGTCCACCGTCTCGATCTGGTGGGGCGACGAGCGCTACCTGCCGGCCGGCGATCCTGATCGCAACGACACCCAGAACGACGCGGCCGGCCTCGGCCGTCTCGGGCTCGACCCCCTTCGGGTGCACCGGGTCGCCGGGCCGGATGCCTCCGCCTCGGCGGACGCGAGCGCCACGGCATACGGGGACGAGGTGCGTGCCGACGGCTCGGGCGCCTTCGACGTCGTGCTGCTCGGGGTGGGCCCCGACGGCCACGTGGCCTCGCTCTTCCCGCACCACCCGGCCCAACGCATCGAGGATGCCATCGCAATCGCCGTGCACGACTCCCCCAAGCCGCCGCCCGACCGCGTGTCGCTGACCTTCGAGTGCCTCGCCCGCAGCCGCCAGGTCTGGTTCCTGGTCGCCGGGTCCGACAAGGCCGACGCCGTCGTCGCGGCGCTGGCCGAGGGCGCAGACCGGTGGGACGTCCCCGCGAGCGGGGTCCACGGCGAGGACGCCACCCGCTGGCTGCTCGACACCGACGCTGCCGCCGGCCTCGCCTGACCGAGCGGCCCCCTACAACAGACCCCCACGTGTGCTAGACGATGAGCCCGCGGTCGCGCAGCGTGGTCAGGGCCTCGTCCAGGATGGCCTTGCCGTCGGCGTCGCTACGCCGTTCCTTGACGTAGGCCAGGTGGGTCTTGTAGGGCTCCACCTTGGGCGGGGCGGGCGGGTTCTTCTCGTCCTGACCGGCGGGCAGACCGCAGCGGGGACAGTCCCAGGTCTCGGGGAGGACCAGGCCCGACTCCTGTGCGAAGCTCGGGCGGGTCTCGTGCCGGTTGGAGCACCAGTAGGAGACGAAGACGCGCGGGGCGGAGTCGCCGCGCTCGGCCTCCCCCATCGGGCCTGCTCCGACTCGACTTCCACGAATGGCGTTACCGCTGGCCATGACTCGTCCTTTCTTCGTACTTCAGCAAGTCGTCGGGAAATGCTCAGCCGGCGAACCGGGCGAGCAGTCCGAGCCCCACGACGGTGACGAACCAGATGATGCCGATGGCGATGGTGAACCGGTCGAGGTTGCGTTCGGCCACCGTGGATCCACCGAGCGAGCTGGACATCCCCCCACCGAACATGTCCGAGAGCCCGCCACCCTTCCCCTTGTGCATGAGGATGAGGAGGATCAGGAAGAGGTTGGAGAGGACCAGCAGGATCTGCAGGCCCAGCTTCACCGCGTTCACGCTCGGGGGTGTCCTATCTCGGGTCGGCATCGGGGCGGCCCACCAGCGGCGGGCATCGGGCTCAGGTTACCTTGCCGGGAGGCCGTTCTCACAACGGAAGGCGGCGTTGTCGGGTGCGGCGAGGCTAACAAGGGGGTAAGGGCGTCAGACGGTCAGGTGGTCGCGGTAACGGCAGATGGAGGCGAACTCCGCCGTGTCGATCGACGCCCCACCGACGAGTGCGCCGTCGACGTCCTCCTCGGCCATGATCGAGGCGATGTTGGAGGCCTTCACCGACCCGCCGTAGAGAATCCGCACCGCGTCCGCCACGTCGCCGGAGTAGAGCTCGGCGAGCAGGGTCCGGATCGCCGAGCCGACCTCCTGCGCATCGGCCGGGGTCGCCACCTCGCCCGTGCCGATGGCCCAGATCGGTTCGTAGGCCACGACGACACTGCGGGCCTGCTCCTTGGTGACATCGACGAGACCCCTGCGGACCTGCTCGAGGACGTGCGCGACCTGCCTGCCCTCCTGGCGGATCTCGAGGTCCTCGCCGCAGCACAGGACGGGGACGATCCCGTGCTGGAAGGCCGCGCGGACCTTGTGGTTGACCACGGCGTCGCTCTCGTCGTAGTTCATCCGCCGCTCGCTGTGCCCGACGATGACGTAGTCGCAGTGGAGCTTGGCGAGGAAGGCACCGGAGATCTCGCCGGTGAAGGCCCCCGAGGTGTGCTGCGAGAGGTTCTGGGCGCCGTACCGCAGCCGCAGCTTGTCCCCCTCGATCAGGGTCTGCACCGAACGGATGTCGGTGAAGGGCGGGAAGACGGCCACCTCCACGGCGGTGTAGTCGTGTCTCGCGTCGCGCAGGGTCCAGTCGAGCTTCTGCACGAGGTGGGTCGCCTGCAGGTGGTCGAGGTTCATCTTCCAGTTGCCGGCGATGAGCGGGGTGCGCCCGGAGGTCGGGGCTTTGACAGCCATCAGGTCTGCTCTTCGCTCGACTCGTCGAGGACCGTGAGGCCGGGGAGCTCGCTGCCCTCGAGGTACTCGAGGCTGGCTCCGCCTCCGGTCGAGATGTGGCCGAACTGGTCGTCGGTGAACCCCAGCCGGCGGACGGCGGCCGCGGAGTCGCCGCCACCGATGACGGTGAGCGCGCCCGCGGCGGTGATCTCGACCAGGGTGTCCGCGAGCGCCTTGGTGCCGGCAGCGAAGGGTGCCATCTCGAACGCGCCCATCGGGCCGTTCCAGAACACCGTCCGGCAGTCGGCGAGCTTCGCGGCGAAGAGCGCCGAGGACTCCGGGCCGATGTCGAGGCCCATCCGGTCGGCCGGGATGGCGTCCACGGCCACGACAGCGTGCTCGGCGTCCGCCGAGAAGGCCGACGCAGCGACCACGTCGACGGGCAGGACGATCTCGACACCGCGCGCTGCGGCGTCGTCGAGGTAGCCCTTGACGGCATCCACCTGGTCGGCCTCGAGGAGGCTGGTGCCGACCTCGTGGCCCTGCGCCCGCAGGAAGGTGAAGGCCATGCCGCCGCCGATCAGCAGGCGGTCGGCGGTCTGCAGCAGGTTGCCGATGACCCCGAGCTTGTCGGACACCTTGGCGCCACCCAGCACCACGGCATACGGGCGGGCGGGGTCGTGTGTCAGCCGGCGCAGGACGTCGACCTCGGTCTGGACCAGCCCACCGGTGTATGCCGGGAGCAGCCGGGCGACGTCGAACACGGACGCCTGCTTGCGGTGGACGACACCGAAGCCGTCGGAGACGAAGACGTCGGCGAGGGCGGCCAGCGCCGCGGCGAACTCGGCCCGACCCTCGTCGGTCTTGGCCGTCTCCCCCGCGTTGAAGCGCAGGTTCTCAAGCAGGACGACGTCGCCGTCCGACGCGTCCCTCACCGCGGCCTGCGCGGACTCGCCGACGGTGTCGGTCGCAAACGTCACGGGCCGGCCGAGCAGCTCACCCAGCCTGGCCGCGACCGGCGCGAGGGAGTACCTCGCCTCCGGCGCACCCTTGGGCCGGCCGAGGTGGGCGCACACGATGACGCGGGCGCCCGCCTCGGTGAGGGCCCTGATGGTCGGGACGGAGGCCCTGATCCGACCGTCGTCGGTGATCGTCGTCCCGTCGAGCGGGACGTTGAGGTCGGATCGGACGAGGACCCGGGTGCCGTGCAGGTCGCGGGTGAGCAGGTCGGCGAGGGTCTTCACAACCCTCAGAGACCCTTGCCGACGAGCACGACGAGGTCGACGAGGCGGTTGGAGTAGCCCCACTCGTTGTCGTACCACCCGACGACCTTGACCTGGTTGCCGAGCACCTTGGTCAGGCCCGCGTCGAAGATGCACGAGTGCGGGTCGGTCACGATGTCGGACGACACGATCGGGTCCTCGGTGTATTTCAGGTAGCCCTTGAGCGGGCCGTCGGCTGCCGCCTTCACCGCAGCGTTGACCTCGGCGACGGTCGTCTCCCGGCCGGCCTCGAAGGTGAGGTCGGTGGCCGAGCCGGTCGGGATCGGCACCCGCAGCGCGAAGCCGTCGAGCTTGCCCTTGAGCTCCGGCAGCACGACGCCGATCGCCTTGGCGGCGCCGGTCGAGGTGGGCACGATGTTGATGGCCGCGGCGCGGGCGCGGCGCAGGTCCTTGTGCGGGCCGTCCTGAAGGTTCTGGTCCTGGGTGTAGGCGTGGATCGTCGTCATCAGGCCCTTGACGATGCCGAACTCGTCATTGAGGGCCTTGGCCATCGGCGCGAGGCAGTTCGTCGTGCACGAGGCGTTGGAGATGATCGCGTGCTTCGCCGGGTCGTAGGACTCGTGGTTGACGCCCATCACGATGGTGACGTCCTCGTTGCTGGCCGGCGCCGAGATGATGACCTTCTTGGCGCCGTTGTCGAGGTGCGCTCTGGCCTTGGCGCCGTCCGTGAAGAACCCGGTGGACTCGATCACGACGTCGACGCCGAGGTCGCCCCACTTCAGGGCGGCCGGGTCGCGCTCGGCGAAGGCCTTGAAGGCCTTGCCGTCGACGGCGATCTCGTCATCGGTCGAGGTGACCTCGCCGAGGCGGCCGAGGATGGAGTCGTACTTCAGCAGGTGCGCGAGCGTGGCGTTGTCCGTGAGGTCGTTGACGCCCACGATCTCGATATCGGCGCCGGCGGCACGCACGGCGCGGAAGAAGTTGCGGCCGATGCGGCCGAAGCCATTGATCCCTACGCGGACAGTCACGGTGGTCAAGCCTTCCGGAGATGGGTCGTACTGGTCGGGGTCGGACACCTCACCCCTCCCTCAGACGCTGCTCGGGCCGGGAGGTGTCGACGGCGGCAACCCTAGTGCCCCACGTCACACCACGAGGTCGTCGTCCGAGGTACGGAACCCCCGCCGGTTCCCGGGGCACGGCGCTGCGGCATACCCGCGCGTCACGGTCAGTCGAGCATGTCGGCGGTGAGGCTCGCCTCGGTGCCGGGGACGCCGAGATCCTGGGCGCGCTTGTCGGCCATCGCGAGCAGGCGGCGGATGCGACCGGCGACCGCGTCCTTGGTCATCGGCGGGCTCGCCAGCTGGCCCAGCTCCTCCAGCGAGGCCTCCTTGTGCTCCAGCCGAAGGGTCCCCGCCTCCCGCAGGTGGTCGGGGATCTCCTCGGCGAGGATCTCCATCGCGCGCTCGACCCGGGCCCCGGCGGCGACGGCAGCTCGTGCGGAGCGACGAAGGTTGGCGTCGTCGAAGTTCGCGAGCCGGTTGGCCGTGGCGCGCACCTCCCGGCGCATCCGCCGCTCCTCCCAGGCGAGGACGGCGTCGTGGGCTCCGAGGCGGGTGAGCATCGCGGCGATGGCGTCGCCGTCGCGGATGACGACGCGGTCGACCCCGCGGACCTCACGCGCCTTGGCCTGGATGCCCAGCCGTCGGGCCGCACCGACGAGCGCGAGTGCGGCCTCCGGCCCGGGACAGGTGATCTCGAGCGCCGACGAGCGGCCCGGCTCGGTCAGCGAGCCGTGCGCGAGGAAGGCCCCGCGCCACGCGGCCTCGGCGTCGCACGCCGACGCGCTGACGACCTTGGGCGGCAGTCCCCGCACGGGGCGGCCCCGGGAGTCGATCAGCCCGGTCTGGCGGGCGAGCGTGGCGCCTTCCTCGACGACCCGGACGACGTAGCGGCTGCCCTTGCGCAGGCCACCGGCCGACATCACGAGCACCTCGGAGCGGTGGCCGTAGACCTCGGCGATGAAGGTCCGCAGCCGGCGGGCGGCGATGGCGGTGTCGAGCTCGGCCTCGACGACGATCTGTCCCCCGACGATGTGCAGTCCGCCCGCGAACCTCAGGGTCGAGGCGACCTCGGACTTGCGACAGCAGGGTTTGGTCACCGGGAGCCTGCTGAGCTCGTCCTTGACCCGTGCCGTCATCGCCATGCGGGCCATCCTGCCATGACGTCATCTCCCGGTAGGCCCGTGTCCCGCACGTCACCGGAGGTGACGAAACCGGCTGAGAACCGGACGGAAGCGACACGCTAGCCGATGATGTCCCGGTATGCCGCGGCCAGCCGGAGCGAGTCGTGCCGGCCCTGGTCGGCGGTGCTCGACACTGTCGCGACGACCAGCTCGGCGCCCAGCCGGGCCGCCGCCGCCCCGAGCGCGGTCAGGTCGTCGACCGAGCTCGGGTCGGCGAGCACGACGTCGATCCGCAGGCCCGGGGCGTGCCGGGCGAGCGACTCGAGGTGGTCGGCAGCGCGGAACCCCTTCGTCTCGTCGGAGTGCACCCCGAGGTTGAGGTTGAGCAGTCGACGGGCGCCCGTGGAGACCAGCTCCTCGCGCAGGCTCGGGACGAGGACATGGGGCAGCACGGAGGTGAACCACGAGCCCGGACCCAGGACGACCCAGTCCGCCTCGCGGACCGCTTCGCGGGTCTCCGTAGGGCAGCCCGCATCCGGCGGCAGCAGCCGCACGACCTGCACCCGGCCGCGGGTGCTCGCCACCAGGTGCTGGCCGGTGATGGTGGTGATGGCACCGTCGGGTCCCGCCACCTCGGCCTCGATCTGCAGGGGGACGTCGGCCATCGGCAGGACCCGACCACGGGAGTTGAGGAGGCGGCCCACCAGGTCGAGCCCGTCGACCGTGTCGCCCAGCAGGTCCCAGAGGGACACGATCAGGAGGTTGCCGAGGGCGTGGCCCCCGAGCGGACCGGTGCCGGCGAAGCGGTGCTGGAGGACGTCCCGCCAGGTGTGCCCCCACTCGCTGTCGTCACACAGCGCGGACAGGGCCATCCTCAGGTCACCGGGGGGCAGCACCGAGAACTCCTCACGCAGCCGGCCGGAGGACCCCCCGTCGTCGGCCACCGTCACCACGGCCGTGACCTGGTCGGTGATCAGCTTGAGGGCGGAGAGCGACGCGGCGAGGCCGTGTCCTCCCCCGAGCGCGACGACGCGCTTCTGCGGCATACCCCGTCACTCCCGCCCGAGGTCGCGGTGGACGATGAAGGTGGCCACGCGGGCGCTCTCGAGCCGTTCCGCGAGCTGCTCGGCCACGGCCACCGAGCGGTGCTTGCCACCGGTGCACCCGACGGCGAGCGTGACGTAGCGCCGTCCCTCGTGGACGTAGCCGTCCACGACGGGGGCCATCAGCGCGAGGACGCCGTCGAGGAACTCCGCCGCGCCGGGCTGTGAGAGAACGAAGTCCGCCACCGCCTCGTCGCGTCCGGTGAGCTGGCGCAGCTCCGGCACCCAGTAGGGGTTGGGCAGGAAGCGCATGTCGTAGACGAAGTCGGCATCCAGCGGCACGCCGTACTTGAACCCGAACGACATCACCGCCAACCGGATCTGGGCGCGGGCGCCCGACTCGAACATCGAGGAGATCTTGGACGACAGCTGGTGGACGTTGAGGCCCGAGGTGTCGACGATGAGGTCGGCGTCGGAGCGCAGGTCCCGGAGCAGCTCGCGCTCGCGCAGGATGCCGTCGAGCAGGCGGCCGTCACCCTGCAGCGGATGGGGTCGGCGGACGCTCTCGAAACGGCGCACGAGGGCCTCATCGGTCGCGTCGAGGAAGACGACGCTCGGGCGGTGGCCGGCCCGCGTGAGCTCGCCGATGATCGCGCCGAAGTCGGCGAAGATCCCGTGGCTGCGCACGTCGACGACGGCCGCGACCCGTGCCGGGGTGGACCCCTCGGTCCGTCGGTCCTCGCCGTGCAGCTGCAGCAGCTGCGGGAGCATCTGGGGGGGCAGGTTGTCCACGACGTACCAGCCGCGGTCCTCGAGGACGTTGGCCGCGGTCGACCGGCCGGCGCCGCTCATGCCCGTCAGCACGAGGATCGGCGGCTGCTCGACCGGCGACTGCTCGACCGGGGTCGGATCCTGCGGGGGAACGCCCGGCCCGGGTTCGGTCATGACGCAACCCTACGGCGACCGGGGCACACCGGACATCCGGCGAGTGACCTGCGAGCGGCCACCCAGCGACCGACGAGGGTCTGCCTCAGTCGAGCACCTCGCCGGTGGTGAGGTTGACGGCGGGGACGGTCGCGCCGCCCTCCTGGTGCAGCCGCTCGACGACGACGGCGGCCAGCGACGCCCCGATGCCCGGCACCTCCTCGATCTCCGGCGCCGTCGCGGACCGGAGCCGCTTGACCGACCCGAAGTGCTTGAGCAGCGCCTTCTGCCGCGTGACGCCGAGACCGGGTATGCCGTCGAGCGCCGACGTCGTCATCGCCTTGGACCGTCGCTGCCGGTGGAAGGTGATCGCGAAGCGGTGCGCCTCGTCGCGAACCCGCTGCAGCAGGTAGAGCCCCTCGCTCGTGCGCGGCAGGATGACGGGGAAGTCCTGACCCGGCACCCAGACCTCCTCGAGCCGCTTGGCCAGGCCGACGAGGGCGACGTCATCGATACCCAGCTCCGACAGGGCCGCTCGCGCCGCATTGACCTGCGGCAGCCCGCCGTCGACGACGACGAGGTTGGGCGGGTAGGCGAACTTCCTCGGGCGGCCGGTCTCCTCGTCGATGGGACCGCTGGCCCGGCGCCCGTGCTCCTCGACCTCGAGGTCCCCGTCGAGACTCTCGTGGTGCTCCGCGTCGTCCATCTCGACGTCGGTGGCCCGGTCCCGCTCGTCGAGGTAGCGCTGGAAGCGGCGGGTCAGCACCTCGTGCATCGCGGCGGTGTCGTCGACCGAGCCCGGCAGCCCGTCGGGGCCGGGAGTCAGGGCACTTCGAACGATGAAGCGGCGGTACTCGGACTTGCGCGGCAGCCCGTCCTCGAACACGACCATCGAGGCCACGACGTTGGTGCCCTGGACGTGGCTGACGTCGAAGCACTCGATCCGCAGCGGTGCCTCGGGCAGGTCGAGGGTGTCCTGGAGCTCCTGCAGGGCCAGGCTGCGCGCCGTGAGGTCGCCGGCGCGGGTGACCTTGTGCCGGGCGAGCGACTGCTCGGCGTTGCGCTGCACGGTCTCCATGAGGGCGCGCTTGTCGCCGCGCTGGGGGATCCGCAGGTCGACCTGCGACCCCCGCAGCCCGCTGAGCCAGACCTGCACGACGTCGTCCTCGGACGGCAGCACGGGCACGAGCACCTCGCGCGGCACCGCATCAGGCGTCTGGTCGCCGTAGACCTGGAGGAGCAGGTGGCTCACGAGGTCGGGGACGTCCTCGCTCTCCTTCTCCACGACCCAGCCCCGCTGGCCGCGGATCCTTCCCCCCCGCACGTGGAAGACCTGGACCGCGGCCTCGAGCTCGTCGTCGGCGAGGGCGAAGACGTCCGCGTCGGTGGCGTCGCCGAAGACGACCGCGGACTTCTCCAGGGCCTTGTTGAGGGCCCCGATGTCGTCGCGGAGCCGGGCCGCCAGCTCGAACTCCAGCTCCGACGAGGCCTGCCGCATCCGCTGCTCGATGCGCTTGACGAACTTCGTCGTGTTGCCGGTCATGAAGTCGCAGAAGTCCTCGGCGATGGCCCGGTGCTCCTCGGGCGAGACCCGCCCGACGCACGGGGCCGAGCACTTGTCGATGTAGCCGAGGAGGCACGGGCGACCGCTCGCCGTCGCCCGCTTGAACACCCCGGAGCTGCAGGTCCGCATCGGGAACGGGCGGAGCAGCAGGTCGAGGGTCTCACGGATCGCCCAGGCGTGCGAGAACGGCCCGAAGTAGCGCGTGCCCTTGCGCTTGGCCCCCCGCATCACCTGGGCCCGCGGGAACTCGTCGCCGAGGGTCACCGCGAGGTAGGGGTAGGACTTGTCGTCGCGGTACTTGACGTTGAAGCGCGGGTCGTACTCCTTGATCCAGGAGTACTCGAGCTGCAGAGCCTCCACCTCGGTCCGGACGACCGTCCACTCGACGCTGGCCCCGGTCCGCACCATCGTCGCCGTGCGCGGGTGCAGCGCGGCGATGTCCTGGAAGTAGGAGGACAGCCGGGGGCGCAACGACTTCGCCTTGCCGACGTAGATGACCCGACCGTCCTTGTCGCGAAAACGGTAGACCCCGGGATCGGTGGGGATCTCACCCGGCTTCGGGCGATAGGTCGACGGGTCAGCCACCCGGCCACTCTAGGTCGGCCCTCGGACACCCGGTCGAGCGGTCAGGAGATGACGATGTTGGCACCACTCACGGTCGCGGTCTTGGCCGCGAGCGGCTTCTTGGCCGCGCTGTCGGCGGTCGGCGCACCGGTCGAGATGTCGAACTGGCTCCCGTGGCACGGGCACTCGATCTTGCCGTCGGCGACCTTCGTGACGGGGCAGCCCTGGTGGGTGCACGTCGCCCCGAAGGCCTTGAAGGTGCCGGCCACCGGCTGGGTGACGACGACGAGGCTGTCGGCAAGGATCTTTCCCCCACCCACCGGGACCTCGCTGGCGGCCACGGTGACGCCGGCGGAGCCGGCAGGGGCGCTCGACGAGGCTGCGGCGTCGGTGGTCGAGCTGGAGCCA
This sequence comes from Lapillicoccus sp., assembly GCF_025353065.1. Classification (GTDB taxonomy): domain Bacteria; phylum Actinomycetota; class Actinomycetes; order Actinomycetales; family Dermatophilaceae; genus Lapillicoccus. The sequence continues at coordinate 12,302 of NZ_JANXRJ010000034.1, forward strand.
CAGGCGGCGAGCGCGCCGACGCCGACGACCCCCGCTCCGACGGCTCCGGCAGTGCGGATGAGGGTGCGACGGTCCAGTGACGAGTTCGGCATGAGGGGTCCTCCGGTGGGATCGGGTCAGGTCGGCAGGTTCAGTGGGGCGGTCGGTGCGGCTGGGCGATCTGGTCGTCCGTGGCCAGCCTGCCCCGATGCCCTGTGAGACGGCTGTCGTCGCGCTTTGGTCGGGTCGGCGCCGAAAAATCGTCGACCGTCCGCCGTCCGAGCGTCCGTAACACGGAATTCACACATAACGAGAAAGACACAGAGGCCTCAGGTCCCCACGCGGGACCGCCCTGCCGGGCTACTCTGCGAGCCACGCTCGCGGACCACGCGAGGGTCCGCCGCCATCTCTGGCGTCGGGCCGGACAACACCTGGAGGACCTTGTGCAGCAGCGTTCCATCGTTCGGATCGGCGTGCCGCTCGCCGTCGCGGCCCTTGCCCTGTCCGCCTGCGGATCCCGCGCCACCACCAGCACGGGCAGCAGCAGCGGAAGCGCCAGCAAGACCGTCAAGATCGGCGTGATCGCGCCGCTCTCCGGCAGCCTCTCCGCCCTCGGTCTCGGCATCCAGCACTCCGTCGAGCTCGCCGTGAAGCAGGCCAACGCCACCAACGCGATCCCCGGCTGGAAGATCGAGGTCGTCTTCAAGGACGACGAGGCGAAGGCCGACGTCGGCAAGAACGCCGCGACGCAGCTCGCCGGGGACGACTCGGTGGTGGGTGTCGTGGGTGACCTCAACTCCAGCGTCTCCCAGCAGACCCAGCCGATCTTCAACTCGGCGAAGATCACCCAGATCTCCCCGGCCAACACCAACCCGTCGCTGACCATCGGGGCCGACGCCGCGAACCCGAAGCGGCAGTATGCCGCCTACTTCCGCACCTGCACGACCGACGCGGTCCAGGGCCCCTTCGCCGCCCAGTACCTCATCGCGAAGGGCATCAAGAAGGTCGCGACGGTCCACGACAAGCAGACCTACGGCCAGGGCCTCGTCGAGGCGTTCACCAAGGAGTTCACCAAGGACGGCGGCACGATCACGGACGCCGAGACCATCACCACGGCGGACAACGGTGGCAACAACGACTTCTCGACGGTGATCACCAAGATCAAGCCCGGGGCCCCCCAGGCGATCTACTACGGCGGTCAGTTCCCGGAGGCCGGCCCGCTCTCGCTCCAGGTCAAGAACGCTGCGCTCACCATCCCGCTCATGGGTGGCGACGGCATCTACGACCCGAAGTTCATCCAGCTCGCCGGTGGCAAGGACGAGGGTGACCTCGCGACCTCGGTCGGCGCACCCGCCGACGCGAGCGACGCCGGCAAGAAGTTCCTCGCGGACTACAAGGCCGCGGCCTACCCCGACGAGTCCGGCGCCTACGGCGGCTACGCCTACGACGCGGCCAACGCCATCATCAACGCGTTGAAGACCTCCCTCGCGTCGGCCAGCGACCCGAAGTCGGCGCGTCAGGCGACGATCGACGCGGTCAGCAAGGTCTCCTTCGACGGGGTGACCGGCAAGGTCGCCTTCGACCAGTACGGCGACGCCACCTCCAAGGTCATCACGGTCTACAAGGTGGAGGGCGGCAAGTGGGTCGCGGACAAGACCGACACCTTCAAGTGATCGCGTAGCACGAACGATCGGGGGTGGGCGCGAGCCCACCCCCGCTCGGTATCCCCACCTCAACCGACCTGGTGCCGCGCTGTGATCCGGCCCCCCCCACCCCTCGAGGTCGACGTGCTCTTTCTCCAACAGCTCATCAACGGCCTGACCAGCGGCTCGCTCTACGCCCTCATCGCCGTCGGCTACACCGTCGTCTACGGCATCGTCCAGCTGATCAACTTCGCCCACGGCGAGGTCTTCATGATCGGCGCATTCGGGTCACTCGCGGTGTGGACGATCTTCTTCCAGGGTCAGACCTCGATCCTCATCCTGATCCCGATGCTCCTCGGGGCCGTCGCGGCGTCGGTCGGCGTGGCCGTGCTCATGGAGCGGTTCGCCTACCGGCCGCTGCGACATGCGCCGCGACTCGCGCCGCTGATCACCGCGATCGGCGTCTCCGTCTCGCTCCAGGAGATCGTCCGGCTCTTCTACCCCGGTGCCAAGAGCCCGCTTCCCTACCCTCAGATCGACTACGTGAGCGGCACCGCCCTGCAGCTCGGCGACATCACCCTGCGTCGCTCGGCGATCTTCACCGTGGGCGCGCTCGTCGTCAGCGCCGTCTTCCTGTGGTGGTTCATCAACCGCACCAAGCTCGGTCGCGGGATGCAGGCGGTCTCGCAGGACCCCGACACGGCCCGGCTGATGGGCATCAACGTCGACCGGGTGATCGTCGTGGCCTTCGCGCTCGGCGCGCTCCTCGCGGGCATCGCCGGCGTGGCCCAGGGGCTGCAGACCAACAGCATCAGCCAGATCATGGGCTTCACCGCCGGCCTCAAGGCCTTCACCGCCGCTGTGCTCGGGGGGATCGGGAACGTCGCGGGCGCCGTCGTCGGTGGGCTCGTCCTCGGCGTGGCCGAGAGCCTGGCGACGCAGTTCATCCCGGGAGCCTTCGGAGGCACCCCGTGGAAGGACGTCTGGGCCTTCGTCCTGCTCATCGTCGTGCTGGTGTTCAGACCCCAGGGACTGCTCGGCGCACGGGTGGTGGACCGGGCATGAGCACCGTCTCGACCCCGACCCAGATCGCCCCGACGCCCGGCTACCACCCCTCCCGCATCGACGGGCTGCGGGAGCAGCACGGCCGGCTGGCCTGGCTGCTGGTCCTCACGGGGCTGGTCGTCCTCGCTGCCGGGTGCTTCCTGTCCTGGTCCTACGACCCGGAGATCCTCGGCAACCTCTCGATCTCGTTCAACCCCGGATCGCTCCAGCTCTTCATGCTCACTGCTGCGGTGCTGGCCCTGGTCTACGCCTTGGCCTACCGCGGTCCGCTGCGCGGGCTCGGGGTCTGGATCGACTCCGCCAAGGCGCTGATGGTGCTGGGGATCGGCGCTCTCGGCTTCATGGCGATCACGCTCGCCGTCGTCGCGGTGACGTCCAGCGGGTTGATCAACATCGACCCGGGCGGCTGGGTCTCCCTCGTCGGCAGCCTCGTCCTGGCCGTGGGCGGCAGCCTGCTCGAGCGGCGGCCGACGAAGGACACGTTGCACGCTCAGCTCCCGGCATGGGTGGAGATCGGGACGATCGTCGTCCTGATGGCCATGCTCCTGTTCGGGGCGGCATACGCGCTCGGGCAGACCGACGGCAACATCTTCGGGCTCTTCCTCGTCTTCGTCGTCGCGGTGGCGTGGTCGCTCTTCGCGGCTGGCTTCTTCACCTGGCTGGGGATCGTGGCCCAGCGGCACCGGCGGGTGCTGATGCTCGGCGCATTCGCCGTGGCGTTCCTCTTCCCGTTCACCCAGAACGGCTCCGACGCCAACATGTCGATCGCCACGCAGGTCCTCATCTTCGCGGCCACCGCCCTCGGCCTGAACATCGTCGTCGGCCTCGCCGGCCTCCTCGACCTCGGCTACATCGCCTTCCTCGGCGCCGGTGCCTACACCGCGGCCACGCTGTCGACCTCGGCCTTCGCGACGATCGGCTGGAAGCCACCGTTCCTGGTCGTCGTCCTCCTCGGCGCGATCGTCGCGGCGACCCTCGGTCTGATCATCGGTACGCCGACACTGCGGGTGTCGGGCGACTACCTCGCCATCGTCACCCTGGCCTTCGGGGAGATCTTCCGGCTGTCGATGAGCAACCTCGACGGCAACAACGGGCCGGACCTCACGCACGGACCCAACGGCATACCCGCCATCCCCGACCTCCAGATCGGGTCCTTCAACTTCGGCGACGAGCACACCATCCTCGGGTTCAGCCTGGGACGGTTCGCGAACTACTACTTCGTGCTCCTCGTCCTGGCGCTCGTCATCATCACCGTCTTCTCGCGCCTCAACAACAGCCGCATCGGCCGGGGCTGGGTGGCGATCCGCGAGGACGAGAAGGCCGCCGAGGCGATGGGCGTCAACGTCTTCGGCCTCAAGCTGTTCGCCTTCGCCAGCGGCGCGTTCCTCGCCGGCATGGCCGGCACGGTCAAGGCCCACCAGGACGTCTCGGTCACCCCCGACCAGTACGTCTTCCTGGAGTCCGCGTTCCTGCTCGCCGCCGTGGTGCTCGGCGGCATGGGGACGGTCGCCGGCGTCTTCATCGGTGCGACCATCCTCAAGCTGCTGCCCGAGAAGCTGCGCTTCATCTCGGACTACCGCCTCCTCATCTTCGGCGTGCTCCTCGTGCTCATGATGCGGGTGCGCCCCGAGGGCATCATCGCCAGCCAGCGGCGCCAGCTGGAGTTCCACGAAGAGGACGAGGCGCTCGCCGAACGCATCGAAGAGGTCCATCTCGAGGAAGAGGCCCAGACGTGACGGTCACCCACAGCGCGCCGGCCGCTCCGCCTGCGGACGGCGGAGCCGTCATCCTCCAGGCCAGCGGCGTGATCATGCGGTTCGGGGGGCTCACGGCCGTCAACAGCGTCGACCTCACCGTCCGCGAGGGAGAGATCGTCGGGCTGATCGGCCCCAACGGCGCCGGCAAGACGACCTTCTTCAACTGCCTCACCGGGCTCTACAAGCCGACCGAGGGGCAGGTCATCTTCAACGGGGCGGTCCTGCCGCCGAAGCCGCGGGCCGTGGTGCTCGCCGGGATGGCCCGGACCTTCCAGAACATCCGGCTCTTCAACAACATGACCGCGTTGGAGAACGTCATGGTCGGCCGCTACTGCCGGACCAGCTCGATGGCCCTGACGTCCATCTTCCGCGGACCGAAGTTCCGCCGGGAGGAGGCCGCGACCCGGGCCCGCGCCCAGGAGCTGCTCGACTACGTCGGGCTCGGGCGGTCGTCCGAGCTGCTGGCCCGCAACCTGCCCTACGGCGACCAGCGTCGCCTCGAGATCGCCCGGGCCCTGGCGACCGACCCGAAGGTGCTGCTGCTCGACGAGCCGACCGCCGGGATGAACCCGCAGGAGACGCGACAGGCCAGCGACCTCATCTTCAAGATCCGGGACAGCGGCATCGCCGTCGTCGTCATCGAGCACGACATGCGCTTCATCTTCAACCTCTGCGACCGGGTGCTCTGCCTCGTCCGCGGGGAGACCCTCGTCGAGGGCAGCCCGACCCAGGTGCAGTCGGACCCCCGGGTCATCGAGGCCTACATCGGCACGGGAGACGACGACGAGGACGAGGGGGCGAGCACGTGACCGCCATGCTGGAGGTCACCGACCTCCAGGTCGCCTACGGCAAGATCGAGGCGGTCAAGAAGATCACCTTCTCGGTCGACGAGGGCCAGGTCGTCACGCTCATCGGCACCAACGGCGCCGGGAAGACGACGACCCTGCGCACCATCTCCGGTCTGCTGCGACCCACCGGCGGCTCGATCCGCTTCCAGGGCAAGCCGATCCAGACGACGCCGGCCCACGAGATCGTCTCGCTCGGCATCGCCCACTCCCCCGAGGGACGACGGATCTTCCCGCGACTGACCGTCGAGGAGAACCTCCTGCTCGGATCGTTCTCCCGCAAGGACACCGCCAACATCAAGGGTGACCTGCAGGCGGCATACGACCTCTTCCCCATCCTTCGCGAGCGGGCGAAGCAGCCCGCCGGCACCTTCTCCGGGGGCGAGCAGCAGATGCTGGCGATGGGCCGCGCGATGATGTGCCGGCCCAAGCTGCTGATGCTGGACGAGCCGTCGATGGGCCTGTCCCCGCTGATGATGAAGCGGATCATGTCGACGGTGAGGACACTGCGCGAGCAGGGCACGACCATCCTGCTCGTCGAGCAGAACGCCCAGGCCGCGCTCCGGCTCGCCGACAAGGGCTACGTGCTCGAGGTCGGCTCGATCGTCCTCCAGGGCACGGGCCAGGAGCTGCTCGCCAGCGACGACGTCCGCAAGGCCTACCTCGGCGAGGACTGACCCCCCTGGTCGCGCACGTCGGGTGCCGCCGCGCCGCGCCGCGGCAACCGGCGCCAAAGGTCACCTTTCGCGTCGGCTTGGTGAGTCGCCGTCGAGTGGTCACGTCCGGTCGATCCCAGGGCCTCAGAGCGGCCAGTCCTGACCTCTCGCATCGAGGTTTCGCGAGAGGTCACCTTTGGCCGCAGCAGTCAGGCCTGAGCGGACCGAGCCGCTCGGTGAGATAGTGGACCCACCCCCGAAGAGAAGGTGACCTCATGCGCCGTTCGCACCCCGCCCGGTATGCCGCCCGGCTGGCTCTCGCCCTCACCGTCGGGGGCCTGCTCGTGCTGGGCCCCTCCGCGGCCCTCGCCCAGGCCCCGGCCGCCCCGCTGGGCCCGACCACGGGCACGCACGGGACATCCGGCATGACCGGCCATCTGTGCCCCAGCATGAACAACGACTGGCTATAGGCCGCGTTTCCACCCCTCTCGCCGGCCGCTCGACACGATCGGTAACGTGAGCGGCAGAGCAACCTGAACATCACCGCGTCGTGAGATCAGCGACGCTGCCCCGTCAACGCCGACACAGGAGTCGAACCCGTGAGTGATCTGAACGTCATCGCCCTCATCCCCGCCAAGCCCGGGTCGGAGGCCGTCGTCCGGGCCGCGTTGACCGAGCTCGTCGGTCACACGCGGCAGGAGGAGGGGTGCTTGAAGTACGAGCTGTTCGAGTCGCAGGCCACTCCGGGCACGTTCGTCACCGTCGAGGAGTGGACGAGTCAGGCCGCGCTGGACGCTCATATGGCGTCGCCGCACATCGCCGCCGCCTTCGCTGCCGCCGGAGACGCGATGGCGGGCGCTCCGGCCATCCACCCGCTGACGGCCGTCTAGCTGTCGGCCGTCTAGCTGACGGCCGTCTAGCTGACGGGCGCTCCTGAGCCGTCAGGCGCTGCTGAGCCGTCAGGCGCTTCTGCGGGTCGCCGCCTTCTTGGCGGCTGCCTTCGCCGTCGCGACCGCCTTCTTCGTGACCGTCGACTTCCTCGTGGCGGTCGCCTTCGTGGCGGTGGTCTGGGTCGTGACCCGAGCGGCGGCGGTCTGCTTCGTCGCCCGGCCCATGCTGGGCCGCACGGTCGGCACCCTCGACCCGGCCTTGGCCAGGATGGGTCCGAGGAACTGGCCGGTGAACGACGCCGCCACTGCGGCGACCTCCTCCGGCGTGCCCTCGGCGATCACCTGACCACCGCGCCGCCCGCCCTCGGGCCCGAGGTCGATGACCCAGTCGGCGCTCTTGATGACGTCGAGGTTGTGCTCGATGACGATCACCGTGTTGCCCTTCTCGACCAGGCCCTGGAGCACCTCGAGGAGCTTGCGGATGTCCTCGAAGTGGAGACCGGTCGTGGGTTCGTCGAGGACGTAGACCGTGCGCCCGGTCGACCGCTTCTGCAGCTCGGTGGCCAGCTTGACGCGCTGCGCCTCGCCTCCGGAGAGGGTGGGGGCCGGCTGACCCAGCCGGACGTATCCGAGGCCGACGTCGTTGAGGGTCGAGAGGTGGCGGGAGATCGCCGGCACGGCCTGGAAGAAGTCGGCGGCCTCCTCGATCGGCATGTCGAGCACGTCGGCGATGGTCTTGCCCTTGAAGTGGACCTCGAGGGTCTCGCGGTTGTAACGCGCCCCGTGGCATACCTCGCAGGGCACGTAGACGTCGGGCAGGAAGTTCATCTCGATCTTGATGGTGCCGTCACCGGAACAGTTGTCGCAGCGACCACCCTTGACGTTGAAGGAGAACCGGCCGGGCAGGTAGCCCCGGACCTTGGCCTCGGTCGTCGTCGCGAAGAGCTTGCGCATCGCGTCGAACACGCCGGTGTAGGTGGCCGGGTTGGACCGCGGGGTGCGGCCGATCGGGCCCTGGTCGACGTGGACGACCTTGTCGAGGTGCTCGAGCCCGGTCACCGTCTTGTGCCGGCCGGGCACGTGGCGGGCGCCGTTGAGCTTGTTGGCCAGCACGTTGTAGAGGATGTCGTTGACCAGCGTGGACTTGCCTGACCCGGAGACCCCGGTCACCGCGACGAGGTTGCCGAGCGGGAAGGAGACGTCGACGCCGTCGAGGTTGTTCTCCTTGGCGCCGATGACGGAGACCTCCCGGCCGTCCTGCGGGCGCCGGACCGCGGGCATGGTGATCTCGCGCCGGCCCGACAGGTATTGCCCCGTGATGGAGTCGGGGTGCTCGAGCAGGCCCTGGACGGTGCCGCAGTGGACGACCTGCCCCCCGTGCTCCCCCGCGCCCGGGCCGATGTCGACGACCCAGTCGGCCATCGCGATGGTGTCCTCGTCGTGCTCGACGACGATGAGGGTGTTGCCGAGGTCGCGCAGCCGGGTCAGCGTTTCGATGAGCCGGTGGTTGTCGCGCTGGTGCAGACCGATGCTCGGCTCGTCGAGGACGTAGAGGACCCCCACGAGACCGGACCCGATCTGGGTGGCGAGCCGGATCCGCTGGGCCTCGCCGCCGGAGAGCGTGCCGGCGGGGCGGTCGAGCGAGAGGTAGTCGAGACCCACGTCGAGGAGGAACCCCAGCCTCGCCTCGATCTCCTTGATGACCCGCTCGGCGATCTGGCGCTCCCGCGGGGAGAAGTCGACCTCAGCGAGGAACTCGGCGCACTCGTTGATCGCGAGGGCGCAGATCTGCGAGATGTTCTTGCCGCCGACGTGGACGGCGAGGATCTCGGGCTTGAGCCGGGCCCCCTTGCAGACCGGGCAGGGCACTTGGCGCATGTAGCCCTCGTAGCGCTCCCGGCTCCAGTCGGAGTCGGTCTCGGAGTGCCGGCGCTTCACGAAGGGCACGACCCCCTCGAAACCCGTGGTGTAGGAACGGTCGCGGCCGTAGCGGTTGCGATATTTCACGTGCACCTGATAGTTCTCGCCGTGCAGCAGCGCCTCCTTGGCGCGCTCCGGCAGCGAGGCCCACGGCGCGTCCATCGAGAACTTCAGGTCTTCGGCGAGTGCCGCGATGACCCGCTCGAAGTACTCCGCCGACCCGGACCCCTGGGCCCATGGCGCGATGGCGCCCTGGGCGATCGAGAGGTCGACGTCGGGGACGAGCAGCTCGGGGTCTACCTCGAGCTCGGTGCCGATGCCGGTGCACGTGGGGCAGGCGCCGAAGGGGGCGTTGAAGGAGAACGACCGCGGCTCGATCTCGTCGATGCTGATCGGGTGGTCGTTGGGGCAGGCCATCTTCTCCGAGAAGCGGCGCTCCCGGACGGCGGCCTTGTCCTGCTTGTCGTGGGGGTCCACGTCGACGAACTCGACGAGGACGACCCCGCTGGCCAGCCCGAGCGCGGTCTCCACGGAGTCGGTGAGCCGCCGCTTGGACCCGGAGTCGCCGCCCTTGGCGACGAGGCGGTCGACGACGACGTCGATCGTGTGCTTGATCTGCTTCTCCAGCTTGCGCGGCTCGCTCAGCGAGATCACCTCGCCGTCGACCCGGGCGCGCGAAAAGCCCTTGGTCTGGAGCTCGGCGAAGAGGTCGACGAACTCCCCCTTGCGGCCCTTGACGACCGGCGCGAGGACCTGGAAACGGGTGCGGTCGGGCAGCTCGAGGAGCCGGTCGACGATCTGCTGGGGGCTCTGCCGGGTGATCGGCTCCCCGCACACGGGGCAGTGCGGCCGCCCCGCCCGGGCGAAGAGCAGCCGGAGGTAGTCGTAGACCTCGGTGATCGTCCCGACGGTCGAGCGCGGGTTGCGGTTGGTCGACTTCTGGTCGATCGAGACCGCGGGCGACAGACCCTCGATGAAGTCGACGTCGGGCTTGTCCATCTGCCCGAGGAACTGCCGGGCATAGGCCGACAGCGACTCGACGTAGCGGCGCTGCCCCTCGGCGAAGATCGTGTCGAACGCGAGGGAGGACTTGCCCGAGCCGGACAGGCCGGTGAAGGCGATCAGGCTGTCCCTCGGGAGCTCGATCGAGATGTCCTTGAGGTTGTGCTCGCGCGCGCCACGGACGACGAGCGTGTCGTGTCGGTGGGGGGCGGTCAGGGGGGTCTGGGGGGGACGGGCAGCCACGGCACCTACCCTAAGCGCCGCCACCGACAGGGGCGAACGACCGTGTGCCGGGGCCTGCCGGGGGTGTCAGCCCCGCGGCATACAGTCGGGGCATGAGGCACTGGGAGGGACAGGAGTGACGCCCGACGCCGGTGCGGTCAGCGACGTCGTCCCGATCAGTGACACCGTCCCCATCAGCGACTACGCGGTCATCGGCGACATGCAGTCGTGCGCGCTCATCAGCCGTGGCGGCTCGGTCGACTTCCTCTGCCTCCCCCGCTTCGACTCCCCCTCCTGCTTCACCGCGCTGCTCGGCACGAGCAAGCACGGGCGGTGGCTCCTCGGGCCGGCCACGTCGGCCGGCCCGGTGACCACGACCCGGCGCTACCTCGGCGACACCTTCGTCCTCGAGACGACCCACGAGAGCGCCGACGGCGCCGTCCGGGTGATCGACGTCATGCCGACCGGCGACGACCGGGCCGACATCATGCGGATCGTCGAGGGCCTGTGGGGCACCGTGCGGTTGCGGCACGAGTGGATCGTGCGGTTCGGCTACGGCAAGGTCACCCCGTGGGTGAGTCGGCAGGACGGGCCGGGTGGCCACGGTGACCGGCTGATCACCGCGGTGGCCGGGCCCGACATGCTCGTGCTGCGCGGCGACCGGCTCCCCTCGGCGAAGGACGGCATGCACGTCGACGAGTTCGACGTGCATGCGGGTGACCGGCTGGACTTCTCGACGACGTGGCTCCCCTCGCACCTCACGGTGCCCACCGGTCTCGACGTCGACTCGACCGTCGAGACGACGATGCAGCAGTGGCAGGAGTGGGCCGACCGCTGCCCCTACGAAGGCCCCTACCGCGACATCGTGCTCCGCTCGCTGCTCGTCCTGCGGCTGCTCACCGACAGCACCACCGGGGGCATCGTCGCCGCGGCCACGACGAGCCTGCCCGAGGACTTCGGCGGAGAGCGCAACTGGGACTACCGCTTCTGCTGGCTGCGCGACGCCTCGCTGACCCTCGACGCCCTCAGCGCCTACGGCTTCGTCGACGAGACCGCGCTCTGGCGCAGCTGGCTGATCCGGGCGGTCGCGGGCGACCCCGAGGACCTCCAGATCATGTATGCCGTGGATGGCGGCCGCGAGCTGCCCGAACGCACCCTCGACCACCTCCCGGGGTATGCCGGGTCGACGCCGGTCCGGGTCGGCAACGGCGCCGTCACCCAGCGGCAGACCGACGTCCTCGGCGAGGTGATGACCGCGCTCGCCTCTGGCCGCGACGCCGGCCTGAAGGAGTCGGAGCGGTCCTGGCGGATCCAGTGCGCGCTCGTCGACGAGCTCGCCGACCGGTGGCAGGAGCCGGACAACGGGCTCTGGGAGATCCGCGGGCCGCAACGGCTGTTCACCCACTCACGGATCATGGTCTGGGCCGCCTTCGACCGGATGGTCACGGCGGTCGAGAAGCACGGTCTGCACGGTGACGTCGAGCGCTGGCGGGAGGTGCGTGACGCGGTGCACGCGGAGGTCCTCGCCCGGGGCTGGGACGCCGAGCGCGGCACGTTCGTCCAGCACTACGACACCCACGAGGTCGACGCCTCGCTGCTGCTCATCGCCGCCTCCGGGTTCCTGCCGGCCGACGACCCCCGCTTCCTCGGCACCATCGCCGCGATCGAGACCGACCTCATGCGGGACGGTTTCCTCCTGCGCTATCGGACCCAGGGCGGGGTGGACGGCCTCTCCGGCGACGAGCATCCCTTCCTGGCCTGCTCGTTCTGGCTCGTCGAGGCCTATGCGCTCGTGGGAAGGCGGGACGATGCCGTCGCGTTGATGGACCGACTCGTCGGCATCGCCAACGACGTCGGCCTGCTGTCCGAGGAGTACGACCCCGGCTCGAACCGGATGGCCGGCAACTTCCCGCAGGCGTTCTCGCACCTGACGCTGATCCGGGCCGCGCAGGCGCTGAGCGGGGTCACGACGCGAGGCGGCGCCGGCTGAGCCCCTCCGCATGTTGCTCCCCGGGTGCCCGAATAGGGGCTGGCAGCGCCACTTTCGGGCACGCCGGAAGCAAGAAGGCGAGGTGTGATCGCGAGGTTGGGAGCCATGACGCAACGGGCAGCCACGCAGCCACGCAGCCTCGAGCTGGACGTGGCAGCCGTGCGCGCGGAGACCTCCGCCCTGCTCGCCACCGTGGCGACGATGGAACCGGCCGCCGTCGCCGGCCCGTCGCCCTGCATCGGCTGGACCCGTGGGCACGTCCTCAGCCACGTTGCCCGGAACGCCGACGCGCTCGGCAACCTGGCCGAGGCGGCGCTGACCGGGCGGCCGATCCCGATGAATGCCAGTCCCGAGGCCCGCGACGGCGACATCGAGGCGGGGGCCGGGCGCGATCTGGAGGCCCAACGGCTCGACGTCGAGGCGAGCGCAGCGCGCTGGGACGACGCGATGGAGCGCCTGGTCGCGGCGGCCGGACGGCTGGGGGGCGTCGAGGTCGAGGCCCGTAACCACGTCACGGTCCCGGCGCTCGGCCTGCCCTTCATGCGGCTGCGCGAGGTCGCCTTCCACCACGTCGACCTCGACTGCGGCTTTGGGTTCGCCGACCTCGAACCCCCCACTCAGGCCGCGCTGCTCGCCCATCAGGTGCTGCGCGTCGGGCGCCAGCCAGGGAGTCCCTCGTTCACCGTGACCACCGACGAGGGCGACGAGGTCGTGGCCGGTGACCACCCGGCATACGTGATCGGCGGGGGTCGGGCCGCGGTGCTCGGGTGGATCGCCCGCGGACTCACCGAGGGGGTGTCGAGCGACACCGGCACCCTCCCTACGCTGGGCTTCGGGGGCTGAGGTGCACGACGACAGGAAGAGGACCAGATGAGCGACCCGTATGCCGGCCACGTCACCCCCGGAGGTCCGAGCGAGGTGCGGGTGCTGCCCGCTCTGACCATCCGCAAGGCCAGCGTGTCGGAGCAGGACAACAACGCCTACCTGCTGACGTCCACGGCGACCGGCGACCAGCTGCTGATCGACGCCGCCGACTCGCCCGACCGGGTGCTCGCCCTCCTCGCCGAGGGCACCGGCACCCTCAGCTCGGTGGTCACGACCCATCAGCACTGGGACCACCATCGCGCCCTCCCGCAGGTTGTCGAGGCAACGGGCGCCCGGACCGCCGCCGGTGCCGACGACGCCGACGCCCTGCCGGTGCCCGTCGACGTGCGCCTCGGGCAGGGCGACACAGTGACCTTCGGCGACATCACCCTGGACGTCGTGCACCTGCGCGGCCACACCCCCGGCTCGGTTGCCCTCGCCTACCACGACCCCGACGGGCATACCCATCTCTTCACCGGCGACTCTCTCTTCCCCGGTGGGCTGGGCAACACCAAGCTGCCCGGCCAGAGCTTCGCGTCGCTCATCGAGGACGTGACAACACGGGTCTTCGACGTCTACGACGACGACACCTGGGTCTACCCCGGGCACGGCGACGACACGACCCTCGGCGCCGAGCGGCCGCACCTGCAGGAGTGGCACGACCGCGGCTGGTGAGTGCCCAGCCGCCGAAAGCCGAATCAGCGCAGCCGGGTGATGTCCACCTCGACGAACATGCCGGTCGTCGAGCCGCCGGTGAAGACTCCGGTCAGCGGGGCGACGTCGGCGTAGTCGCGACCGTGCGCGACCTCGATGTGCTGGTCGCGGGGCACGAGGAGGTTGGTCGGGTCGAAGCCGAGCCAGGCGCCGTCCCACCACTCGACCCAGGCGTGCGACTCCCCCGTCACCGTGTCGCCGACGGGGATGTCGGACCCGGGCAGGACGTAACCCGAGACGTAACGGGCCGGGATGCCCACGTCGCGCAGCGCGCCGAGCGCGAGGTGGGCCATGTCCTGGCAGACCCCCGCCCGCTTGAGCCACGCGTCGGCCGCGTGCCCGGCGACGTCGGTCGACCCCGTGACGTAGTCGACCTCGTCGTGGATGAGGTGCATGACCTCGTCGACGAACACCGCGGGGGACGCCGCGGCCGCAGCCATGGCCACGACCCTGTCGTGCAGGTCGGCGGGAGGCAGGACCCGGGGCGACAGCTCGAGGAACTCGCAGGTCTCGGCCGAGGAGGCGTCGGCGTGCAGCTGCGCCCAGGACAGCTGCGCCCCGACGCGGGGCGGTCGGTCGATCTCGACGGTGGAGGACGCGGTGACGACGAGCTCGGTATGCCGGTCGTGCACCTCGAACGCCGTCACGTGGGTGCCCCAGTAGTCGGTGTAGTCGTAGGTCCACGGCTTCGGGGTGATCTCCACCCGGCTGTACATCACCGCCTGCTCGGTCGTCGTCGGCGGGATGAGACGCGCCTCGTTGTAGGAGGTGAGCGCGCCCTTCTCGTAGGCGTACCCGGTGCGGTGGGTGACCGTGAGGCGCGTGCTCATGAGACGCCTGCCTGCCAGCTGAGGGCCAGCGGAGTCGGGAAGTAGCGGGCCGCGATGGCCTCGCTGGCGCGGCTCGAGCGCACCTGGATGCGCTCCATCTCGCCGGCGAGGTCGCCGAGGATGTCGGAGAGCGGACGGTACTCGAGCTCGGCCCGGGCCCGCCCGAGCAGCTGCCCCGCGGCCCCGTGGGGGCGGCCTCCCGAGGGCTCGAGGCTCTCGAGGCACGCCTCGGCCCGGGTCAGGGCGTGGATGATCGAGCGGGGGAAGAGCCGGTCGAGGAGGAGGAACTCCGCCGCTTCGCGCTGGGCGAGCTTGCCGCGGTAGGTGCGCATGAACGCCTCGTGGGCGCCGCAGGCGCGCAGCGTCGTCGACCACGCCGTCGATGCACCGGCGGAGAGAGTCGCGTTGGACAGCAGCCGCGCCGTCATGTCGACGCGCTCGATGTTGCGCCCCAGCACGAGGAACTGCCAGCTCTCGTCGTGGCTCATCGTGCCGTCGGCCATCCCCGAGATCATCGCCACCCGCTCGCACACGAGCCGGGATGCCAGGTGCGGGCGCATCGCCTGGAGCTGCCCGCTGCTCACGGAGTGCCACGTGGTGTTGATGGCCTGCCAGACGTCGGCCGACACCGTCTCGCGGGCCCGCCTCGCCGACTCGCGCGCGCCGGCCAGGGCCGCGAGCATCGAGCTGGACGAGTCGGGGTCGTGACCCAGCATCCGCAGGACGAGGGCGTTGTCGTAGCGCGCCGGCTCCTCGTCCTCCTCGAACTCGACGCCCATCACCTGCAGGATGGTCGTGCAGGCCGCCGACTCCTCGACGGACGGGTCCTCGACGAGGGTGCTGAGGTGGACGTCCAGGATGCGCGCGGTGTCGTCGGCCCGCTCGAGGTAGCGGCCGATCCAGAAGAACGACTCGGCGATCCGGCTCAGCACGACGACCCGCCTGTCTGGTTCTGGCTCTGGTGGCCCTGGCTCTGGCTCTGAACGCCCGACCCCGGGACCTGCTGTTGTTGCTGCTCCTGCTCCTGCCACACCGGGGCGGCGTTGTCAGGCTCCTGCTCGACCGGCGGCGGCATACCGGGCTCGGGATCCTGCGCGGCGGCGATCTCCGCGAGCGAGATCCGGGTCGTCGGCGGCTCGGGCACCGCGGGACCGCTGCTGCCCGGCAGCGCCGACCGGGACAGCACCCAGGTGTCCTTCGACCCGCCCCCGCGGCTCGAGTTGACGATGAGCTCACCCTCCGGGAGGGCCACCCGGGTCAGGCCGCCGGGCAGCACCCAGACCTGCTGGCCGTCGTTGACGGCGAAGGGGCGCAGGTCGACGTGGCGCGGGCGCATGGCCCCGTCGATGAGGGTCGGGTGGGTGGAGAGCTGGACCACCGGCTGGGCGATCCAGCCCCGCGGGTTGGACTCGATCTGCGCACGCAGCACGGCAAGCTCGGCACTGGTCGCCCTCGGGCCGATCACGATCCCCTTGCCGCCCGACCCGTCGACCGGCTTGAGGACGAGCTCGCCGAGCCGGTCCATGACCTCCTCACGGTGCGCCGGCTCCTCCATCCGCCAGGTGTCGACGTTGGGGAGGATCGGCTCCTCCGACAGGTAGTAGCGGATGAGGTCGGGCACGTAGGTGTAGACCAGCTTGTCGTCGGCCACGCCGTTGCCGACGGCGTTGGCGACCGTGACGTTGCCGACGCGCATCGCGTTGAGCAGGCCCGCGACACCGAGCAGCGAGTCGGACCGGAAGTGGACCGGGTCGAGGAACTCGTCGTCGACCCGGCGGTAGATCACGTGCACCGGCTCGAGCCCGCGCGTCGTCCGCATCATGACCCGACCGCCCTGGCAGACGAGGTCGCGCCCCTCGACGAGCTCGATGCCCATCAGCCGGGCCAGCAGCGCATGCTCGAAGTAGGCCGAGTTGTAGACGCCGGGGGTCAGCACGACGACCGTCGGGTCGGCGACCCCGGCCGGCGCGGTCGCCCGCAGCGCCGCGAGCAGCTGCCGCGGATAGCGGGACACCGGACGGATGCGGTGGTCCTCGAAGACCTCGGGCAGGGCAGTCGCCATGGCCCGGCGGTTGGTCATGACGTAGGACACACCCGACGGCACCCGGACGTTGTCCTCGAGGACCCGGAAGACGCCCTCGTTGTCACGGATGAGGTCGATCCCAGCGACGTGGACGCGGACCCCGCCCGGGGGCTTGAGGCCGTGGACCACGCGGTGGAAGTGCGGCGAGCTGAGCACGACCTGACGGGGGATGACGCCGTCGGCGAAGACGGCACCCTCGCCGTAGACGTCGTCGAGGAAGCGCTCGAGCGCCCGGACCCGCTGGGCGACGCCCTTCTCGATCGGCGACCAGACCTCGGGCTCGATGAGCCGGGGCATGATGTCGAGCGGGAAGGGACGCTCGACGCCCCCGATGTCGAAGGTGACGCCCTGGTCGAGGTAGGCGGTGGAGAGGGACTCGGCACGGGTGCGCAGCTCTTCGCTGCCGATCTGCTCGAACTGCTCGCCGACCAGCTCGTAGCCCGGCCGCACCCCCGACCGACCGAACATCTCGTCGTAGGGCACGTCGGGCGACGGCTCGATGTCCTGAGTCCTGGCGTAGACATCGAAGGGCGCGCTCACGGACCGAAGACTATGAGTCCTGTGTTTCGGTGTCATGTCGACACGAGGGTGGAACGGTGTCCGGGTCCGCGCGGATGTTTCCCCCGCGGGCCCGTGAGCCTCAGAGCAGCGCCGCGACGCTCTCTCCGACCGCGGCGAAGACCGGCAGCACCGCCGTCCCCCGGTCCACTGCGCTCGGCCCGTCGCTCTCCCCGAGGTCGCTCGCGAGCACCGCGACGACGGCCCAGCGACCCGCCCGCTCGAACAGCGCGACGTCTCCACGCATCCCGAAGAGCGACCCCGTCTTGGAGGCCACGGCGATGCTGTCCGGGAGGTAGGCGGGGAGTCCCTCGAGGAACTGCTGGGTGCGCAGGATCTCGAGGGCGAGGGCGGTGTGCTCCGCGTCGAGCAACCGTCCTTCCTGCAGCGCCACGACGATCGCGACGAGGTCGGCCGCGCAGGTCTCGTTGTTCTCGCCGCGGGCGATGGCGGCGAGGTCCATCATCGTGCGCCGCAGCCGCGTATGCCGTGTCGGCACCTCGGCGAGCAGGTCGGCCACGGCCGGGGAGCCCAGCAGGCCGATGACGCCGTTCGTCGCGACGTTGTCGCTGAGGGCGATCATCAGGATGAGGATCTCGCGTAGCGGCAGCGTGGCGAGGGAGGGGAGCAGCTGGAGCGCACCGCCGCCCCCGACGCGGTCTGGGGCAGGCGGCAGGGGCAGGGGCGCGTCGAGAGTGAGCCGGCCCTCCTGGCAGGCCCGCAGCGCGGCGACGAGGATGGGCACCTTGATGGTGCTGGCCGAGGCGTGGATGCGCTCGGCGTCGAGGGCGAATCGTCGACCGTCGTCGAGGTGGACGGCGCAGCTGATCCGGCCCGGTGCCCGCCCGAGGATGGTGGTGAGCCGCTCGACGGTCTCGGGCGGCAGCGGGGCGGGATCGGGGCCGAGGGTCGCGGGTCGCATCGGCGCCAGTATGCCGCCCGTGCTTGGATGGTGGGGTGTTGATGCGCGTGGTCGTCCCGGTCGCCAACCTCTGGGTCGCCCCCGGGAGTCCGCGCCCGGTCGACGCGCTCGCCGTCGCGGACCACCCCGATCTGGAGACGTGGCTGGCCACCCTGGACGAGCACCCCGACGACGACGAGCAGGGCGACGGACGGCTCGGGCTGCACGGACGCCTGCACACCCAGCTCGTGGCCGGCGAGCCCGCCATCGTCCGCGGGACCGCCGACCGCGACGACGGCTGGGTCGAGGTCCTCGCGCCCTGGCAGCCGAGCCAGCTCGATCCCCAGGGCTACCTCGGCTGGGTGCGGCGGTCGCACCTGACCCCGGACGACGGCTCGCGCGACAGGTCGCTGCTCCCGGCGCCCGAGGCTGTCCCGGCTCCTGACGCCGACCACCCGCTGCTCGACCTCGCCCGTCGCCACCTCGGGCTCCCCTACCTCTGGGGCGGCACGACGGCCGCCGGCCTCGACTGCTCCGGGCTCGTGCACTGGTCCATGCGTCAGCTCGGCCAGGTGCTACCGCGCGACGCCGACGACCAACAGGACGCCCTCGCGCCGGTGCCCCTCGACGAGGTGCGCCCCGGCGACCTCTACTTCTTCACCAACCCCGGCGCCGACTTCGCCCACCACGTCGGCATCGTCACTGAACCCGGCCACATGGTCCATGCCCCCGAGACCGGTCACGGCATCGCCGAGGAACCCCTCGACGAGAGGCGCCTGGCGACCCTCAGCGGCGCCGGCCGGATCGCCCTCGGCGACTGACCGGCATACGGCGCCGGACGCGGTTCACCCGCATCGGCAGCCGCGGCGACAGCCCGGTCCACACCTGGCGGGGAGCGTTGACC
>NZ_JANXRJ010000041.1 GCF_025353065.1 Lapillicoccus sp.
CCGCCGCCGGTGAGGGTCACCCCGACCGAATACACCCAGCCGGTGCCCACGGCCACCGCGACGAGGACCATCATGTCCAGGGTCCGGGCCCGCAGCGCCCGGACCGCGCCGACGAAGAACACCTGCGCCGAGTAGAAGATCACCGGCAGGCTCACGACCAGCTGGAACACGTCGTCGCGCAACCCGAACGGCGCCGGGACCGTGAAGCCGAAGACATCCCGCCCGATCCGGGACCACAGCGTGATCACGACCCCGAGCACCACCGCCACCAGGAACCGGTTGCGCACGTCGCGGACCATCCCCGCCATCGACATCTCACCGTGACCGCCATGACCCATCACGTCCGCCGGGCTACCCGTCCGGTCCTCGGCCCCTGCCATCGAGCCCGTGTCGTGCCCCGCATCATCGGCGCCGGCAGACGCGCAGACGTGATCCGGCACCGACTCACCTCGGCAGTGATACCCACAGTCGTTGACCCACCCAGCGAGTGTCTCCACACTGGTGGTGGACGGGTCGTAGACCACCGTCACGGTCTGGGCAACGGGGTTCGCCTCCACGGACCGCACCCCCGGTCGGCGGCCCAACCCCGCCTCCACGGCATTCTTCTGGGTCGCCCACTGCATCCCGTCGAGCTCCATCACGGCGCTGCGTGACTCCCCGAGCTGCGTGACTCCGGCACTCGCTCGCATGACGCCCTCCGCGTGTTCCGACGGGACCGCCTCGGCCCTTGCGTCAAGGTCGCACCCTACGGGCAGCGGGTTCAGGGGCAAAGGTCCCGACCGCCGGACGCGACCATGCGGTGGGGCTCGCCGGGATAGGGTGCGACGGTGCTTGGCGGAGATCGAGCCTGATCGCGAGGTCTGGCGGCGTCACCCGGCTACCGGCGCCGGACCCACGCGGGCACCCTCGAGCTCCATGCGGTGGCCGAGAACGAGACCGGATGGAGTGTGGCGTGGAGGATCAACGGATACGGCACCGCCAGGGGCACGTGCACCTGGTCGACGGCGTGCCCTACTCGGATCGGGCCTCCACCCTCTCGCTGCTGCCGGGCGCCGTCGTCGGCAGATGGCTGGCCGACAACGCTGGCTCCGTCTCGGGCCTCCTGCTCGATCTGGGGGCCGGCAACCAGCCGTTCCGGCCGTGGTACGCCCACCTGGCCGAACGCTGCGTCGCCATCGACGTGGCGCCCGCCCCCGGACTCGACGTCCTGTCCTTGGCGGCCCCACTGCCCTTCGCCTCCGCGACGTTCGACACGGTGCTGTGCACCAGCGTCCTGGAGCACGTCGATGACGCCGAGGCCGCGATCAGCGAGATCGCCAGGATCCTGCGGCCGGGTGGGCGGCTGATCATCACCGCGCCGTTCCTCTACCCCACCCACGAGGCGCCCTACGACTTCTGGCGGACGACGCACTGGGGTCTCCGGTCGCTGCTGACGCGGCATGGCCTCGAGGTCGACACCCTTGCTGCGCAAGGCGGTCCGGGCCTGCTGGTGGCCCACTACCTGATCGGCGGCTTCGGTCAGGGCCTCATGCTCTCGGCCAGGCGACTGGGGAGGCTCGGAGCCCTGATCGACAACAGAGTGGTGCGGGCGCTGCTGGCCGGGCCGCAGGACCTCGTCCGGTCCCGGGTGAGCTACCGCATGACCCGATCGTCCCGGGCCGCCAGCCTCGGCTACATGGCCGTCGCGCGCAAACCCGCGTGATCCTCGTGGCGACTCCGGTCGTGACTCAGACCAGCGGGGCGAGCAGGCCGACCCTGTCGCGGACCCGCGCCATCGTGGTGTCGGCCACGACCCGCGCCCGCTCGGCACCGGACGCGACGATGCGGTCGAGCTCGGCGGGGTCGGCGAGCAGCTCGGCCATCCGCGTCTGGAACGGGGCAACAGCCTCGACCACGACTTCGGCCACCTCGGCCTTGAGGTCCCCGTAGCCCTTGCCCTCGAAGTGTGTCTCGAGGTCGGGCACCGCTGTCCCCGAGAGCGCGCTGTGGATGACGAGCAGGTTGGAGACGCCGGCCTTGCGCTCCGGGTCGTAGCGAATCTCGCGCTCGGTGTCCGTGACGGCCGACCGGAGCTTCTTGGTCAGCCGCTTGGGGTCGTCGCTGAGCAGCAGGAGACCGGCGTCCGGCGAGGTCGAGCCGGACATCTTCGAGGTCGGGTCGGACAGGTCCATGATCTTGGCCGTCGCCTTGAGGATGTGTGGCTCGGGCACGACGAAGGTCGGCCCGAAGCGGGTGTTGAAGCGCTCGGCGAGGTCGCGGGTGATCTCGAGGTGCTGGCGCTGGTCCTCGCCGACCGGCACCTTGGCCGCGTCGTACATGAGGATGTCCGCCGCCATCAGCATGGGGTAGGTGAAGAGACCGACGTTGGCGGTCTGGCCCTTGCTCGTCTTGTCCTTGAACTGCGTCATCCGGCTCGCCTCACCGAACCCGGTGAGGCAGCTCATCACCCAGCCGAGCTCGGCGTGCTGGCCGATGTGGCTCTGCAGGAAGAGCGCCGAGCGCACGGGGTCGACCCCACCGGCGACGTACTGCGCCGCCGTCACCCGGCTGCGGTGGCGCAGCACGGCCGGCTCGGTCGGGACGGTGAGGGCGTGGAGGTCCGCGACGAAGTAGTAGGTCTCGAAGTCGTCCTGGAGGCTGACCCAGTTGACCAGTGCGCCGATGTAGTTGCCGAGGTGCAGCGAGTCGCTCGTCGGCTGCATGCCGGAGAGGATGCGCGGCTGGTGGGCGGGGCTCGGCGTCGGGCTGGTGGTGGCGTCGGACATGGCAGGAATCCTCTCAGGTCCGACGACCGGGTCCGGACGGTTAGGTTGGGACGCATGGTGCCCAGGACGCGGAAACCGTCGTCACCCGCGATCGAGCTCGAGGTCGGCGACCGCACGGTGCGGGTGAGCAACCCCGACCGCGTCTACTTCCCCCAGACCGGCTGGACCAAGCTCGATCTCGTCAACTACTACCTCAGCGTCGGCGACGGCATCGTCACCGCGCTGCGCGAGCGGCCCTGCATGATGCACCGCTTCCCCGAGGGCCTCGCCGGCGACAAGGTGCACCAGAAGCGCGTCCCGCCCGGTGCTCCCCCGTGGCTCGAGACCGTGCGCGTCACCTTCCCCCGATGGAACCGGACCGCCGACGAGCTGTGCGTCACCGAGCTCGCCTCGGTCATCTGGGCGGTCCAGATGTCGACCGTCGAGTTCCACCCCTGGAACTCCCGCCGCGCCGACACCGAGAGCCCCGACGAGTGGCGCATCGACCTCGACCCCATGCCCGAGTGCGACTTCGCCACCGTCCGCCGCGTCGCCCACGTCGCCCACGAGGTGCTCGACGAGCTCGACGTCACGGGCTACCCCAAGACCTCCGGCGGCCACGGCCTGCACGTCTACGTCCGCATCGTGCCGGAGTGGGGGTTCCAGGACGTGCGCCGCGCCGCCCTCGCCTTCGCCCGCGAGGTCGAGCGCCGGGCCGGCGGCGACGTCACGACCACCTGGTGGCGCAAGGACCGTGATCCCGCAACGGTTTTCGTCGACTACAACCAGAACGCCCGCGACCACACCATCGCCAGCGCCTACTCCGTGCGCGGCGTCCCCGACGGCACCGTCTCGACCCCGCTCGAGTGGAGCGAGATCGACGACGCCGTGCCGCTGGACTTCACCATCGCCACCGTCCCCGCCCGGTATGCCGCGAAGGGCGACCTGATGGCGGGCATCGACGACGCGGCATACCGGCTCGACACCCTGCTCGAGTGGGCCGAGCGCGACGCACGCGCCGGCGAGGAGACGCCGCCCGACGCCGAGTGAGCGGCGCGGCTCAGTCCGTCATCAGCCCGTCGTCACCCGGCCGGCCTCGACGTGCCACCGCTCGTCGAGACGCACGTTCTCCAGCAGCCGCCGGTCGTGCGAGACGAGCAGCAGCGCGCCGTCGTAGGCCTCGAGCGCCTGCTCCAGCTGTTCGATCGCGGGCAGGTCGAGGTGGTTGGTCGGCTCGTCGAGCACGAGGAGGTTGACCCCGCGGGCCTGCAGCAGCGCCATCGCCGCCCGGGTGCGCTCGCCGGGCGACAGGGCCCCCACGAGGGCGCCGACCTGGTCGGCCGTCAAGCCGAACTTGGCCAGCAGCGTGCGCCGCTCGGCCGGCGCGAGATCCGGCAGGGCCTCGCCGAAGGCGTCCCCCAGCGAGAGGTCCTCCCGCAACCCCGTTCGCGCCTGGTCGATCTCGCCCACCGCGACGCTCGCGCCGAGGCCAGCCCGCCCCGTGTCCGGCGCGAGCCGGCCGAGGAGCAGGTGCAGCAGCGTCGACTTCCCGGCGCCGTTGGGGCCGGTGATGCCGATCCGCTCGCGGGCCTCGACCTGCAAGGACGCCGGCCCGAAGGCGAAGTCGCCGCGCCGCAGCGACGCGTCGGAGAGGCTCGCCACGACGGAGCTCGACCGCGGTGCGGCAGCGATGGAGAACTGCAGCACCCATTCCTTGCGCGGCTCCTCGACCTCGTCGAGCCGGGCGATCCGCGACTCCATCTGCCGCACCTTGCGGGCCTGCTTCTCCGACGAGTCGGTGGCCGCCGCGCGGCGCATCTTGTCGTTGTCGGGACTCTTCTTCATCGCGTTGCGCACGCCCTTGCTGCTCCACTCGCGCTGGGTGCGGGCGCGCGCCTGCAGGTCGGCCTTCGTGCCCGCGAACTCGTCGTAGGCCTCGCGGGCGTGCCACCGGGCCACCTCGCGCTCGGCGAGGAACGACTCGTAGCCGCCGTCGTGCACCGACACCGCGTGCTGGGCGAGATCGAGTTCGACGATGCGGGTCACGCAGCGCGAGAGGAACTCCCGGTCGTGCGAGACGAGCACGACTCCCCCGCGCAGTCCCTCGACGAACCTCTCCAGCCGCTCGAGGCCCGCCAGGTCGAGGTCGTTGGTCGGCTCGTCGAGCAGCACGACGTCGAAGCGGCTCAGTACGAGTGAGGCCAGCGCCGCCCGGGCGGCCTGCCCGCCCGAGAGAGAGGTCATCAGGGCGTCGGGACCCACCTCCAGACCGAGCTCGGCGAGGACCGCGGGCATCCGGTCGTCGAGGTCGGGCGCGCCGCTGGCCAGCCAGTGGTCGAGCGCCGCGGCATACGCATCGTCGGCCCCCACGACGTCCGAGCCGAGCTCTGCGGCCGTCGCCTCCATCTCCGCGGTCGCGTCGGCGGCGCCGGTGCGACGCGCGACGTAGTCCCGCACCCGCTCCCCCGGCACCCGCTCGTGCTCCTGCGGCAGCCAGCCGACGAAGGCGTCGGACGGCGTCGTGGTCACCGTGCCCGCGAGCGGGATGGCGGCGCCGGCGAGCAGCCGCAACAGGGTCGTCTTGCCGGCGCCGTTGGCACCGACCACGCCGACGACATCGCCCGGGGCGACGGTCAGGTCGAGCCCCTCGAAGAGGGTGCGGTGGCCGTGTCCACCGGACAGACCCTTGGCCACGAGGGTCGCGCTCACGGCGTCAGCATAGGGGGGCGGGGACACCAACTCCGCGACCGTCCCCGGGATCCCCCGACTCACGGCAGGGGGTCCCCCGCGCGCGATGAGCATCCGGCATACGATGAAAGTTGAAGGGCCAACCAGTGTGGCCACCAGCGACGTGTAGTAATGGTGATTCAGGGCATGACTGCCACCATCCAACAGCTCGATCGAGTCGTCATCCGCTTTGCCGGGGACTCCGGTGACGGTATGCAGCTGACCGGCGACCGTTTCACGACGGACGCGGCGATCCTCGGCAACGACCTGTCGACCCTCCCCAACTTCCCGGCCGAGATCCGCGCGCCCCAGGGCACCCTGCCCGGCGTCTCGAGCTTCCAGCTCCACTTCGCCGACCACGACGTGCTGACGCCGGGCGACGAGCCCGATGTCCTCGTCGCGATGAACCCCGCAGCGCTCAAGGCCAACCTCGCTGACCTGCCCCGCGGCGCGACGATCATCGTCGACACCGACGAGTTCACGAAGCGCAACCTCGCGAAGGTCGGCTATGCCGTCTCGCCGCTCGATGACGGCACCCTCGAGTCGTATGCCGTGCACCCCGTCGCGCTGACCTCGATCACCGTCGAGGCGCTCGCCGGCACCGAGCTCAGCCGCAAGGACAAGGAGCGCGCGAAGAACATGTTCGCGCTCGGGCTGCTGTCCTGGCTCTACACCCGGCCGACCCAGTCGACCGAGCGCTTCCTCGCGCTGAAGTTCGGCGGCAAGCCAGACCTCCTTCACGCCAACCTCCTCGCCCTGCGCGCGGGGGTCAACTACGGGGAGACGACCGAGGAGTTCGCGGTCCGCTACGAGGTCGGTCCGGCGCCGATGAAGCCCGGTCGCTACCGCAACATCACCGGCAACATCGCCCTCTCCTACGGCCTCGTCACCGCGTCCCACAAGACCGGGCTGCCGCTCGTCCTCGGGTCCTACCCCATCACGCCGGCGTCCGACATCCTCCACACCCTCTCCGGGCTCAAGCGCTTCGGCGTCACGACGATCCAGGCCGAGGACGAGATCGCCGGTGTCGGAGCGGCGCTCGGTGCGGCGTTCGGTGGTGCCCTCGGCGTGACGACGACGTCCGGCCCGGGCCTCGCGCTCAAGGCCGAGACGATCGGCCTGGCCGTCTCGCTCGAGCTGCCGCTCATCGTCTGCGACATCCAGCGCGGTGGTCCGTCGACCGGCCTGCCGACCAAGACCGAGCAGGCCGACCTCCTGCAGGCCATGTTCGGGCGCAACGGCGAGTCGCCCGTCGCGGTGGTCGCTCCTCAGTCCCCCGGCGACTGCTTCGACATCGCCCTCGAGGCGGTACGGATCGCCACGACCTACCGCACCCCCGTCATCGTCCTCTCCGACGGCTACCTCGCCAACGGCTCCGAGCCGTGGGCGATCCCGTCGATCGCCGACCTCCCGGGGCAGCGCGTGGCCTACACCACCGAGCCGAACGCCGTTGATGACAAGGGCGATCCGGTCTTCCACCCCTACCTTCGCGATCCGGAGACGCTGGCCCGCCCGTGGGCCGTCCCCGGCACCGCGGGCCTCGAGCACCGGGTCGGCGGCATCGAGAAGGCCGACGTCACCGGCAACATCTCCTACGACCCCGACAACCACGACCTCATGGTCCGGCTGCGGCAGGCCAAGATCGACGGCATCGCCGACACGATCCCGCCGCTCGAGGTCGACGACCCGTCGGCGGACGCGAAAGTCCTTGTCCTCGGCTGGGGTTCGACCTACGGGCCGATTGCCGCGGCGGTGCGCGACCTGCGGCTGCAGGGCCACCACGTCGCGCGGGCGCACCTGCGCCACCTCAACCCCTTCCCGCCCAACACCGGCGAGGTCCTGCAGGCCTACGACCGGGTCATCCTGCCCGAGATGAACCTCGGCCAGCTCGCGCTCCTGCTGCGGGCGCGCTACCTCGTCGACATCCAGTCCCACACGGCGGTCCGCGGACTTCCGTTCCCCTCCTCCGCGCTGGCGGACGTCATCCTGAAGGCGGTCAACGCGTGAGCACCATCGAGCTCGGTATGCCGGGTCGCGGCTTGGCGGGGGTCCCTCTCCTCGCCGAGGACGCACCGGCCCAGACCAAGAAGGAGTTCACCTCCGACCAGGAGGTGCGCTGGTGCCCGGGCTGCGGCGACTACGCCATCCTCGCGACGATGCAGGGGTTCCTGCCCGAGCTCGGCCTCAAGCGCGAGAACATCGTCTTCGTCTCGGGCATCGGCTGCTCGTCACGCTTCCCCTACTACCTCGACACCTATGGCATGCACTCGATCCACGGGCGGGCACCGGCCATCGCGACGGGCCTCGCGACCTCGCGACGCGACCTCTCGGTCTTCGTCGTGACCGGCGACGGCGACGCCCTGTCGATCGGCGGCAACCACCTGATCCACGCGCTGCGCCGCAACGTCAACCTCACGATCCTGTTGTTCAACAACGAGATCTACGGCCTCACCAAGGGTCAGTACTCCCCCACCTCCCAAGTCGGGTCGATCACCAAGTCGACCCCGATGGGCTCGGTGGACAACCCGTTCAACCCCGTGAGTCTGGCCCTCGGCGCCGAGGCGACCTTCGTGGCGCGGTCGATGGACTCCGACCGCAAGCACCTGACGGAGGTGCTGCGCGCGGCGACCGCCCACCGCGGCACGTCGCTCGTCGAGATCTACCAGAACTGCCCGATCTTCAACGACGGCGTCTTCGCGGTGCTCAAGGATCGCGAGCAGGCGGCCACCCGCATCCTCCATCTCGTCGACGGCGAGGAGATCTCCGCCGGTGACACGGTGGTCGTCCGGGGCGAGGCCGGGTCGCTGACCGTCGTCGACCGGGCCGACGCCGACCCGGCGCGGATCGTGCGGCACGACGTGCATGCCGAGGACCCGTCGCAGGCCTTCGCCATCTCGCGGCTCATCGACCCGACCCTCGCACACGTGCCGATGGGCATCTTCCGCGACGTGGACCGGCCGACCTACGACGACCTCGTGCGCGACCAGGTCGACGCTTCGGTCGAAGGTCTGGGGGGCGCCGCCTCCGATGCCGACCTCGACGAGCTGCTCACCGGCAAGGACTCCTGGACCGTGAGCGCGTGACCCCAGCGTCAGGTCGTGGTCTGGCGCTGAGGTCGTGGTGTAC
>NZ_JANXRJ010000066.1 GCF_025353065.1 Lapillicoccus sp.
CGCGGCGATGATGCGGAATCACGGCATTGCGGGACAGGACGACGACGGGCCGGCGCCCGATGTCGACCATCTCGCACCACCAGACCTCCCCACGCGCCGGTGTGTCGCTCACGAGCCGGCCGCGGCGCGACGGAACGACGCCAGGTCACCCCACTCGTCGGGCTCCTCCAGCGGGTGTGCGTCGTAGGCGGCATAGCTCGCGTCCACTTCTGCAGAACGGTAGCGAGCCAGGAGAGCCCCGAGAGCTTCGTCGACCAGCGCCGCGTCGGTGGACCCGGAACGGACCTTCCGCGCGCGCTGCAGGAGCTCTCCATCGACCGTGGTGCTCAGGCGTATGCGATTCATGCCATCATCATGCCACTCGTCCCAGAGCTGACCTCGGTCCCCACGCTCAGCCCGCGCTCGGGGCGTTCCGCTCGAGCGTCGCGTGCCGCCGGTTGCTCTGGGCGATCGGCAGGGACGTGGTCGCGGCCGCAAGGCCGGTGACCGGCATCCCCACGTAGACGCTCTCGTGCCCGCCGGCAGGCACGGCATACGTCTCGTGCCAGATGCCGACCACCCCGGCAGCGGTGCGGACCCGCCTGTTGAACGTGGTCCACGCCGGCCGGTGCGCGTGCTCGGGCGCCGAGGCGTAGCGGTAGACGTCCGCCGCGCTGCGCCAGTACTGCACCATCGTGATGCCCTTGCCCCCGAGGAGGGTGCGGGCCTCGAGGAAGCCGAGGTCCTCGGCCTCGCCGCGTACCGCGAGGGCCTTGTTGGTGTAGAGCTCGGTCAGCATCTTGGGCATCGCGAGGAAGACCGGGAGCCACTGGTCGACCCGGTAGAGCTTGTTGAACCGGAGCCCGATGAGGAACACCGTGATCGACCCGTCGTGATCGTGGGTCGTTCGCTCCGCCTGGACCTGCGCCATCTCTGCCTCCGCTGTAGTTGGATAGTGCGACTCCCCAATAATGGATAGTCATACTCTCCAGTGTCAAGAGGCAGCGGCGTCAGACGTCCAGAGCCGCCGCGATCCGCTCCCCGAGCTCGCCGACCTGGGCGTCGGTCATCACCAGGGCCGGAGAGATCTGTATGCCGCCGACGCCCACCGCGCGGGTGGCGACCCCGAACCGCCGGAGCGTCTTGGCCAGGGCCATCGCCTCCCCCACCTCGACGAGCTGCACCGCGGCGAGCGCCCCTGTCCCACAACGCACCTCGGCGACGCGGTCATGGTCCGCGAGCGGCGACAGCACTGCGGCGAGGGTCGACTCCAGCCTTGTGGCCTCGTCCAACAGGCCTTCGCGCTCGATGATCGCGAGGTTGGCCAACGCCACCGCGGCGGCGGTCGCGTGGCCCGAGTAGGTGTAGCCGTGTCGCAGCCAGACGCCGGCGTCGGGCCGGAAGAACGGCTCCGCGACCTTGGGCGACACCAATACGGCGCCCATCGGGACGTAGCCCGAGGTCAGCCCCTTGGCGGTCGCCACCATGTCGGGCTCCAGCCCGAAGCGCGTCGAGGCGAACCACGACCCGCCGATCCGGCCGTAGCCCGTGACGACCTCGTCCGCGACGAAGAGGACGTCCAGCTCGGTGCAGAGCTTGCGGACGCCGGCGAGGTAGTCGGGCGGCGGCGGGTAGACCCCACCGGCGCCCATCACCGGCTCGCAGAAGAACGCCGCGACGTGCTCCGGACCCAGCCGCTCGATCGTCGCACGCAGGTCCTCGACGTCGTCCCACGCCACCGTCGCCGTGTCCGGCACGAGCACGCCGTAGCCCTGGGTGTTGCCGGGCATGCCGCCCAGCGCGGTGCCGGCGTAGTGCATGCCGTGGTAGGCCTTCTGCCGCCCGATGACGACGGTCTTCTCCGGCTTGCCGGCCTCGACCCAGTAGCGGCGGGCGAGCTTGGCGGCGGTCTCGATGGAGTCCGACCCGCCAGAGGTGAGGAAGATCTTCGAGCCCGGCACCGGCGCGATCCCCGCCAGCCTGTCGGCGAGGGCGACCGTCGTCGGCGTGACGTAGTCGCCGAAGGTGCTGTACGCCGCGATGGCCCGCATCTGCTCGGCCGCCGCGTCGGCGAGCTCCGCCCGCCCGTGACCGACGTTGGTGAACCACAGCCCCGCCGTCGCGTCGAGGTAGCGGTTGCCGTCGGCGTCGAAGACGCAGGCGCCCTCGCCGCGGGCGATGACGAACTCGCCGTCCCGCTCCACCACGCCCATGTCCGAGAAGGGGTGCCACAGGGTTCCCACGTCCGCCTCCTCAGGCTCGTCCTGCCGGTCCTTCCCGTGCCAGACCGGCGGCGTCGACGCTATCGCAGGACGGGGTGCGCGTCAGACCGGCCGGACGCCGAGGACGTACTCCGCCTCGCCCTGTTCCCATCCGGGGTTGGGCTCGTCCCACTGCAGGAAGCGGACGCCCGCGAGGGTGAACCCGAGCCGCTCGAGCACTCGGCGCGAGCCCGCGTTGACCGCCATCGTCGTCGCGACCACCGTGCTCGCCCCGAGGGTCGTGAGGGCGTGCTCGACCGCTGCCCCGGCAGCCTCCGTCGCGAGGCCCATCCCCCACGCCTCGTGCACGACACGGTAGCCGAGCTCGACGACGGGCGCCCCGACCGCACCGCGCACCCATCCGTACATCGGTCCGCCGTCCGGCACGCGGGGCACGAGGCTGACCCACCCGATGAAGGCGCCGTCGTCACGTCGCTCGACGCAGATCCGTCCGTAGCCGGGCTGCTCGGCGGCGGCCATGAGCATCGGGACGAGGACCTTCTCCTCCACCCGCTCCGGCGCCAGCGCGTCGCCCTGCAGGTGGCGCATGACCTCCGGGTCGCCGACGAGCCGGTGGACCCGCCTGCCGTCCGCCGCCGTGAAGGCGCGAAACGTGAGCCGCGCGGTCGGAGTAGGCAGTTCAGGCGGAACAGGCCTCGGCACGGGGTGACCCTACGCGGAGGCGAGGGTCAGGCATAGGGTCGAGCACGGCATACGGGCCAGGTGGTGGGGGCCACCCGCAGGCAATGACGCACCACCGAGGACCACGAGGAGCAGCCATGGCGTTGAAGATCGGTTACAAGGCCTCGGCGGAGCAGTTCGCGCCGCGGCGGCTGCTCGACTACGCCGTGCAGGCCGAGCAGCTCGGCCTCGACAGCGTGATGATCTCCGACCACTTCCAGCCCTGGCGCCATCACGGCGGACACGCGCCGTTCTCGCTCGCGTGGCTCGCGGCCGTCGGCGAGCGCACGGAGCGCGTCCAGCTCGGCACGTCGGTGATGACGCCGACCTTCCGCTACAACCCGGCCGTCGTCGCGCAGGCCTTCGGCACCCTCGGGTCGCTCTACCCCGGCCGCGTGATGCTCGGCGTCGGCTCGGGCGAGGCGCTCAACGAGGTCGTCGTCGGGTCGGTGGACGTCGGCGAGGACGGTTCGGCCTGGCCGGAGTTCAAGGAGCGGTTCGCCCGGCTGCGCGAGTCGGTCGCCCTGATGCGGGAGCTGTGGACCGGTGAGCGGGTGACCTTCGAGGGCGAGTACTACCGCACCAAGGACGCCACGATCTACGACAAGCCCGAGCAGCCGATCCCCGTCTACGTCGCGGCCGGTGGCCCCCTCGTCGCCCGGTATGCCGGCCGGTCCGGCGACGGCTTCATCTGCACCTCGGGCAAGGGTGACGAGCTCTACCAGGACAAGCTGCTGCCCGCTGTCGACGAGGGGCTCGAGAAGTCCGGGCGCACCCGCGACGACATCGACCGGATGATCGAGATCAAGCTCTCCTGGGACCCAGACCGCGAGCGGGCGGTGACGAACTGCCGCTTCTGGGCGGCGCTGTCGCTCACCGCGGAGCAGAAGCACGGCACGAGCGACCCGCTGGAGATGGAACGGCTCGGTGACGAGCTCAGCGACGAGCAGGTCGCCCAGCGCTGGATCGTCTCGTCCGACCCTGAGGAGGTCGTGGCCGCGGTCAAGAAGTACGTCGACTGGGGGTTCGACCACCTCGTCTTCCACGGGCCGGGCGACGACCAGTCGCGCTTCCTCACGACCTTCGCCGAGCAGGTCCTCCCCGGCCTGCGTGAGCTCGGCTGACGCCTGAGCAGGTTTGGCAGACAAGGCGATTGGTGTCGAGCGCCTCGTGGCCCCGATGTTTTCGTGCCTGGTCGGCACATCCGGCGCGGGGAAGTCCTCCGTCACCGAGCACGTCCTCGGGCCACTCGTCGAAGGCCTGGCCCCGATGAGGATCCCCGTCGCGCTGGAACGACCCGAGGTAGCCACCGACCCAGCCGCGTTCGCCCAGCACCTCATCACTCTCGTGCGCAGATGGGTCACCACCAGCCTGCCCGGCAGAGCAGGCACCACGGCCGCTCCCGGGCCAGCGCCCCCGAACCATCCACTGCAACCCAGACCATCGACCAGGCACGACAGCTCATCGACCTGATCGCGAGCGACGACCTGCGCCCCGTGATCGTGCTCGACGACACCGACAGATGGCTCTCGACCAGCTACCAGCCAGACAACCCGGCGGTTCGCAGCGCCGTCTTTGGTCGAGTCGTTCGCATTCTCGCCGAGGACCTCGGCACCGCGGCCACAACGCAAACGGACGACAGGATCTGAGGGCACCAGGGGGGTCCCACGACGTGACGTGACGCATACCGGGCGCCATCGGGGAATGACCTCCGCGGAAGGGGAGTTGTCCGGATCGTGCACCGAAAGGTGAACCTTCCACTACTTTCCATTCCCCAGGAGTTGAGCCAGCGTGTCCCGTGCGTTCGAGAGCATCCAGGTCGGTCCGTGGCAGCTGCCGCAGCGTTTCGTGATGGCCCCCCTGACCCGCAACCGTGCCGGTGAGGGTCAGGCACCCGGCCCGCTCAACGCCGAGTACTACGGCCAACGCGCATCGGCCGGTCTCATCATCAGCGAGGGCACCCAGCCCAGCGCGGTCGGCCAGGGCTACCTCGACACCCCCGGCATCCACTCGCCCGAGCAGGTCGAAGGCTGGCGGGCCGTGGCTGACGCGGTGCACGCCGGCGGCGGACGCATCGTCATCCAGATGATGCACGCCGGGCGAATCGCCCACCCGGACAACAAGAACGGCCTCGAGTCGGTGGCACCCAGCGCCATCGCGGCCCCCGGTCAGATCGTCACGGCGACCGGTCAGCAGGACCACGTCCTCCCGCGAGCCCTCGAGACCGACGAGATCGCCGGTGTCGTCGCGGAGTTCGTCCACGCCGCCCGCCAAGCCGTCGCGGCCGGGATCGACGGCGTCGAGGTCCACGCCGCGAACGGCTACCTCGTGCACCAGTTCCTCGCGCCGTCCAGCAACACCCGCACCGACGGCTACGGCGGCTCGCCCCAGGCCCGCGCCCGCTTCGCGGTCGAGGTGACCACGGCCGTCGCCGAGGCGATCGGCGCCGAGCGCGTCGGCATCCGGATCTCCCCGTCGCACAACATCCAGGGTGTCCTCGAGGAGGACCCGGCCGACGTGGCCGCGACCTACGAGGCCCTCGTCGAGCAGATCGCGCCGCTCGGGCTCGCCTACCTCAGCATCCTCGGTGACCCCTCGTCCGACCTCCTGCTCGACCTGCGCAAGCGCTTCGGCGGCCCGGTCATCGCCAACAGCGGCTTCGGCAAGATCACCTCGCTCACCGACGTCGAGGAGATCCTCGAGGCGGGTCACGGCGACCTCGTCGCCGTCGGGCGCGAGTTCCTCGCCAACCCCGACCTCGCCCGCCGCTGGCGCGAGGGCCTGCCGCTCAACACGCCGAACGACAAGACGTTCTACGGCGGCGGCGCCGAAGGCTACACCGACTACCCGTTCGCCTGACCGCCGGCGCGGGCACGCGACCGGGGAGACTGACGCCATGACGTCGTCGCCGCTGCGCAGGCTGGGTTTCCTCACGATCGGCCTGTTCGACCCCGACGACCCGGGCCGCGGCCACGAGTCGACGCTGGAGATCATCGAGCTCGGTGAGCAGCTCGGCTTCGACAGCGCGTGGCTGCGGCACCGGCACCTCCAGCACGGCATCTCGTCCCCGGTCGCGGTCCTGGCCGCGGCCACCCAGCGGACCTCGCACATCGAGCTCGGCACGGCCGTCACCCCGGTCGGCTGGGAGAACCCGCTGCGGCTGGCCGAGGACCTCGCCACCGTCGACATCCTCTCCGGCGGGCGGCTCAATCCCGGTGTCAGCATTGGTCCCCCGATGAGGTGGGAGGACGTCAAGGACGCGCTCTACCCCGGCACCGCCGAGGTGGAGGACCTCACCTACGGCAGGGTCGAGCGGCTGCTGGCACTGGTCCGCGGCGAGCGCGCCAGCGAGTTCAGCGGCGTCCAGGGCATCGAGGTCTTCTCCCACCGTGTCGAGCCGCACTCCCCCGGTCTCGCCTCACGGATGTGGTACGGCGGCGCCAGCCTCCGGTCGGCGACCTGGGCCGGCGAGCACGGCATGAACCTCCTCACCAGCAGCGTCGTCAAGGCCGAGGCTCCCGGTGACGAGCACGACTTCGCCGCCATCCAGCTCTCCCACATCCGGGCCTTCCGAGCGGCGCACCCCGACGGCGAGCAGGCCCGCGTCTCACAGGGACTCGTGGTCATCCCCACCGACAGCGCCACCCCTGAGCAACGCCGGCGCTACGAGGCCTATGCCGCGTCGAGGCTGCCGCGCACGGCCTCGCCCCAGGGCCCGGGCCGGCTGATGTTCGCACCCGACCTCGTCGGCACGTCGGCCGAACTGGCCGGGCGGCTGCAGGCGCACGCGGCATACCGGGAGGTGGCGGAGGTCGCCTTCGCCCTGCCCTTCACCTTCGAGCACGCCGACTACGTGCAGATCCTCACCGACATCGCCGCACGGCTCGCACCCGCGCTCGGCTGGAGCCCGCGCCCCTGAGCTGTATCCGTCGAACCACGGCCGAGGACCGCTGGAGTCCGCGGACCTGGTCGCGAGAACCTTCACTGCCGCGGACCCAGGCGGAGAGGACGTCAGCCGAGGGCGAGCGCCGCGCGGATCCGGTCGGGGGGATCGTGCTGGTGATAAACGCGCTCGGTCTGCTCGATGTGCGCGAGGAACCGCTGGTAGGTCGCGGCGGCCACCAGCTCGGCGACGGGTTCGAGGAGAGCCAGCGCGCGCGCCGGGTCCGAGCCCGGGACGGCACGCCGCCAGGCCTCGACCCAGTGGTTCCTCGTCCGCTCCTGCAGGTCCCTGCCCTCCAGCCGCTCGACGAAGGCCCGCACGTCGAGCACGGGGTTCCCGACGTGGACGTCGCCCCAGTCCAGGAGCCTCAGGTCGCCGCCCTCGCCGCGCCAGTTGCCCGGGTGCAGGTCACCGTGGACGAGCGTGTCGGGCAGGCCGCACTCCTCCACCTTCTCCAGGCGGCGCGCCAGGTTGTCGGCGAGGTCCTCGAACGCGTCGTAGTCACGCGTCGTCAGTCCCTCGACGATCTCGGGGAGCCAGAGCAGCTCGCGGACCGACTCCACGAGGGCGAGGGAACGACCGTCTGCCGCCCCCACCGCGAGGCAGTGCTCGACGTCGTCGACGAGCTCGGTCTGGACGTCGACCCACCGGTCCACCATCGCCCGGATCACCGCGTCGTCGGCGAGGCCCCACTGGTCCCGCCCGGCGACGTGGTCCATGAGCACGGCCCGGCGAGCGGGGTCGTGGGCGAGCACCGTCGGCGCGAGACCAGGGTCGACCCGTGCGACGCGGGCGATCACTCCACCCTCGTCGGCGAGGAACGGTGGCACCGCCTTGAACCAGACCGGGGCCGTGTCCGTCGGCGCCGTGACGACCAGGGACAGGTTCCAGGTCTTGCGCTGCCGCAGCTGGCCGGTGCGCTGCCGACCATGAGGGAGCAGGGCCAGGTCGACCCAGGCGGCGAGGTCGTCGAGGCCACCCGGCTCTGCCCACCCGAGCCGGTGGGCGGGGTCGCCGTCGACGGCCGCCGTGGTGGCGGACGAGACCCGGGTGAGCAGCGCGGCTGGTGGTGACCCTGCGACCAGCTGAGCCAGATAGCTCACCTCTCCCCCGGCATACGGCGCCTCGGTCATGAGCAGGCGGAGGACGACGACCTCGAGACCCCAGCGCTCACGGGCAGCGGCGACGAGCTCGTCGACCTCGGGCCAGTAGGGGGAGGCGGGGGCGGCAAGCGGCGGCAGCTCACCGATGACGGCACCGTCGGTGTCGCAGAGGACGAGGGTGGCCAGGCGAGGCGGCGGGGACGGCGACACGCCCCCATCGTCCCCTAACCGGAGTGCCGCCGGGCCTTCGCGAAACCGTCGAGCAGATTGCGGGACCTTGTCCTCTGGTCCGACAGGCGGCGCCTTGACACGGTGGAGTCCGCGAGCACGTCGGCACTGACCTCAGGGAATCATGGTCAGGGTCGACGTCTCCGGCATTGAGTCAGGGAAGGAGACCGTCATGAACAACATCAACGACAAGCGGATCGGGCGCGAGGCACGCGACGAGGTGGGTGCCAGCCCGCCGACGTCCGGTGAGAACCGCGTGCAGGCCGCGATGCGTCGCTACCTCGGCGCGGCCGCCTCGCGCCGCGACAAGCAGGCCGGCAAGAAGGACGAGCCGAAGGACACACCCCCGAGCACGGGCTGATCGAGACGCGCGCCCGCGGGGGGGGTCCCGGGGGCGCGCGTCGTGCGTGGGTCAGCGGTTGCCTGGGCAGCCCTCGTTCCCGAGCGATCGACCATCAGGCGCAGGGCGCCGCCGAGCTGCGGAACGTGCCGAAGTTTGAGTACCAGCCGTTCACACCGGTGCTCGGGCTCTGGTGGTAGAACCACGAGACGAACGCGTTCTCCTGCAACCGGTAGGACTTGCCGTTCAGGGTCACCTGGGTGGTCGTGCCGGAGAGGGGGTCGCCGACCTCGAGGTTGTTCTGACAACCACTGACCTGACCGATGTGTCCCCAGGGCTTGGTCGGGTTGTTCACGAGGGGGTCGTTGATCCACTCGGCGACCTCGTGCGGGAGCACCGAGACGTCCGACGAACCGGTGAAGTCGCCGGTGTTGTCGTACATCGACACGGCATACGTCTGCCCTGTCGCAGCGCTGGAGGTCGCGTTGTGGTAGCCGAGGACGCAGCAGTTGGAGGTGGTCCCGATGTACTCGACAACATTGCCCATCAAGAACACCGGGAAGGTGCTGGCCCCCAAGCCCTGGCTCTGCAGCTGCGGCAACGCCGTCGTCTGCAGGTAGTTGTCGAGCCAGTTGATCTCGATCGAGCCCAGGAGACGGTTGCCGCAGGTCGTCGTGCCCTCTGCAGAAGAGGCCGCAGGAACGTTGATCGTGATGGCCGGCCGGAGGTTGTAGGCCAGCTTCACGTGATAGCCCGGGTTGATCCCGGACGGGCCGGTCTGGGTGAGAAGCTGGCTCGCTGGAACGCGTCGGAGTACTGACCCGTGCCGACGCTGGTGCCGCCGAAGGACCACGCGAGGCTCTTGACCATCGGGGAGCTCATCGTGCGCGTGACTGCGCTGGTCGTGTCGCACGAGTCGCCGACGGTGGGGTTCCAGGTGGACCCGTCGGTGAAGCGGACGATGACGGGGACCAGCGGCGTCTTGATGCTCGTGCTCGGAGCGGTCTGGTGGACGAACGGGCTGTTCCCGACCATCCGGTAGGTGAACGACGATCCGCCGTCGGTCACCGACTGCGACCACACCTTCAGACCCCCGGCGGCCGCAACCGTGGGATCCGCAGCGGCGGAACCCGGGGCGACCCCGGTGTCGAACATCGGCCTGATGTCCCCGAGCCGGGCCACGTGGCTACCCTCCGGCTGAGTGGCTGCCTGGGCGACGGGACCGCTGCCGGCCAGCCCCCCGACAACCAACGCGATCGACGCAACTCCCACTGCTACCAGGCGTTTCCACATGCTTGGCCTCCATTGCTCAGCCCCTGGGTTTCTGCCCGAGGTGAGTGTGGCAGAGCCGCCCCCGCGGCGTCCTGGAATTGACGTACCTCGCGAGAGCGCGACGAGGAGGGTCGTCGGCGGGAGGGGGGCCTACTTGCTGGCGAGCCCCGACAGGAGGTTGATGGACGCGGCGATGATGACGGTGCCGAGCGGGAAGGACAGCCACGCGTGTCGCAGGGCGGCACGACGGATCTCCTTGGTCTGGATATCGGTGTCCGACACCTGGAACGTCATCCCGAGGGTGAACGCGAGGTAGGCGAAGTCGCGGTAGTCCGGGTCGTCGGACTCGTTGAAGTCGATTCCGCCCGGCGTCCCGGAGTAGTAGAG
Organism: Lapillicoccus sp.; assembly: GCF_025353065.1. GTDB lineage: Bacteria > Actinomycetota > Actinomycetes > Actinomycetales > Dermatophilaceae > Lapillicoccus. The sequence continues at coordinate 10,195 of NZ_JANXRJ010000066.1, forward strand.
CCGGGCGTACTTCAGGGTGTAGACGGTGTGGATCAGGATCCACGAGATGAACACCGAGGCCAACGCCAGCCCGGCATGGAGATACCGGCTGCCGCCCTGGTCCTGACTGGCGCCGACCAGCACCACGCCGACGGCGATCAGGCTCGCGATGGCGGCCGATGACAGGACGAGATCCGCGTCGTCGCGCCCGGGGTTCTCCCGTCGACTGTGGCCGGCGGTCTCCGCCGGGTCCATCGGCCAGATCACGCCCCAGGTCCAGGCACCGAAGACCAGCGCGAGGACATCCCAGCCGATCAGGGGCGCCAGGCGAAGCGCACCGAGAAGCGCGACGACCGTCGCGGCGACCACGCCCAGGAAGAGCGAGATCAGGAGCTTGGACCGGGCGGACAGATCACGGGGCCGACGGTCGACGACGGTGGGGACAGAGGGCATACCTCACGATGGCAGACCCGTCCGAAAAAGCCCTTCTGCCCCGCTGGATGAGGAGTAACCTCATCCGCGTTCTCGCGTGGATGACCGGACCCGGGGAGGAGAGGCGATGTCCCTACTGGGCTGCGCGCACCAGGGCGCTCCTCGACCGCACCGGCGAGCCGCTCGGCCGTGGCGTGGTCCGCTCCACGCCGACGGCGGCGTGGCGCACCCGTTCCCCTTCCCCGCCTTCCGGCTCCTCACTCCTGACGTGACCCGGCTGGGGCTGCGGGCGGACACATGAGCAGCCGCGATGCGGATGGGCCGGCTGACGGGCCCGTGCTCACCACCTCGAACGCTGTCGCGCGCCGCCGGGTGACCGCCGTGGCGGCCGTCGAGGAGGCGCTGCGCCGCATCGCTGCGGGCGACGGCGGCCCGGTGGGGACCGCCCTGGGTGCCGTCTGCGCGATGTGCCCCGACGCGGCCCTGCGGCAGGCGGAGGAGCTCGACCGGGCTCTCGACGCCGGCGCGAGTCCCGGTCCGCTCGCCGGGGTGCCCGTGCTCGTCAAGGACCTCGAGGACGTCGCAGGCCTGCCGACCCGCAAGGGGTCGCTGCTGCTGGCCGACGCCCCACCCGCCCGGGCCGACGGCCTCGTGCCGGCTCGGCTGCGGGCCGCCGGGGCGATGGTCGTCGGCAAGACGACGCTGCCGGAGTTCGCGACCGAGGGCTTCACGGCGAGCCTGCTCACCGGGGTCACCCGCAACCCGTGGGACCGGGCGCTCTCGCCGGGCGGCTCGAGCGGCGGGTCGGCGGCAGCGCTGGCTGCGGGCTTCGTCCCGGTCGCCACGGCCACCGACGGCGGCGGCTCGATCCGGATCCCGTCGGCCTTCTGCGGGCTGGTCGGCCTCAAGCCCACTCGCGGGGTCGTTCCGCGACATCCGGCACCGGACTGGATCGACCTGTCGACCGACGGGCCGATGGCCACGACGGTAGGCGACCTGCGGCTGCTGCTCTCCGTCATCGCCGGAGCCGGTCCGGGCGCGGAGGGCGACGCCGAGGCGTGGCCCGGACGCGGCATACCCCCGTATGCCGGTCCGCTCGCCCCGCGGCGTGTCCTCGTCGCCGAGCGGACCACCGACGTCGGACCACTGCCGGCCGACGTCGCTGCGAGCTTCAGCGCAGCGGCCGACGCCTTCACGGCGCTGTTCCCGGAGGCCGCGGTGGTGCACCTCGACCCGAGCCCCTCCGGCGGCGACCTCGGGCTCGACCCGGGCGGCGACTGGCTGACCCTCGGCACGGCCGACCACGTCAGCGCGCTGGGGCGTGCCTTCGTCGAGGCGGGCCTCGACCGGATGACCCCGGCCGCGCGGGCGTTCCTGCGTCACGGCCTGCGGGTGGGGATCGACGACTACCTCGCTGCGCGGCGCCGGCGGTTCGCCCTCGTGGCGGCGTTCGACCGGTTGCTGGGCGACGACGCCGTGCTGCTCACCCCGGCGGTGGCCTGCGCGAGCTTCACCGCTGAGGGAAGGCTGCGCCCCGGCGATGCCCCCGGGCCGCTCCCGTCGTCCGCCTACTCGACCGAGCTGCAGAACCTCACCGGGCACCCGGCGATCAGCCTGCCGGCGGGGCGGTGCGGCCCGCTGCCGTTCGGCCTGCAGGTCACCGCCGCCCGGTATGCCGACGGCTGGCTCCTCGACCTGGCCGCCGCGTGGGAGCGAGCCCACCCGTGGCCGCGGAACGCCCCGGGGTTCACGGCCTTCGACGTCGAGCCCGCCGGGCGGCCGGCCGACAGCGGCCGCCGTTGAATCCCTCGACTTCTTGACCTGAGGGTTTAGAACGCCTAAAGTGCGGGCATGGGCCGGCCGCGAAGCTTCGACGACGACGTCGTCATCGAGCGCGCGATGGAGGTGTTTTGGACGCACGGCTACGCGAACACCTCACCCGCGCACCTGGCGGACGCAACCGGCATCGCCAAGGGCAGCCTCTACAACGCGTTCAACAGCAAGCGCGAGCTGTTCGACCGCGCTCTTGCGAGGTACGACGAGCAGGTGTCCGAGCTCGCGGGCGAACTGCTCTCTCGGCCCGGGCCAACGAGGGAGTGCCTCCGAGCCGCTTTGCGCTTCATCGTCGACCTCGATCGCGCGCAGCAGTCCCCGAGGGGCTGCCTCGTGGGCAACACCGCAGTCGAGCTGGCCGGGCATGATCCGCAGGTCGCTCGGACGATCCGGGCCATGCAGGATCGGCAGACCGCCGCGCTGACGGCCCGCATCGAGCAGGGCCAGCGCGCCGGTGACGTCGGCCCCGAGGTCGACGCGCGGGCCATCGCGGAGTTTCTCGCCACCACACTGGCCGGCCTGCGCGTCATGGCGATGACCCACGAGGCACCGACCTTGCATCGCGTCATCGACTCGGCTCTCGCTGCGTTGGGCTGAACCCGTCCGCCTCGGCGGGGCCTCATCTCGGCCTCGTTTTGGTCCTCCAGTTCAAGAAAGGAAGAGCGATGGATCTGCACCTGCTCGACAAGACAGCAGTGGTGACCGGCGCGAGCCGCGGTATCGGGCTGGCTGTCTCCCGGGCGCTGACGCGCGAGGGCGTCCGCGTCGTCGGCGCCGCACGCACGATCACCCCGTACATGCAGGAGGCGACGGTCGCAACGGTTGCGGCCGACCTGTCCACCGCGGCCGGCGCCGCCGCCGTGGTGGACAGCGCACTCGCCGAGCTGGGCGGCATCGACATCCTGGTCAACAACGTCGGAGCCGGCGACCCCGACCGGTTCGGACTCGGGGGATTCCTCGACGTCGGCGACGAGCAGTGGCGAGAGCTGTTCGCGCTCAACCTGTTCAGCGCCGTCTGGATGAGCCGCGCTGCACTGCCCAGCCTTCTGGGCCGGCGTGAACCGTCGACGCCGGACCGGCCCGCCGGCACGTGGATGTGAACCGCTCATCACCCCATCATCGGCGACCGACGCCAACGACGAAGACAACGTAGAACTACTCATGGTGGATGATCCTGATCTCGCCCTGTCAGACGGACTTGCTATGACCCGCTGGTCTCAACTCACCCTGACAGACAGGGATGAGGCAGGGGTTGAGCTTGGCTTCCTGCTTCTCCGACAGGCGCTCGCGGCCGCGGCGCAGGAGGCCGTGGATCTTGTACAGCGGGTCTTCCTTGTGCCCGCGCCGGCCCGAGGGTGTCCTGCTGGACCCCTCGCCGCCAGGCAGCATCGAGGGCGGTTCGCGTCGCTGTGCGATGAGCTCCGGCCACCCTTGACCCTTGCCTCTGCGGCCGGCGATGAGGACCACGATCGGGTCGATGGCCCGGACTGGTCGACGACGATCCCGGTGCTGGCTGCGGCCCCCGAACGGCACCCCCACCATCACCAACCCCAGCGCCACCAGCAGCACGAGTCTCCCCACGAAGTCGACGACGAGACGCCCGAGCATTACCGCGGACGCCGCGGCGCAGGCCGCGGTCGAGGCC
>NZ_JANXRJ010000038.1 GCF_025353065.1 Lapillicoccus sp.
AAGGCCATTCTGCTGAAGCGCATCGCGTCCTGGGGTCACGCGGTCTTTCGACAACCCGCGAGTCCCCCAACGATCCTGCGGGTCGAGGCGCAGCTGGGTGCGCCGCTGCCGGGTGAGCCGTGAGACCTCCTTCAAGAGACCGACGGAGTCGTCGGTTGAACGGCCTGGGCCTCGTGTGGACAGCGGAGCGGGTCGGCGCGGACAAACTCGCCCTTCCGCCTCCGCGAGATGCATCTGCCGGTCGACGGGCTGGTCTTCTTCGCCGACGCCGGCAACGGCGCCCAGTTCGCCATCTCCCTACGTGGCCCCCAAGACATCTTCGCGTGGAAACACGAAGACGACAGCAGAACCTGGATCGACTCGACGGTGATGGACTACTTACACGGCTGGATGACCGCCGAACTCAACGTGTGAGCGACCCGCGCCCAGAGAAGCCACAGGGCCCGGCACAGCAGCAAACGGGTCAGTCATCACCTTTACCCCCGCTGGGGCAGTCGGCGGACATCATGGCTGGCTGGCTGGCCGTCGGTCGGCGGGAGAACCGTGCTATCCACGTGCGATCCGACGCAGTCAGGCATCCATCGCCCGGACGTCACGAGGCGGTGAATGGGGTCGCTGACACGGCATCGCTGCTGGTCAGACGCCTGAGAGCAGAGAAGCGCACCTATTTCCTCGAACAGGTACGTCGCGACTCCCACATTGGGACCGGTAAGGGTCCCAGCCTCGTCATCGCACAACGGATTTCGGAGCCGGCACCGGGACTCGAACCCGGAACCCCCTGTTTACAAGACAGGTGCGCTGCCAATTGCGCCATGCCGGCCGTGACCTCGAGCGGCCCGCTGCGGACGGCCCGGAGGTCGGGCTAGAGCGTACCGTCGCGCGCCGGGGCGTGCCCGCGGCATACCGGCGGCGGGAGGGCTGTGGCGCTGGCCCAGAGGTCAGCTTCAGCCGATACCAGGCCCCCAAAGGGACCGGTCGTGACCTCTCGACGAGGAGTAGCCGAGCGGCGGGCGCGCCAACGGCCCTGCGGGATCGGGGACCCACAGGGCCGTCGGGCGAACGACGAAGCGATCTGACGTCAGGCCGGAAGGCTGATCTTCTGGCCGACGAAGATGAGGTTCGGGTTGGCGACCGTGGACTTGTTGAGCGCCCACAGCTGCTGCCAGCCGCCCGTGACCTTGTTGGAGGCCGCGAGCCCACTGAGCGTGTCACCGGAGACGATCGTGTAGGACTTGCCCGGCTTCAGCGACGTCGTCGGCGCTGACGGGGCCGCCTGGGTGACCTGCTTCGGGGCGACCGAGGGGGCGATGCGGGTCGTCGAGCGCGAGGTCTGCGGGGCAGCCTGCGTCCGAGACTGGGACGGGGCGGCCGCAGGAGCAGCAGCCGGCGCCGCAGCGCCTGCCGAGGCGCCCCCGTTGGCGCGCGACAGGCCGGCGCGGGCACCGCAGACCGGCCAGGCGCCGGGGCCCTGACCCGCGAGGGTCCGCTGGGCGACGGCGATCTGGGCCTCACGGGAGGCGAGGTCGGCGCGCGGGGCGTAGGCGCCGCCGCCGTAGCCGAGCCAGGTGGACGTCGTGAACTGGAGGCCGCCGTAGAACCCGTTGCCGGTGTTGATGGCCCAGTTGCCGCCGCTCTCGCACGCGGCGACGGAGTCCCAGACGCTGGCGGCCTTGGCGGTCTGCGCGGAGGCGAGACCCCCGGCGATCGTGGCCATCCCGGCGACGCCGATGCCGGCGAGACGGAGCTTGAGCGACTTCGCGGACCGGGAGAGCTCGGCGGCGTGCTTGGAGGAGTAGTGCATGGTGGATCGTCCTTCCTGACGGGCGCCTACGGGGTTAGCTGTCGGGATCGGGCTGTCAGGTGCCCGGCCGGCTGCACCGGCTTCTCCCCGAGGACCGAAGTGGTATCGGTCCTTTTCTTGGGTTCCCCATCCTCGCCTGCCCCGGGATCTCCGGGTGGAACTGCCCGTCTGGCGAGGCTCGGCGCAACGGGCTGCAGTGGCATGCGTGTGAAGTTGTGTCACGACCTGGCGGGAGCCGTCACGCGACGTGTTCCGGGGCGTTGCCGCCTCGGAACAGAATGAATGTACGGGATGCCGCCCCAAAACCCAAGATCCCCCGTGATCTCTTCGTTATCTGAGCGTCTCCTGTGCGTCACCCAACCGGCCGCCGGAAGGCGTAGGAAAGTACCGAGCTCAGGAGCCTGTCGGTGCGCGGAGCACCGCACCCGGGTCGCCGGAGATGGGCCACCAGACGAGGGCGCCACCGCGCAGGAACGCGGTGACCGCGAGCCCGATCGTGATCGCGACGAGGGCCCCGACGGCGATCTGGGTGAGCAGCTCGCCCCCGACGACGCCCCGCACCACGGACCGCGACCCCCGCCGCAACGAGGCTCCCCCCGGGCCCCACCAGGCGACGAGCGCCCCGGCGAGCAGCCCGATCGCGAGGGAGGCCGGCGTGGCCCGGACCGCGCCCACCGAGCTCACACTGGTGATGGCCAGCGTCGCGCAGAAGGCGGCCGACACCGCGACCACCCCGGGCAGCACGATCCCGGCCACGGTGGAGACGGCGGAGGTGAGGACGTGCCACGGGCTGAGAACCACGGCCACCGGCACGTCGCTTCGCCGATGACCGCGGTCGAACCGCCGCACGACGAGCGAGGTGACCGATCGGTCGCTGAAGCGGGCCACCCAGCACCAGAGGATCGCCGCGATGACGACCAGGCCCGGCCACAGCGCGGCCGCGGCGGTCGTCACCGCCAGGAGGGCCGCCAGCGTGCCGGTGCGCATCGGGCGCCCGATCCGGGGGTCCGGCTGTCCGGGATCCGACTCCCAGGCCGCCTGCCAGTCCGACTCCTCCTCCGCAGCGGGCTCGCCCCACGCGGCAGCGGGCGCGCCCCACGCGGCAGCGGGCGCGCCGGCGTCCCACGCCGGCGACGGGGTCCCCTGCGGCAGGGCCGAGGTGTGGCGGACGATCGGGACCGGCGGCGGCGTATGCCGCGCCCCCCGCTCCCGGGGCGCGCTCCCGCCGGGCGGCACGGGGTGCACCCAGGTGGGCGGCTGAGGGACGCCGACCGTGGCCGGTCCGCCCGCGGCATACCGCTCGAGCGCGCCGACCACCTCGAGGGTGGGCGGCCGCTGCCGGGGGTCGGGCGACAGCGCCGCCCGCAGCAGCGGCGTGAGCCGGGCGTCGACGCCGGTGAGGTCGGCCTTGCCGTGGCGCACGCGGTCCAGGACGACGTCCATCGGTCCGCGCCCGAAGGGCGGCCGGCCCGAGGCGGCGAAGGCCAGCGTCGCCGCCCACCCCCACCAGTCCGTGGCCTCGGTGACGCGCGCGCCCTCGACGACCTCGGGCGAGAGGTATCCCGGGGTGCCCATCACGAGCCCCACGCTGGTCAGCCGGATGTCGTCGGCGACGTGGGCGATCCCGAAGTCGATGACGACCGGCTCGCCGTCCTCGAGCAGGACGTTGCCCGGCTTGAGGTCGCGGTGGATGACCCCCACGGAGTGGATCGCATCGAGGGCGCCGACGAGCCCGCGCCCGAGCAGCAGCAGGTCGTCGCCGGCGAGCGGCCCAGAGTCGGCGACCACCTCGTCGAGCGACGGCCCGGCGACATAGCGCGTCACCAGATAGGGCCGATCCCCGAAGATGTCGGCGTCGATGACGGCGGCGACCCGCTCGTGGCGGATGCGGGCCAGGGTGTCGACCTCCCGCTCGAGCCGGGCTCGGGCGTCGGGGTCGTAGGCGATGTGGGCCCGTAGGACCTTGATCGCCACGGCGCGGCCCTGGCGGTCGAGCGCGAGGTGGACGACCCCCATACCGCCCTCGCCGAGCTGGTGGACGAGCCGGTATGGCCCGAGGCGCTCGTGCGGGCTGCCGGAGCCGGGCACGGCGACCCCCCGGACCGCGTCATCCGCGCCGGCAGCTCCGGTCTGCGCCCTCATGGCGTCTACGGTATGCGAGCGCGGCCCGCGGGCCACGCATTGTCACTGCTGGATGTAGCCGACGAGCTGGTCACGTTCCGACTGGAGGCTGTCGATCCGCATCTTGACGACGTCGCCGATGCTGACGATGGCGTGCAGCCGGCCGTTGAGAGTCACCGGGAGGTGCCGGATGCGTTTGTCGGTCATCGTCCGGGCGAGTGTCTCGAGCTCGTCGTCGATGTCAGCGGTCGTCACCTGGGTCGTCATGATGAAGCTGACGGGTCCGTCCAGGATGCCCACGCCGCTGCGGTGGAGGTGCCGGACGACGTCGCGCTCGCTGACGATGCCGGCCACGGAGGACCCGTCCTCGCTGACGACGAGAGCCCCGATCCGATGCTCCGCCAGCACCTCGAGAAGACGGTGGACCGTGTCGGCCGGGCGGATCGTGACGACACCCTCACCCTTGCTGCGCAACACGTCGGAGATCTTCATGGGCCGACGTTAGTCCTTGGGCCGCAGGACGCGCCAGAGGAAGGCGCGGGCCGACGGCATATGGTGAGTGCGGGGCGAGCAGACCTCGTCGCCCGGAGGAGTGAAGAACCCGTGCCCGCCACGCCCGCCGCCAGGACGCCCGACCCGCCCTCTCGACCGCCGACCGAGCAGCACCGTTACGACCTCGTCATCGCCGCCAACCGGCTGCCCGTCGACCGGGTCGTCGCCGACGACGGCACGGTGTCGTGGGGCCGCAGCCCCGGCGGCCTCGTGACGGCGATGGACTCGGTGATGCGCTCGCGCGAGGGTGCCTGGGTCGGCTGGGCCGGCGAGGCGAGTGAGGAGGCCGCGACGCCGGAGCCCTTCACCGAGGCGGGGATGTATCTGCGTCCCGTGCCGCTGTCGGCCGAGGAGGTCCGCGACTACTACGAGGGGTTCAGCAACGACACCCTCTGGCCGATCTACCACGACGTCATCGTCCAGGCGACGTTCCACCGGGAGTGGTGGCGCAGCTACGTGCAGGTCAACCAGCGGTTCGCCGAGGCCATCGCCGAGGTCGCGGCGCAGGGGGCCACGGTCTGGGTGCAGGACTACCAGCTGCAGCTCGTGCCGCGGATGGTCCGCGAGCTGCGGCCCGACGTGCGCATCGGCTGGTTCAACCACATCCCCTTCCCCCCGGTGGAGCTCTTCGCGCAGCTGCCGTGGCGCCGCGGCCTGCTCGAGGGGCTCCTCGGGGCCGACTTCCTCGGCTTCCAGCGCGTCGCCGACGCCCAGAACTTCGTCCGCGCCTGCCGGCAGCTGCTGCGCGCCCCGACGAAGAAGGACACCGTCACCTTTCCCGGGCCCGGCGGCATGCCGCACACGACCCGGGCGGCCGCCATCCCCATCTCGATCGACTTCCAGGGGCTCGAGCGGCTGGCCCGCACGCCCGAGGTGATGGCCCGGTCGCGCGAGCTGCGACACCAGCTCGGCAACCCCCGCGTCCTCATGCTGGGGGTCGACCGGCTCGACTACACCAAGGGCATCCGGCACCGCCTCAAGGCCTACGAGGAGCTGCTCCAGGACGGTCGGATCGCGCCCCCGGACGTCACCCTCGTGCAGGTGGCGACGCCCAGCCGGGAGCGGGTCGACTCCTACCGCGACCTGCGCACCCAGGTGGAGCTCACGGTCGGGCGGATCAACGGCGAGTACGCCCCGATCGGCTCCCCCGCGGTCCACTACATCCACCACACGCAGTCGACGCAGGAGATGGCGGCGCTCTTCCTCGCGGCTGACGTGATGCTGGTGACCCCGCTGCGCGACGGCATGAACCTCGTCGCGAAGGAGTACGTCACCTGCCGGCACGACCTCGGCGGCGCGCTCGTCCTCTCGGAGTTCACCGGCGCCTACCACGAGCTTCACCAGGCGTTCGTCTGCAATCCCCACGACATCGAAGGCCTGAAGCAGACGATCCTCAAGGCGATCAACACCCCCGACAAGGACAAGAGGCGGATCATGCGCGCACTGCGCCGTCGGGTGTCCGACCACGACGTCAACCGGTGGGCCAGCCGCTTCCTCGACGCCCTCGCGACCGCTCCCCTCGTCCCGCAGCACACGGAGCAGCAGGACCACGAGGAGAACCAGCAGCGGATCCAGCGCCACGCCGCCGAGGACGACCGCGAGGCGGTCCGGCGCGACCAGACGCGGGCGTCCCAGGCGACCCGGCGGAGCAGGCCGTGAGCAGCGAGGTCCTCACCACCGCGGCTACGGGTATGCCGGACCTCGAGGCCGCGCTGCGCGGGCTCGCCTCTGCGCCAACCCTGCTCGTCGCCTCCGACTTCGACGGGGCGCTCGCCGAGTTCACGACCGACCCCTCGGACAGCGGCCCGGCTCCCGGCGCCATGACCGCGCTGCGGGCCCTGTCGCGCCTCCCCGGGACGACCGTCGCCATCGTCTCCGGCCGCGATGTGCGCACCCTCGGACAGCTCGCCGGGATCAGGTCGACCGACCGCATCGCCCTCCTGGGCAGCCACGGCGCCGAGTCGTCGGTCTCCGGTGTCGTCAACGGGTCGATCGACGCCGACCAGCGCACCCTCCTCGACGAGCTCACCACCCAGGTCGCTGAGCTCATCCAGGACCACCCGGGCGCTCGGCTGGAGCGCAAGCGGGCCGCCGTCGCGGTCCACACCCGCGGGCTCCCGGCCGGCAGCGCGAAGGCGGCCCTCGAAGCGGCCGACCAGCTCGGGCAGGACCAGCCGCAGGTCCGCGTCATGCCCGGGAAGTCGGTCGTGGAGCTGTCCGTCTCCCACGCCGACAAGGGCAGCGCCCTGCGCGCCCTCGCGGACGTGGTCGGCGCCGCCCACACCTTCTACAGCGGCGACGACGTCACCGACGAGGACGCCTTCGAGGTCCTCGACCCCGAGGGTGACGTGAGCGTCAAGGTCGGCTCCGGCACCACCGCGGCCACCCACCGGGTCCCGGACGTGACGGCTCTCGTCGCCACCCTGCAGCGGCTGCTGGAGCTGCGGCGGGACGTCGTCGACGAGGCAGCGGTCCGGCGCCCGTAGTTCGCCACTTCCCCGGCGTTGGGGACTGGAGACCGGCACCAGTCCGGTATGCGACGCGGCCGGGGCGGCATACCGGGCACCTGCCGGTTGAGCGTCCCCGACCGGGACCCGGACCCCTCCCCTCCGCTCAGCGCGAGCGACACGCCCCGGTCGAGCCCCGGACGACGAGCTCGGGCCGGAAGACGTACTCCGTGCGGGGGGACGGGTCGCCGCGGATCTCGTCGAGGAGCGCCTCGACCGACGCGTCGCCCATTGCGAGGACGCTCTGGCGGATCGTCGTCATCGGCGGGTCGGTGAACCCCATCAGCACGGAGTCGTCGTAGCCGATCACGGAGATGTCGTCCGGGACCCGCATCCCCATCGACCGGATCGCGCGGATCGCCCCCAGCGCCATCAGGTCCGACCCGCAGATGATGGCGGTGGCACCGCGCTCGGCCAGCCGCGTCGCCGCGGCCGCGCCCCCCTCGACGGTGAAGGGTGCGTGCGCGATGAGCTCGTCGATGTGGTGGCGGCCCAGCAGCGACGACATCGAGGCGCGGAAGCCCTGCACCTTGCGGATCACCGGGACGTAGCGCTCGGGTCCGATGGCCAGCCCGATCTCGGTGTGCCCCAGGTGGACCAGGTGGCTGGTCGACATCTCCATCGAGACCACGTCGTCGTTGGAGATGAAGGGGGCGTCGATGCCGGGGACGTAGCCGTTGACGAGGACGATCGGCAGCCCCCGGTCCCGCAGCCTGGTGTAGCGCTTCGGATCCGACGAGGTGTCGGCGTGCTTCCCCGAGATGTAGATGATCCCCGAGACGCTCCGGTCGAGCAGCATCTGGACGTAGTCGTCCTCGTGGATGCCGCCCGGGGTCTGGGTGCAGAGCACCGGCGTGAAGTCGTGGCGCGCCAGTGCCGACTCGATCACCTGCGCGAACGCCGGGAAGATCGGGTTGGTGAGCTCGGGCATGACGAGCCCGACGAGCCCAGCGCTCTTGTGCCGCAGGCGACTCGGCCGGTCGTAGCCGAGCACGTCGAGCGCGGTGAGGACGGACTCGCGGGTGGCCGCGGCGACGCCGGGCTTGCCATTGAGGACGCGGCTGACCGTCGCCTCGCTCACCCCGGCGTATGCGGCGATGTCGGCGAGCCTCGCCCGCATCCGTTCTCCCTCGGGTGTCGTGCCGCCTCTGCGTGGCGCGGACACTAGCAAGAACTTGCAAGTGCGGGCCAGACGCTGCAAGAAGTTGCAGGCAACTTGTGACCAAGCCCGACCGGTCAGGGGCGTCGGGCCGGTCTGCCGGAGCCCGCGGTGGGGATCAAGGAGGGCTCGTCCGGGGTCGAGAGCGTGAGGATCGCGTCCTCGATCGAGTCGTTCGCCTCAAGGCGGGCCTCGAGGCGCCGCAGCCGGATCGACAGGGCCCCTTCGCGGTCGTCCCCGGTCAGGTCGACGGCCGCCACCACGAAGAAGCGCAGCGGACCGACGAACTCGAGGTGGAGGTAGGTCACGCGGTGCACCTCGGGGTTGTCCAGCAGGGTAGCCAGGACCCGGTCCACCTGCTCCGGGTCGAGGCTCTCCCCCACGAGGAAGTCGTGGTTGCGGCTGATCAGGAACAGGGCGACCACCGCGAGCAGGACACCCACCGCGATCGAGCCCAGGGCGTCCCACATCGCGTTGCCGGTGAGCTCGTGCAGCCCGACGCCGAGGGCGGCCAGCAGCAGCCCGGCCAGCGCGGAGGAGTCCTCGACGAACACCGCCCGGAGGGTCGGGTTGGAGGTCTGGTTGATGTAGGAGAGCGGGTTCAGGCCCCAGCGGCGCGCGGAGCCGGAGGCCTGGCGCAGTGCCTGCAGGAAGGAGATCCCCTCGAGGAGGAACGCGACCGCGAGGACGACGTAGTTGACGAGGTAGTCGGTCTCGCCCTCCCCCGCCCCCAGCTGCTGTATGCCGTGCAGGATCGAGACCGCGGCGCCGGCCGACAGGAGGCCGAAGGCCGCGAACAGCGACCACACGTAGGTGACGCGCCCGTAGCCGCGGGGGTGCCGCTCGTCGCGGGGTCTCGCCCCGCGTCGCTCGGCGAGGAGGAGGAAGACCTCGTTGCCGGTGTCGGCCCAGGAGTGCGCCGCCTCGGCCACCATCGACGCCGACCCGGTCAGCACCGCAGCGACCGTCTTCGCGATCGCGATGAGCGCGTTCGCGCCGAGTGCGACGATCACGGTGAGGAGACTCTCGCCCCCGGCCGAACCTTCGGAGGACGGCTGCTGGGCGAGGGCATCATCGAGGTCGGACTCCACCCGGCATTTCTACGCCATCGGCGCAGGGGTCTGGCGCCCCGGCCAGAAGTGGGCCATGATGCGGACGTCGGGCAAAGATGCCCGGCCTAGCCTTTACGACGGATCGTCCGGCACGTTCCTGCCGGTGAAGGAGTGTTCTTGCATGGCAACCGTAACGTTCGACGAGGCCACCCGGCAGTACCCGGGCAACCCGACACCCAGCGTCGACAAGCTCAACATCGAGATCGCGGACGGTGAGTTCCTCGTCCTGGTCGGTCCTTCCGGATGTGGCAAGTCCACGTCCCTGCGGATGCTCGCCGGCCTCGAGGAGGTCAACGGCGGTCGCATCCTCATCGGTGACCGTGACGTGACCAACCTGTCGCCGAAGGACCGCGACGTGGCGATGGTGTTCCAGAACTACGCGCTCTACCCGCACATGTCCGTCGCCGACAACATGGGCTTCGCGCTCAAGATCGCCGGCGTCTCCAAGGACGAGATCTCCAAGCGGGTGAGGGAGGCCGCCAAGATCCTCGACCTCGAGCCCTACCTCGACCGCAAGCCCAAGGCCCTCTCCGGTGGCCAGCGCCAGCGCGTCGCCATGGGCCGCGCGATCGTCCGCTCGCCCCAGGTCTTCCTCATGGACGAGCCGCTGTCCAACCTCGACGCCAAGCTCCGGGTCCAGACGCGCACCCAGATCGCCTCGCTCCAGCGGCGCCTCGGGGTCACCACGGTCTACGTCACGCACGACCAGGTCGAGGCCATGACGATGGGCGACCGCGTCGCGGTCCTCAAGGACGGCCTGCTGCAGCAGTGCGACAGCCCGCGCAACATGTACGACCACCCGAAGAACGTCTTCGTGGCCGGCTTCATCGGCTCGCCCGCGATGAACCTCCTCACCCTGCCGGTCGTCGACGGGGGCGTGAAGTTCGGTGACACCATCGTGCCGATCACCCGCGAGGAGATCGCGGCCGCCGGCAAGACGGTCACCGTCGGTGTGCGTCCCGAGGACCTCTCCATCTCCGACCACGGCGGCGGCCTCCCCGTCACGGTGGACGTCGTCGAGGAGCTCGGCGCGGACGCCTACATCTACGGCTCGACCAAGGCCGAGCTGTTCGACGCCGAGGGGGACAACGAGCTCGCCAAGCCGTTCATCGCCCGGGTCGACGGTCGTCGTCCCCCGGAGAAGGGCGCGGTCATCAACCTCGTCCCGAAGGAAGGCCACTTCCACATGTTCAACTCTGAGACGGGGCTGCGGATCGGCGCCTAGTCGATCCAGCCAGACCTGATCGCCCGACGGCACCCTGCTTGTTCGCAGGGTGCCGTCGCCGCGTTCCGGGCCCGCCGGCCACCGGGCGTGACACCATGACCTCGTGGCTCTCCAGTTCACGGCAGCGCGGCCCGATCCGGCGCTGCTCGACCTCCCCTGGTCCGTCCCGCTCGAGGAGTGGCCGGCGGAGAACCTTGCCGCGCTCCCCCGCGGGATCTCGCGGCACATCGTGCGGTTCGTGCGGGTCTCCGGACGGGTCCTCGCCGTCAAGGAGATCAAGGCCGAGCTGGCGCTGCGCGAATACAACATGCTGCGCAACCTCGGCCGACTCGAGGTCCCCTCGGTGGAGCCCTTCGGCGTCGTCACGGGACGCACGATGCCGGACGGGACCCCGCTGGACGCCTGCCTGCTGACCCGGCACCTGCAGTTCTCCCTGCCCTACCGCGCCCTCTACAGCCAGACCCTCCGGCCGGACACCGCGCAGCGGCTCATCGACGCGCTCGCCGTCCTGCTCGTGCGGCTGCACCTCAGCGGGTTCTGGTGGGGTGACGTCTCGCTGTCCAACACCCTCTTCCGCCGCGACGCCGGCGCCTTCGCGGCATACCTCGTCGACGCGGAGACCGGGGAGCTGCACCCCGGGCTGACCCACGGACAGCGGCTGCACGACCTCGACATCGCCCGGGTCAACATCGCCGGCGAGCTGATGGACCTCGAGGCCGGCGGCCTGCTCGAAGAGCGCGCCGACCCCATCGAGGTCTCCAACCGCATCGTCGAGCGCTACCACTCCCTGTGGGCCGAGCTCACCGAGGCGGAGCGCTTCGAGACCGGCGACCGCTGGCGCGTCGACGAGCGGATCCGGCGGCTCAACGAGCTGGGATTCGACATCGACGAGCTGTCCATGTCCACCGACTTCGACGGCACGACGATCCAGATCCAGCCCAAGGTCGTCGACGCCGGGCACCACTCCCGCCGGCTGCTGCGGCTGACCGGCCTCGACGTCGAGGAGAACCAGGCCCGGCGGCTGCTCAACGACCTCGACTCCTTCCGGGCGGCGACCGACCGGCAGAACGAGGACGAGGAGATCGTCGCCCACGACTGGCTCGCGCGGATCTACGAGCCGACCGTCCGCGCCGTCCCCCGCAACCTCGCGGTCAAGCTCGAGCCGGCCGAGATCTTCCACGAGGTGCTCGAGCACCGGTGGTACATGTCCGAGCGCGCCGGCACCGACATCCCCATCACGACCGCGGTCGCGGACTACGTCGGGACGGTGCTCCCCGCCAAGCCCGACGAGCAGGCGGTCCTCGGCGTGGACACCGTGGAGATGCCGGTCGTGGCGATGTTCGGCAAGGACTACTGAGGCGCTGCTTCAGCCGTCCCTCAGCGGTCCTGGTCGTGGGGGGCCGGCTCGGCGAGCAGCTGGCCGAAGATGAAGGTCAGCAGCAGCAGGAACGTCACGACGTGGACCGCGGTGCACCACAGGCAGATGGCGCCGATGTGGAACAGCTCGGCGAAGACGAGGTAGAGCGCGAACGCGAGACCGACGCCGGCCAGGACCAGTCGGACCGCGTCCCAGCGCCGTCCGGGCGCCCGCATCAGGCGCGGCGTGCAGAGGACGACCATGACGAGGAAGAACCCGAGCCCGAGCAGCGCCACGGGGATGCCGAGGAAGCTCGACCACTGGCTCTCGGTCACCTTTGCGCAGTTGACCGTGGCGGTCGCGCTGCAGGCCAGCGTCTTGTTCTGCGTGTAGTGCTCGTAGGTGAGGTATGCCGACAGCAGGGTGCCGATGACGGCGAGCCCGAGCGCCATGGGGACGAACCACCGCGGCAGGATGCGCTCGCCCGTCGGCGCCCCGGAGACCCGGGTCCGACTCCTCGTGCTCCCACCCGACCCGCTCACTGCATCGCCGCCGCAGCGGCCGTGACCCCGGCGCTCGTGCAGACGTCGGCCGGCTTGTTTCCGGTGGTCTGACAGATGCGGGCGGTGGTGAGGTTGGCACCACCGATGACGGCCTTGCTGAGAGCCGAGCTCGGGTCGGTGAGCGCCGCCCCGATCGG
Organism: Lapillicoccus sp.; assembly: GCF_025353065.1. Classification (GTDB taxonomy): domain Bacteria; phylum Actinomycetota; class Actinomycetes; order Actinomycetales; family Dermatophilaceae; genus Lapillicoccus. The sequence continues at coordinate 12,535 of NZ_JANXRJ010000038.1, forward strand.
GTCCTGGGCCTGCGTGCCGAACACGGTGCCGTCGACGGTCGAACCCGACTGGTAGGCCTTGCCGGCGTAGTAGATCCACGGGATCGCCGTGCCGCCGTTGGCGCTCTGCAACGCCGTCACGTCGTCCGGCTCCTTCTGCAGAGCCTTGCCGTCCCGGTCCTGGACCTCGTAGGACTCGAAGCTGAGGTACTGGCTGGTGAACTTGGCGTCCTTGAGGCTCAACGTCGGGATGCTCGCCGGGGTGTCGCTCGCCGACGACACGGCATACTCGATGCCGGTGAAGGTGCCGAAGCGGGACAGCGCCGTAACGAGAGCCCAGCGCTCACCGGCGCAGAAGGGGCAGTACTCGGCGCCGACGTAGATCATCCGCGGCTTGCCGTCCTTCGTCGCGACGGCGCCGGTCATCGACTTGATGGGGGTCGCGGACGCCGAGCCGAGGCCTACGGCGCTGTAGGTGGCGGCCGGGACGGTGGACAGGGACTTCGCCAGCGGGTCAGAGATGGTGCCGCTCAGCTTCGCGCTGGTGACCGCCCCCTTCGGCGCGTTCAGGGAGACCACGACCACGGCGATGACGATCAGGAGGACGACCGCTGACGCCGATCCGGCGATCCAGAGCCGCCGCTTGCGCTCCGACGCCGCCTGCTGCGCCTTCAGCTCCTTGAGTCGGGTGTTCTCGACCCGAGCACTCTTCGCCACTGTCGTCTCCCCGTCGTCCGTTGTCGATCCGAAGGTCACGCTACCGACCGACCCTGTGTTCCGCGTGCCGGGCCGTCGCTCCAGTCTGTCCGACTTGTCCGTTACCCGGCGGCGCGCTGCCGGGCGATCTCGTAGAGGGTGACGCCCGCGGCGACCCCGGCATTCAGCGACTCGACCGTGGACGACATCGGGATCGAGACGATCTGGTCGCAGGTCTCGCTCACGAGCCGCGACAGTCCCTTGCCCTCGGACCCGATGACGATGACGACCGGCTCGGTCGCGAGGGCCAGCCCGGGCAGCTGGACGTCGCCGTCCATGTCGAGACCGAGGACGAAGAAGCCGGCCTTCTTCAGCTCCTCGAGGGCGCGGGTGAGGTTGGTCGCCTTGGCGACGGGGATCCGGGCGGCGGCGCCGGCGGACGCCTTCCAGGCGCTCGCGGTGAGGCCGGCCGAGCGCCGCTCGGGGACGAGCACGCCGTGCCCACCGAAGGCTGCGACCGAGCGGATCACCGCGCCCAGGTTGCGGGGGTCGGTGACGCCGTCGAGGGCGACGACGAGCGGGATGCCCGGCATCTGGGGGTCGATGAGGTCGGCGACCGTCGCGTACTCGTAGGCCGGGACCTGCAGGGCGAGGCCCTGGTGGACGGAGCCGTCGGTCAGCCGGTCGAGCTCGCCGCGGGGCGTCTCGAGGATGGGTATGCCGCGCTCGCTCGCGATCTTGAGCGCCTCGCGGACCCGGTCGTCCGAGTCGATCCGCCCCGCCACATACATCGTCGTCGCGGGGACGTCGGCGCGCAGGGCCTCGACGACGGAGTTGCGTCCGGCGACGACCTCGGACGACGCCTTGGCCCGCCGCGTGGTGGAGCGCGTCCCGGAGTGGGTCGTCGGACCCGCGCCGCGGGAGGAGGTGCCGCCGGACGACCCGGCCGGCTTCGCGGGGCGCCGCGCCTGCTTGGCCGCCGGGTGGTACTCGCGGTCGGCGGCCTTGGGCGTCGGGCCCTTGCCCTCGAGGCCGCGGCGGCGCTGGCCGCCGGAGCCGACGCTGGCGCCCTTACCGCCCTTGCGGACGGCTCCGCGGCGTTGGGAGTTGCCTGCCATGTCTGTCTACCTTCTTCATTCGGATTTCAGTGGTTCGTTGTGGTGATCGTTCGGGCCGGGGGCCGGGCTGGGTCGACGCTGGTCAGCCCGGGTCGGCTGCATGATCGGCCGTGGGGTCGGCGCGACGGGCGAGCGACCAGCGGGCCCCGGAGGGGGTGTCCTCGATGGCGATGCCCGCGGCGACGAGCCGGTCACGGATCGCGTCGGCGGCGGCGAAGTCGCGTGCAGCCCTGGCGGCCTGGCGCGCCTCGAGCTGGCCCGCGATGAGCAGGTCGAGGGACTCGAGGGCGTCCGTGGCGGTGCTGCCGGAGTCGGTGTGCCACGTGGGCGCGAGCGGATTGACCCCGAGGACCTCGGTCATCGCCACGACGGACGCGGCCGCCGCGTGCGCGGCGTCGTCGTCGTCCTCGTCGAGGGCGGTGTTGCCGGCCCGGACGGTGTCGTGGACGACGGCTAGCGCGCCCGAGACGTTGAGGTCGTCGTCCATCTCCTCGCGGAACTCTGCCGGGAGCACGCCCTCGACCCCGTCGAGGGTGCGCACCCGCTGAACCCGCTCGAGGAAGCCGACGATCCGCTCGACGGTGGCGGCGGCCTCGAGGAGCGAGCCCTCGTGGTACTCGATCATCGAGCGGTAGTGCGCGGCCGTGAGGTAGTAGCGGACGGCGAGCGGGCTGGACAGCTGGACGACCTTCTGGACCTCGAGAGCGTTGCCCAGCGACTTGCCCATCTTCTGGCCGCGCACGGTGACCCAGGCGTTGTGGAGCCAGTAGCGCGCGAACCCGAGGCCGGCGGCGTGCGACTGGGCCTGCTCGTTCTCGTGGTGCGGGAAGCGCAGGTCGATGCCGCCACCGTGGATGTCGAAGGTGTCGCCGAGGTACTTCCGCGCCATCGCCGAGCACTCGAGGTGCCACCCGGGACGCCCACGGCCGAAGGGCGTCGGCCACGACGCGGTCTGCGGCTCGTCGTCCTTGCGGCCCTTCCAGAGGGCGAAGTCGCGGGCGTCCTTCTTGCCGCGGGGGTCCGCGTCCTCGGCGGCGTTCATGTCGTCGGGCGACTGGTGGCTGAGCGAGCCGTAGTCCTTCCACGACAGGACGTCGAAGTAGACGTCGCTGCTGCCGTCCGGCGCCGCATACGCATGGCCGCGCTCGACGAGGGTCTCCATCAGCTCGACCATCTCGGTGATATGACCCGTCGCCCGCGGCTCGTAGGTCGCGGGCCGGACCCCGAGGAGGTCGAGGGCCTCCGCGGTGCGCCGCTCGTTGCGGTAGGAGAGGGCGAACCACGGCTCGTCCTGGTCCTTCGACTTCGCGAGGATCTTGTCGTCGATGTCCGTGACGTTGCGCACGAGGGTGACGTCGAGGCCGTGCCCGATCTCGAGCCACCGGCGCAGCACGTCGAAGGCGACGGCGAAGCGGACGTGCCCGATGTGGGGCGCTCCCTGCGTGGTGAGCCCGCAGATGTAGATGCCGACCTTCCCCGGCTCCAAGGGCACGAAGTCGCGCATCTCGCGCGCGGCGGTGTCATAGAGGCGGAGACTCACCCTGGGAGTTTACCGGCGTGCGGGGTCCGGCCGAGCCAGCGCGAGAGGGGCAGGGCCCACCCCGCGGTTGACTCCGGGTCGAGGCACCTGACTCCCCGTGCACACCGCGTCGACCGGCCCGACTCCGAGTCGAGCGCGCCGGTTCGGCTGCCGCGACCGGTCAGCCGCGCCAGAGCACTTTGCGGGGGCTGACCCGCACGATGACGCGCTGGGTGCCCTCGGGCTCGGCGGCATACGGGCCGCCGGTGTACTTCTGCGACAGCTCCTCGATCAGCGCCCCCGTCGGGTCGTCGGTGATCGTCGCGGACCCACGGACCTCGAGGTAGGAGTAGGGCTGGTCCTTCGGCCAGACCAGCACGCTGACCTGGCCGGTGCGCTCGATGTTCTGCGGCTTGCGGCGCCCGCGGGTGGTCGAGAAGAGGATGTCGTCGCCGTCCCGCTTGACCCAGACGGGGCTCAGCTGGGGCTGGCCGTCGGGCTCGACGGTGGCGATGGTGGCCTGCTCGGGGGCGTCGAGCAGGGCGCGGGCGGCGTCGGGAAGTGTGGTGGTCATGCCCCTGGCAACACGGCACACCCCGTCCGTATGCCGCGTGGTCGCCTACGCTGTCGCCATGCCAGCGAGCGGGGGGCCCGGTGCCGGGGGGTCGGCGTACGAGCGGCTCGACCCGAGCAAGGTCACCCTCACGCTGACCCGGCTGCACGCCCGGATCACCGCCACCTTTCCCGGGCGGCACCTCGCCGAGGTGGCCATCGAGGTGAGGGACGTCGTCGACCGGATCGAGCGGCAGCTCACCGAGCGCGCCCCCTGGTGGCGGGCGGTGCGCATCCTCTCCCGCCTGGCGATCGTCCTGCTCCTCGTGCTCATCGGCGTCGCGTTGGTGTCAGCGATCCGCACCGGGATCACGCAGACCGGTGACGTGAAGGCCCTCGACTGGCTCCAGATCGTCGAGAGCGGCGTCAACGACGGGGTCTTCGCCGGGCTGGCGATCTACTTCCTCATCTCGGTGCCGAACCGCATCCGGCGCAACCGGACTCTCGGGATCCTCCACCGGCTGCGGTCGCTCGCCCACATCGTCGATATGCACCAGATGAACAAGGACCCCGACGAGCTGTTCCCGCCGCGGGAGGGCGGTCGAGGCGGGATCGGCGGCGCCGACCGGATGACCCGGGCCGAGCTCGGCCGCTACTACGACTTCTGCAGCGAGCTGCTCTCCCTGACCTCGAAGGCCGCGGCGCTGTGCGCCGAGGAGTCGGCCGACGCGATCGTCCTCGACACGGTGAGCGAGATCGAGAACCTCACGACCGGGATGTCGCGCAAGATCTGGCAGAAGATCAGCCTGTTGCGGACGACCACGCCCCTCGCCTGAGGGCGGTCAGGCGGTTGCGACGTAGGCGTCGATCTCGGCCAGGAGACGGGTCTTGCCGCCGTCGTCGAGGAAGGACTGGCGCACCGCGGCCCTCGAGAGGTCGGCGACGCCCTGGTGGTCGAGGCCGAGCAGGCTTGCGGCGACCGCGTACTCGCGACCGAGGTCGGTGGCAAACATCGGGGGGTCGTCGGTGTTGATCGTGAAGGTGACGCCGGAAGCGGCGATCTGTGGGAGCGGGTGGACCGCGAGACCGGCGACGGAGCGGGTGCAGACGTTGGAGGTCAGGCTGATCTCGAGCGGTATGCCGTGCTCGGCGAGATGGGCGAGCAGGGCCGGATCCTGCGCCGCGGTGATGCCGTGGCCGATCCGCTCGGCCCCGAGGTGGCGGACGGCGTCCCAGACCGTGGCAGGGCCCGTGGACTCACCGGCGTGGGGCACGCTGTGCAGCCCGGCCGCCTTGGCCGCCGCGAAGTGCGGAGCGAACTGCGCTCTCGGCACACCGATCTCGGGGCCGCCGAGGCCGAAGCCGACGAGGCCGTCGGGACGGTGCAGCAACGCGACGTCGCGGGTGACGTCCGCGGCGGCCAGTCCGGACTCCCCGGGGATGTCGAAGACCCAGCGCAGCAGCGGGCCGCCCTCGCGCTCGAGGGCCAGCCGGGCGTCCTCGACCGCTTCGCAGTAGGCCTCGGCGGGGATGCCCCGCACGATGGAGGTGTAGGGCGTGAGGGTCAGCTCGGCATACCGGATCTGCTGGGCCGCCATGTCGCGACCGACGCCGAGGGTGAGGGCGTGGAGGTCCTCGGGGGTGCGGACGAGGTCGACGACCGAGAGGTAGAGCTCGATGAAGTGGGCGAAGTCGGTGAAGACGAAGTAGTCCGCGAGCCGGGCCGGGTCGGCCGGCACGGCGGTCGATCCTTCGTGCCGCGCAGCGAGTCCGGCGACGACCTCGGGCGACGCGGATCCGACGTGGTGGACGTGCAGCTCGGCCTTGGGCAGTCCGGCGATGAAGGCGGCGAGGTCGGTCACGCCGGACAGCCTAGGGACTGCCCGCCGGCCAGCAGCTCATGGGCAGCCTGCCGACCCGCTCAGACGGGGAGCAGCCGGCTGACGAAGCGGGACAGCTGCTCGACGGTGCGGCACTCGTGCATCTCGACCAGCCGGGCGTAGTCGTGGGCCACCGAGTCGCCCTGGCCCCAGGTGCCGGTGCGTTCGGGGTTGAGCCAGTGGGTGCGGCGGGACGCGGCGGCGATCCGGGTGAGGGCGGCGAGGTTGGGGTCGCCGTAGTTGGTGCGGGCGTCGCCGAGGACGAGGACGGAGGTGCGCGGGCCGACCGCCTCGAGGAAGAGCTCGGCGAAGTCGCCGAGGGCCTCGCCGTAGTCGCTGCTCCCGTGCCAGCGGGTCACGTGCGCCTCCCGGAGGATCTGCGCCGAGAGGTCACCGTCGCCGTGTTTCACGATGTCGGTGACCTCGTCCATCGCGTTGACGAAGGCGAAGACGCGCACCTTGCTGAACTGGTCGGACAGCGCCCGCACGAGCAGCATCGTGAACCCCGAGAAGCCTGCGACCGAGCCGGAGACGTCGCAGAGCAGCACGAGCTCCGGCCGACGCGGATGCGGCTTGCGGTATGCCGGCGCGATCGGCACGCCGCCCGTGGACATCGAACGGCGAAGGGTCCGGCGGATGTCGATCGATCCGCGCGACGCCCGGCGCCGTTGTGCCGCAAGCCTCGTCGCGAGCTTCCGCGACAGCGGCTGGACGGTGGTGCGCAGCTCCGCGAGCTGCTGGTGGTTGGCGGCGAGGAAGTCCACGCGATCGGTGGCGGTGCGGACGGCATACCGGGTCATCCGCTCGCGACCGCGCAGCTCGGCCGTCCGGCGACGCGCCTCCGACGCCACCAGCTGTCGGAAGCGGGCGATGTCCCGGCGGATCTCGTCGCGGACGAGGCGGTCGGTGAAGTCGTCTGCGCTTCCCCCGCCAGGGTCGTCGGCGGCGTCCCAGCCCGGGCTGTGGTTGCCAGAGCCGCCGGTGCCGCCGGTGCCACCCCCGCCCGTTCCTGTGCCGGACCCCTCGCCGTCACCGGCCGCGGCGGCCGCGTTGCGGGCGTCGAGCGCGCGCTGGAGCAGGGTGTGCGGCTGCAGCTGCTCGATGGTCTGCAGCGCCGACCAGGCCGCCGAGTCGGTGTCCGGCGTCCCGACCCGGCCGAGCGCGTCGACAGCGAGCTCGGCGATGCGGCCGAGCTCGCGCAGGTCGTGGTCGGCGAGGGCTGCGGCGAGCAGGTCACGCAGGGCGGCGACCGTCAGCGCGTCGCCACCGGCGGCATCGCGGGCCGACTGGGCCGCCCCGACACCGGTCGGGAAGTAGAGGTCGAAGGTCTGGTCGAAGACCTCGCGCTGCCCGCCGCGCCGGACCAGCGCGGAGGCCAGCCCGGCGCGCAGCCGCTCCCGGTCGCTCAGCCCGAGGACGCCCATGATGGCTCCGGCATCCACGGTCTCGCTCGTACCAGCGGGGATTCCCTTCTTGCGCAAGGCTCCGACGAACTCCACGAGCCGGCCGGGCAGTCCGGGCAGTCCGGGCAGTCCGGGCAGTCCTGGCAGTCCTGGCAGTCCTGGAGCGGCAGCGTTCAGAGCGCCCGGGGCCGCCGTCATTGTTCGCGCAGCACCGTGTCGAGGTCGAGAGTGGTGCGTGCCCGCGTCTGGTCGTCCTGGTGCTTGAGGATGACGCCCAGGCTGTCCTGGACGACGCGCGCGTCGAGGGTGTGCGCCCCGAGCGCGACGAGGGTGCGGGCCCAGTCGATCGTCTCCGAGACCGACGGCGCCTTCCGCAAGGGCATCGCCCGCAGGGCCGCCACGACCCGGACGATCGAGGCGGCGAGCGCCTCGTCGAGCTCGGGCACCTTGAGGCGGACGATCTCCAGCTCGAGCTCGGGCTCCGGGAAGTCGACGTGCAGGAAGAGGCACCGGCGGCGCAGCGCCTCCGAGAGCTCGCGCGTCGCGTTGGAGGTGAGGACGACGAAGGGGCGACGGGTGGCCCGGATCGTGCCGAGCTCGGGCACGGTGATCTGGAAGTCGCCCAGCACCTCGAGCAGCAGACCCTCGATCTCGACGTCGGCCTTGTCGGTCTCGTCGACGAGCAGGACGGTCAGGCCCTCGCGGCGGATCGCGGTGAGCAGCGGTCGCTCGAGCAGGAACTCCTCGCTGAAGATGTCGTTCCGCGCCTCGTCCCACGACTCGTCACGGCCGGCCGTGATCCGCAGCAGCTGCTTGGCGTGGTTCCACTCGTAGAGCGCCCGGGCCTCGTCGACGCCCTCGTAGCACTGCAGCCGCACCAGGTCCGCACCGCACGCCTCGGCGACCGCACGGGACAGGTCGGTCTTGCCCACGCCGGCGGGACCCTCGATGAGCAGCGGCTTGCCGAGCTCGCTCGCGAGGAAGACGGTGGTCGCGATGGCCTCCGACGCGAGGTAGCCGACCGACGCGAGCCTGGCCCGCACGTCGTCGATCGACGCGAACGGCATGGTGCGCTCGTGCGTGGACATGGGACCTCTCGGGTCGTGGTTTGCCTGGATTCCGGACTCGCGATCCTCGCACTTCCGGGG
>NZ_JANXRJ010000311.1 GCF_025353065.1 Lapillicoccus sp.
CGCGGCCGTGGGGGCCCCCGCCCACCCCCACGTCATCCTGCTGCGGGGGGCGGTCGTCGGATGAGTGGACCCGTCCCCCCACTGAGGGCCGATGGCGAGCGCATCTGGGTGGCGACCCCGACGGCCGCCGACATCCCGGCATACCAGCTGGCCGTGGAGCGTTCGCGGACCCGCCTCGGCGCGTGGAACCCCGTCGACCCCCTTGCCCTCCCCGCGATCATCCGAGCCCAGGGTCAGGGGCAGCGCACGCTGCTCGTCCATGCGCGCGATCGCGAGGGTGCGCACGGCATCGTGGGAAAGATCAACGTCAACAACATCGTCCGCGGACGCGCGCAGAGCGGGACGGTCGGCTACGACTCCTACGACCCCTACGTCGGTCGCGGCCTGTTCACCGAGGGACTGCGGCTCGTGGTCGACCTCGCCTTCCGTGCCGAGCCCGAGGGCCTCGGCCTCCACCGCCTGGCCGCGAACGTGCAGCCGGGCAACGTGCGCTCGGCGGCGGTGCTGCGCCGACTGGGCTTCAACCACGAGGGGCAGTCACCCGGCTACCTCCTGCTCGCCGATGCGACGGGGGAGGAGCGCTGGCGCCTCCACGACCGGTATGCCGTCCTCGCTGGCGAGTGGCCGGCGGCGCCATACCTGCGTCGACACCCTCGACGTCTGGCCGTCGTCGTCAACGGCCTGCCGGGTGCGGGCAAGTCGACCCTGGCTGCCGCGCTCGCCGCGGAGCTCGGTCTCCCGCTGCTGAGCAAGGACGTCGTCAAGGAGAGCGTCGCCGACGTCCTGGGGGTCGGGCCCGCCGAGCGGGAGCGGGTCCCGGGGACGGAGCTCGGGATGGCCGCCAGCGAGGCCATCTGGTCGCTGCTGGCCGGCTCGCCGGTCGGCGCCGTGGTGGAGAGCTTCTTCCTCGCGGGTCGGGACGACGCCTCCGTGCGTGCGGGGATGCAGCGCGCCCACCTCGACCCGGGCTCCGTGCCCGAGGTCTGGTGCGACCTGCCGGCCGAGCTGGCCCGCGCGCGCTTCGAAGACCGCTCGCGCCGTGGTGAGCGTCACGGCATCCACGGCACCGGGGGTGACCAACACGCCCGGTGGGACGCATGGGAGAGACAGGCCCGGCCACTCGGGTGGGGTCCGGTCCTGCGCTGCGACACCTCCCGGCTGGTGGCGCCGCGGGTCGTCACCGCCCTCGCCCTGTCGGTGCGGGCGGCCTCCCGCTGAGGGTGCGCGGTCCCTGTCGTCCTTCTCGGATGGTGGGATCGGCGTCCGGCAAATTCGGCAATTCCGCCGCCGATCCCTAGTTTTCCTCCATATCATGTGGGAGTTGGCGACAAAGGCCTTGCTGCCCCTCACCCCTTTCACCACGCCGTCCAGGAGACCCACCGATGATCCGTACCCTGCGCACGCTCCGGCACGCCGCAGTCGTCCTCGCCACCGTTGCCAGCCTCACCGCGATGGCCGCCTGCAGCGGAGGGGCCAGCGACACCGTCAAGGGCGCGGCCGCGACGGTCGTCCCGGCCGCGGACGGCTCCGGTGGCAGCATCAACCTCTACGCCTTCTCCGTTCCCAAGGCCGGGTTCGACGTGCTCATCCCCGCCTTCAACGCCACACCGGCGGGCAAGGGCGTGGCGTTCCAGGCGTCCTACGGCGCCTCGGGCGACCAGTCCCGCAAGGTCGCGGCCGGCGCCGCGGCCGACTTCGTCAACTTCTCGGTCCAGCCGGACATGACCCGCCTGGTCGACGCCGGTCTGGTCGACAAGAGCTGGAACGCGGGCGCCAACAAGGGCATCCCGTTCGGTTCGGTCGTCGCCATCGTCGTCCGCAAGGGCAACCCCAAGGGCATCACGTCATGGGACGACCTGCTCAAGCCGGGAGTGGAGGTCGTCACCCCCAACCCGTTCAGCTCCGGTTCGGCGAAGTGGAACCTGCTCGCGCCCTACGCCGACAAGAGCGACGGTGGCAAGAACCCGCAGGCGGGTCTCGACTACCTCACCAAGCTGATCGGTCAGCACGTCAAGGTGCAGCCGAAGTCGGGCCGCGAGGCCAGCGACACCTTCCTCCAGGGTGAGGGCGACGTGCTGCTGAGCTACGAGAACGAGGCCCTCTTCCTCGAGCGCGACGGCGACCCGGTCGAGCACTTCATCCCCTCGACGACGTTCAAGATCGAGAACCCCGCGGCCGTCGTCAGCAAGGGCAAGAACGCGAAGGTGGCCCAGGCCTTCGACGACTACATCTACACCCCCGCCGCGCAGACGCTGCTGGCCAAGGCGGGCTTCCGTGTCGTCGACCCGACGGTGGCCGCGACGTTCGCCTCGAGCTTCCCGACGCCGGCGAAGGAATACACCATCGACGACCTCGGCGGCTGGAAGACGGTGGACGGCACCCTCTTCAAGAAGGACGTCGGCACGATCGCCAAGATCTACGACGCGGCGACGAAGTAGGACCGTGCGATGACCACCACCGTCGTCCGGCCCGCTCCGGAGAACGACTCCCCAGAGAACGGGTCCCCGGCGCCGCTCTCCGGCCGGACCGGTGCGCCCCGCGCCCGCCGGGCCCGCCGTCGCCTCTTCGCCGCGACCGGCGGGGTCGGCCCGCTCGGTATCGGCATCGCGACCCTGTGGCTGAGCGTGATCGTCCTGCTCCCGCTGGCTGCCCTCACCGTGGCCTCGTTCCAGGACGGCCTCAGCGGCTTCTGGGACGCGGTCACGGCCCCGGTCGCCATCGGCTCGCTCGAGGTGACGATCGGGGTGTCCGTCGTCGTGGCCCTGGTCAACGTCGTCATGGGCACCCTCGTCGCGTGGGTGCTGGTGCGCGACGACTTCCCCGGCAAGTCGTTGGTCAACACGGTCATCGACCTCCCGTTCGCGCTGCCCACGATCGTGGCGAGCATCGTCATGCTCGCCCTCTACGGCCCCAACAGCCCGATCGACGTGCACCTCAACTCCACCAAGTGGGGCCTGATCGTCGCCCTGACCTTCGTCACGCTGCCTTTCGTCGTCCGGTCGGTCCAGCCGGTGCTCATCGAGCTCGACCGCGAGGTCGAGCAGGCCGCGGCGTCCCTCGGGGCCAGCAACCTCACGATCTTCCGCCGGATCGTCCTGCCGACGCTCGCCCCGTCGATCCTCAGCGGCGGTGGGCTCGCCTTCGCGCGGGCCATCGGCGAATACGGCTCGGTCGTCCTCATCGGGGGCAACATCCCCAGGGACACGCAGATGGCGTCCCAATACATCCAGCAGCAGATCGAGATCGACCGTCCCGCCAACGCGGCGGCGGTCTCCGTGGTCCTCATCCTGGTCTCGTTCGTCACCCTCTTCGTCCTGCGGGTCGCCGCGGCGCGCAGCACCCGGCGTGAGGAGAAGTCGGCATGATCACCACGCGCGCGTCGCGCCTGACGATGCGGACCATCGCCCTCGCCTACGTGATCCTGCTGCTGCTCGTGCCGATCGGCGTCATCCTCTGGCGCACGTTCGGCGAGGGCGTCGGAGCCTTCCTCGCCACGGTGTCGACGCCGGCGGCCATCTCGGCCCTCAACCTGTCGCTCCTCATCGTCGCGGTCGTCGTGCCGGTCAACGTCGTCTTCGGCGTCACCGTCGCCCTCGCGCTCGTCCGGGGCCGCTTCCCCGGCCGCGGTCTGCTGCAGGCGGTCGTCGACCTGCCGTTCGCCCTCTCGCCGATCGTCGTGGGGGTCGCGCTCATCCTGCTGTGGGGGGTGAACGGGTGGTTCGGCGGTCTCGACCGGATGGGGTTCCAGGTCATCTTCAGCCTGCCGGGCATGGTCCTCGCGACGATCTTCGTGACGTTGCCCTTCGTCGTCCGCGAGGTCGAGCCGGTGCTCCACGAGATCGGTGACGAGCAGGAGCAGGCCGCGGCGACCCTTGGTGCCAACGGCTGGCAGACCTTCTGGCGGATCACCCTCCCGGCGATCCGCTGGGGCCTGACCTACGGGGTCGTGCTCACCATCGCCCGCTCCCTCGGGGAGTTCGGCGCGGTGATCATGGTCTCCTCCGGCTTCCCCGGGATCTCGCAGACCCTCACCCTGCTCGTCCACTCGCGCTACACCGACGACCACAACACCTTCGGCGCGTATGCCGCGGCGACCCTCCTCATGG
>NZ_JANXRJ010000324.1 GCF_025353065.1 Lapillicoccus sp.
CCTCACCGGGCGGGCCGCGCGGGTCGAGGGCCGCCGCCGCGACGTGCTGCGCGCGCAGCAGGTCGCCCGGGACGAGGAACGAGCCCGCCGACGCTGGGGAGTCACCGTCGGCGGCGTCGACCTGTCGGAGGTGCCGCTCGCGCAGGTGCGTGAGCGCATCCTCGTCAGCGATGCCTCGCCGCACGTCTTCGCGGGCACGCTGCGCGAGGCGGTCGACCCCCACGGGTCGCTGTCGCGGGAGGACGCCGAGCAGGCGCTCCACGCGGCGGCTGCCGAAGACGTCTTCGACTCCCTGCCCGGCGGGTGGCAGGGCGAGCTGGAGGAGCGGGGGCGTGGCCTGTCCGGTGGACAGCGGCAGCGCCTCGTCCTCACCCGCGCCCTGGCGCTCGACCCCGAGGTCCTCGTGCTCGTCGAGCCGACCTCGGCCGTCGACGCCCACACCGAGGCCCGCATCGCCGAGCGCCTCGGGGCGTTCCGGTCCGGGCGGACGACGGTCGTCATGACGGCGTCGCCGCTGCTGCTCCACCACGCCGACGACATCGTTCTGCTCGAGGACGGCCGGGCGACCGCTCGCGGACGGCACGCCGACCTGCTGCAGGAGTCCGCGGCATACCGGGCGGTGGTCGTGCGTGGTGACAGCGACGGCGATCCGGCCGAGCCCGCGGGCTCGTCGGTCGACACCGATCCACTCGGTCAGGAGGTGCGCCCGTGACCGTCCGTGGCTCACTGCTGTCGCCGCTGCCCCCCGACCTCGCCCTGGAGTCGCTGCGCACGTGGGACGCCGGCGACGCCGAGCCCGCGGTCCCCGCAGCGCTGCGCCCGGCCGAGGGAGCCTCCCTCCGTGAACGTCTGGATGGCCTCCGGAGTCGTCACACCCTGCGGGAGCAGCGCGCCCGATCCTTCGTCGCTGCCTCGATGAACCCCGTGCGCGGCCTGCCCGTGGCACCTGCCCGCCAGGTCGTGGGCTTCATCGGGGGGCTGCTGCGCGCCCGTCCCGGCGTCGTGGCCCTCGTCGTCGTCGGCAACGCGGTCGCGGCGGTGTGCGGGCTGGTCGTGCCCCGGATGCTCGGGGACCTCGTCGACTCCACCGTCACCTCGGTGCGCGCCGGCCAGACCGACGCCGCCCTCACGGCCGCGACCTCGACCGCTCTCGTCCTCATCGCCCTCGTCGTCGCCCAGACCGTCCTCACCTTCGTCGCCACGGCGGCCTCGGCCGTCCTCGGGCAGGGGCTGCTGGCCAGCGCCCGCGAGCACGTCGTCCGCTCGATCCTGCGGCTGCCGCTGTCGAAGGTGGAGACCGCGAGCTCGGGTGACCTCGTCACGCGGGTCACGCGCGACGTCGGGACCATGAGCGAGAGCGTGCGCTGGGCGCTGCCGCAGACCATCGTGGCCGGCACCACGGTCGTCCTCACCCTGGTCGCGATGGTGTCGAACTCGCTGCTGCTCTCCCTTCCGTCCCTGGTGCTCATCGCACTGGCCCTCGTGCAGATCCGCCGCTATCTCGTGCGCGCCCCGCGCGGCTACCTCACCGAGGCCGGCACCTACTCGCAGATCAACACCACCCTGACCGAGACCGTCGAGGGCGCGCGCACCGTCGAGGCCCTCGGCCTGACCTCCCACCGTCGCCGACGCGGGGACGACGACATCCAGCGCTCGGGGCAGGCCGAGCGCTACACGATGACCCTGCGCAACCTCCTGTTCATCGTCATGGACCTCTCGTTCAGCCTGCCGCGTGTGCTCGTGCTCGTCGTCGCGGCATACGGCGTGACCGCCGGCTGGGTGACGATCGGCCAGGTGACGACGGCGATCCTCTACGTCGAGGCGCTGTGGGGCCCGTTCGACCTGCTCGTCCACACCGTCGACCGCGTCCAGGTCGGCGTCGCGTCGACGACCCGGCTCCTCGGCATCTCGACGGTGCCGCCCGACCGGGTCGCCGGCACCGCCCTGCCCGACGGGTCGGACCTCGAGGGACGCGACCTGCGCTACGCCTACCGCGCCGGCCACGACGTGCTCCACGGGATCGACCTGGTGCTCCGCTCGGGGGAGCGGCTGGCCGTCGTCGGGCCGAGCGGCTCGGGCAAGTCGACTCTCGGCCGCCTGCTGGCCGGCATCCACGGGCCGCGCACCGGGTCCGTGACGGTGGGTGGGGTCCACCTCACCGAGCTGCCCCTCGACGTCCTGCGCCGCGAGGTCGCCCTCGTCACGCAGGAGCACCACGTCTTCATCGGCACCCTGCGTGACAACGTCGCGCTCGCCGGCGAGCACGCCGACGACGTCCGGGTCGCGGAAGCGCTGGTCGCCGTCGGCGCGCGGAGCTGGGTCGAGGCCCTGCCGGAGGGACTGGACACCCGGCTCGGGTCGGGCGGCCTCGAGCTGCCTCCCGGCCGAGCCCAGCAGGTCGCCCTGGCGCGCCTCGTCCTCGCCGACCCGCACACGATCGTCCTCGACGAGGCGACCTCGCTCATCGACCCGCGTACCGCACGCACCCTGGAGGGCTCGCTCTCCGCGCTGCTGACCGGCCGCACCGTCGTCGCGATCGCGCACCGGCTGCATACCGCGCACGATGCCGACCGGATCGCTGTCGTCATCGACGGTGCCGTCGCCGAGCTGGGCAGCCACGACGAGCTCGTCGCCCGCGACGGGGAGTATGCCGCCCTGTGGCGCGCCTGGACCTCCTGAGGTCCCAGGCACACCGGTCACCTCCGTCGCCGTCCACGGCCGTTGGTTGACGCTGCGCTCGCCCGGTCCCCCACCCCCCCGCTTGTTGCTTCCCGAGTGCCCATACCTGCCCGAAATGTCGCCAGAAAGGGCACGGCAGAAGCAACAAGCGGTGCTGTGGGGGGCGGTGGGGCGAGGGGCCTCGCTCACCGGCCAGACGTCGTTCGGGCCTCCAGCACGGCCTGGGCCCGTTGGCGGTTGTAGCGCTGGATCGCAATGAAGGGCAGGTTGACGCCGATGCCGTAGGCGACGAGCAGGGCCGAGGCGAGGGGCGGGTTCCACAGCAGGAACAGGGGGCTGGCGGCCAGCGCCCCCCAGTGGCCGAGCTCGGCCCGGCGGGTCTCCTGGACGAAGAGGCGCAGCCCCGCGTCGTCGCGCGTCGGGAGCCGGCTCTTGCTGATCCCCCCGGAGAACAGGTCGCCCGCTTCGGGGAGGCGGTCCTTCCACCGCGTGATCGCGAGGCGCCGACGGTAGAACTGGCCGCCGGCCTCGAAGGAGCGGGGCCGTAGCAGCCACGGGTCGTGGTCGAGCCGCCCCGGGGCGAGCCGGTGGGCGAGATACCCCGTGGCCGAGTGCAGCACCCCCCACGCGAGCACGTCGACGGCGATGGTCAGCGGGCGCGACATCACCAGGCGCAGCACGTCAGCGCACCTCCCCCCGCGGGGACCGCCCGGTGGTGATCGCGCGCCCGCGCCACGTCACCTCACGCCGGACGGAGGTCAGGAGGACCGACCGGGCGAAGAGGAGGCTGAACGCGACCAGCGGCACGGGGAACAGCGCCCACGTCCACCAGCGGAATGACCCCACCCTCCGCAGCATGGCACGCAGCTGCAGGGTCACGCCCACCCACGCGGCCGCCCACAGCGCCGGAGGCCCCTGCAGCGGCAGCGGTCCTCCGTGCAGGACCACGACCACCGACAGGACGGCGCCGACGGTCACGGCCCAGTGGCTCGCGACCCAGAGCGCGGCCGCGAGCGCCGACCACCGGTCCGCCGCCGCCGCGCCGGAGGCGATGTTCTTGGTCCAGCCCTCGACCAGCTGCCGGGTTCCGCCCGGATACATCCGCATCCGGACGGCCCCACCCCCGAGGAGACAACGCACCGGCATACCCGCTCGGTCGTATGCCGCGGCCAGTCGTGCGTCGTCGAGGATCTCCGCCCGCACGGCAGAGTGGCCGCCGGCGCGTTCGTAGTCCTCACGGGAGGTGACGAGGACCGGACCGAACGCCATCGGGTGGCGGGGGCGGCGCCGGGCGAAGGCCCCGCACGCGAGCAGGGACATGACGTTGAAGTAGGCGGACAGCTGTTCGTAGGCCCGCACGGTCCGGTGGTGGGGCTGGACGGAGACGAGTCCGCCCTCCTGGTCGAGGAGCGTCAGGAGGCCGTCCAGCGCGTCGGGCTCGAGGGTCGTGTCGGCGTCGAGGAAGAGCAGGGTCGACCCGCTCGCTGCGGCGACGCCCTGGTGACAGGCCCAGGCCTTGCCTGTCCAGCCGGGCGGTGGTGTCGTCGCCCGGATCACCGTCGCTCCCTGGGCGCGGGCGATGTCAGAGGTCCCGTCGTCGGAGCCGTCGTCGACGACGAGGACCTCGCGGGGAGCGGCCGTGAGGGATCGCAGCGAGGTGAGAAGGCTTGGGAGAGTGGCGGCTTCGTTGCGAGCCGGGATGATGACGGAGACGGCTGTCGCACGCCCTACCGGGGTGGCACGTCGGGGGACGCGCCGGGCGTCGGCGAGCAGCAGGTGAGCGAGGAGACCGGCTGCCAGCAGCATCAGCGCCAGCAGCACGGTGCTCATGGTGACCGGACGGGGCCGGGGTCGATGAGAGAGGAAGCGGCGGTGCAGGGGGTGACCCGGAGCGGCATCCCGCCGCGCGGGTGCACCGCGACGTGGGCCTGCGGTCGCGGCCGGGACCAGCCGCCGGGCGTGCTGACCCGGTGGTGGGCGAGCAGCTCGCTCAGCACGATGGCCATCTCGCCGAGCGCGAACTCCCGGCCGATGCAGAGTCGTGGGCCGAGCCCGAACGGCAGATAGTCCGAGCGGGCCCTGGTCCCCGTGTGCAGGAAGCGTTCCGGTCGGAACTCGTCCGGGTGCGGCCACGACTCCGGTCGGCGGTGCAGCAGCCAGGGGCTGATGATGGCCGTCGTCCCGGCCGGCACCTGCTGCTCACCGATGAGGTCGGGCTGGGACGAGCGGCGCGACACCACCCACGCCGGGGGGAAGAGCCGCAGCGACTCGTCGATGACCGCGCGGGTCCAGGGCAGGCTCTCGGCGGCGCCGACCATCGACACGGGTCCACCGTGGTCGCTCACCTCGGCGCGCAGTCGGTCCTGGGCCGGCTGGTCCTCGGCGAGCAGCATCAGCGTCCACGCGAGTGCCGCCGCGACGGTCTCGTGACCGGCCACCACCATGGTGACGAGCTCGTCCCTGATCTCGCGGTCGCTGAGACCGCCGTCGAGCAGCAGCCCGAGCAGGTCGTTGCCGTGCGAGTCGGTGCTCACCTCCCGACGCCGGTCGATCAGCTCGTGGCTGAGCGCGTCCAGCTCCCGGCCGGCGGCTCGCAGCCGCAGCTTCATCGGGGTCGGCAGCCAGTCCGGCACCGGCACGATGGAGCGCCCGAGGGCGACGATCAGCTTCGCGGCCGCGCTGGTGGCGTCGAGGAGGTCCTGGGCGCGGGCCGACAGGTCGGCGGAGAAGAGGGTCCGCCCGACGACGTCGAGGGCGATCTGCATGGCCACCTCGGCGACGTCGACCGTGGCTCCCTGCGCCGGCAGCCGGGCCCAGGCCGCGGTGGTGACGCGGGTCGCTGCACGCACCTGCTCCGTGGCGTCGTCGAGGCGCCGGTGGTGGAACGCCGGTGCGGCGATCCGCCGGTGCTCGATCCAGCTCGGGTCGTCCGAGGCGATGAGGCCCGGGCCGGTGACCTGCGCCAGGGCGGCATACTGGACGGTCTGCTTGTCCCAGTGCCTGGCGCCGGTCTGCAGCACCTGACGGACGTCCGCCGGGTCGTTGACGAGGAGCACCGGGGGTCCGGGCACCGGGAACGCGACGAGGTCGCCGTACTGCTGCTGGGCCGAGGCGAGGAACGCCAACGGGTTCGCCCGCACCGACGTGAAGGTCCGCAGCATGTCCCGGGGGGTGGGGCCGTCGACGCCGATGTCGGTCGGCCTGCGCGATCGTTGACGCGACTGTGTTGTCACGTGAACACCAGGTCTGTTGTCACGCGAACTCCTTGTGCGACAACGACGTCGGCTTCTGCGTCGGAAGCGGGGTCGGCAGTGGCTCGGTCGAGGTGTCGCCCCGGACGGCCTTGAGGAGGATCTCGGCGCTGATCAGGCACATCGGCAGCCCGATTCCTGGGATGGTGCCGTGACCCGCGTAGTAGAGGCCCGCGACCCTCCGCGAGACGTTGCGTCCGCGCAGGAAGGCGCTCTGCCGGGCGGTGTGCCCCAGCCCCAGCGCGCCCCCCGACCAGGCGTGCACGTCGGTGACGAAGTCGCCCGGACCGATGGTGCGCCGGACGACGACCCGCTCGGCCAGATCCGGGATGCCGGCCCAGCCGGCGATCTGGGCGATGGCGGCATCGGCGATGGCCTCCACCCGGGCGTCGCCCTGCCCCGCCACGCCGCCGCGCCCGAGACCCGGGTCGGCCGGCATCGGCACGAGCACGAAGAGGTTCTCGTTGTCGGCGGGCGCGACGGCCGCGTCGGTGGCGGACGGGCGGCATACGTAGATCGAGGCGGGGTCCGGCACCCGGGGCGGTGACCCGAGGATCGCGTCGAAGTTCTCCACCCAGTCCGTGGTGAAGAACAGCGAGTGGTGCTCGAGCTGCGGCAAGGAACCGCGCACCCCCAGGAGGACGAGCACCGCTCCCGTTCCCGGGTCCCGGCGGTCCCACCACGACTGCGGATAGGTCTGCAGCGCGGGGGGCAGCAGCTCGGTCTCGATGTGGTGGAGGTCGGCCGCGCCGACCACCAGGTCGGCGTCGAGGACGTGCTCCGGTCCCTGCCGGCCTCCCTGGGTGTCGCGAAAGCGCACCGATCGGACCCGCGCACGGCGACGGTCCGCACCCGGACGCCACCGTCCGGACCCTGCAACCGGCGCGGTGACGATCTCGAGCACTTCGGCATCCGTACGGATCCGCACCCCCTCTGCCTCCGCGAGGGCCACCAGCGACTCGACGACGCGCGTGATGCCGCCCTGCGGGTAGAGGACCCCGTCGGCGAGGTCGAGATGGCTCATCAGGTGGTACATGCTCGGGGCGCGGTCCGGCGACGTGCCGAGGAAGACGGCGGGATAGCCCAGGATCTGGGCGAGGTGGTTGTCCGTGAAGGAGCGGGCGATGAACCGGTCCATCGGCTCGATCAGCAGACGGGACAGTCGAACAGCGTTCCGCAGGACGTCCGGCCGAAGCAGCGGGAGCAGCGACTGATAGGTCGTGTAGAGGAACCGCTGGACCGCAAGGTCATAGACCTCGCGTGCCGAGGCGAGGTAGGTTTCGAGGCGCTTGCCGGCGCCCGGCTCGATGCCCTCGAAGAGGGCGATGGCCGCCGCGGGGTCCGAGCGCACGTCGACCGGCTCAGACCCGTCCTGGAAGAAGACCCGGTATGCCGGGTCGAGCCGCACGAGGTCGAGCTGGTCCTCCGTGGTGGTGCCCAACAACCGGAAGAAGTGGTCGAAGACCTCGGGCATGAGGTACCACGACGGACCGGTGTCGAAGCGGAACCCGTCCTGGCTCCAGCTGCCGGCACGACCCCCTGGCGACGCGTTCTTCTCCAGGAGCTCGACCTCGTAGCCCTCGCGCGCCAAGAGTGCCGCACACGCCAGGCCGGCGAACCCGCCGCCGATGACCACCGCTCGACGGGCGCTCATGACCGGCCGTCCCGGACGACGGCGGTCAGGGCGATGCGGGCCTTCGTCGCCGAAGGGACCCGGACACGCTCCCGGCGAAGCGACTCGGCCGGGGTGGCTCGGAGTCGGACGGCGAGCTCGGTGAACAGGGACTGGGCGGTCGCCACGGCGCGTCGGCTGCTGCGGGGCAGGTCGCGGGTGGCCGCGGCCGCGGCCGCGAGGTCGGCGTCGATGTCGTCGAGGATCCGCCCTTTGTCGTCCTCGGTCAGGTGGTCGGGGTCGATCCCGGGGAAGTAGCTGCGGCCTCGCTGCTCGTGGTCGTCGGCGAGGTCCCGCAGGAAGTTGATCTTCTGGAAGGCGGCCCCCAGCCGCCGTGCCCCGGGCGCCAGGTCGTCATAGCCGACCGGCACGCCCGGGGTCGCGTCCGGCGCGGCGGCACCGTCGGCCACGAAGATGCGGAGGCACATCAGGCCCACGACCTCGGCCGAGCCGTAGACGTAGCCGTCGAAGCTGGTGGCGTCGTGCTCGCGGACGGTGAGGTCCGCGCGCATGGAGGCGAAGAACGGGGCGATCAGGTCGTCCTCGATGGCGCACGCGCGTGCGGTCAGGGCGAACGCGTGGACGATGAGGTTGGTGCTGTAACCGTCGCGAACCGCCTCGGCCGTGTCCTCCTCGAGCCGGTCGAGCAGGGCGCCGGCCCGAGCGGGGTGGTGGACGCCCAGCGGCCCGTCGACGATCTCGTCGGCGAGACGGACGAGGGCGTAGACGTTGCGGACCCGGTCGCGGACGGGCTGGCCCAGCAGGCGGCAGGCGAGCCCGAAAGACGTGGAGTAGTAGCGGATGACCGTCGCTGCCGCCTCCTGCGCGACCCGGTCGTAGAGGTCGGTGTCGCTGGCGACGGGGCGGCGGGTGGACCGCAGCGGCACACGCATACTCATGCGGCGTTCCCGAGGACCCGCTGGCTCAGCCCGGTCAGCTCGGCCATCAGCGTGGGGTCGAGGTGGAGGTCCTCGGCGGCGCGCAGCGACTCCGTCATGTAGCGGTTGGCCAGGTGCTCCACGTAGGCGCGCGACCCGCAGTCCGTGAGCAGCGCGCGGACCGCCCCAGCACGTTCCTCGTCGATGGTCCGGTCCCCGACGTGCTGCGAGATCTCCGGCCAGGCCGCCGTGCTGCGGGCGTGCGCGATCAGGGGCGTCATCTTGCCTTCTCTCAGGTCACCGAGGGCGCTCTTGCCGGTGACGGACTCGTCGCCGAACACGCCGAGCAGGTCGTCGACGAGCTGGAAGCCGATGCCGGCCAGCCGGCCCACCTCGCCGAGCAGGCCGGCGGTGTGGTCCGAGGCCCCCGCGAGCACGGCGCCCGCCTGCAGGGGGAGCTGGAACGAGTAGACGGCCGTCTTGCACTCCTCCATCCTGATGACGTCCGCCAGGATGCCGGCGTGGTCCGACCCCCCCAGGCTCAACGCGACGTCGGCGAGTTCGCCGGCCGCGCTGACGTGGACGGCGTCGTCCAGCAGGTCGAGCAGCCGTCGGGTCGTGCAGGCGGCGGCACCGCAGAGGGCGATCTCGCGCGTCGCGCCGACCAGGGCGAGGTCGCCCGCCAGCACGCCGGCGGCGAGGCCGAAGGTGGCACAGTCCTGCAGTCCGGCCGCGCGGGCGACGGCCCGCTCCGAGAAGGTACCCGAGACGTTGACGGCCCCGCGCCGGACGAGGTCACCGTCGATGACGTCGTCGTGGATCACGAAGGCCGTGTGCAGCAGCTCGAGCCCCGCGGCCACGCGCCCCGCCATCTCGTCGTCGCTGCCGCCGTACGCGTGGTAAGCGGCCATCATGAGCGCGGGCCGAAAACGCTTGCCCGCTGCCGTGGCGCGACCGAGCGCCCGCCAGAGCTCGACGTAGTCCTCACCGTGCCCCGCCGCCTTGTCCAGGCCCTCCGCAACAAACCGGTCGAGCTCGTCCTGAAGGCTCATTGGCCAACCTTCCTGCTCCGATGACGACATCCACGCCGGTCTAGCCAACGCCATCCGGGTCCGGACGGCAACCGATCGGGGACCTGGGGCTGATCGGGCCAGGGAATCAGCACGGCAGCCTCTCCTGGTGCCTGCGAGGTGCCGGACGGAGCCAGCGCCTTCTGCCGTCCTATGTTCCCTCTCCCGGGGTTCCTCACACACGGCCCCGGGGTGCCTGACAACGGGCGGGGCGCCGACCTGCCGCCGCGCATCGTCCAGGGAGCGCCTACGGTGACCGTTGTGACCGTCGTATGCGTGCCGGATGACCATGCCGTCGAGCTTCTCGGAACCGTCCCCGAGGGGGTGCGGGTGATCGCCTGGGACGGTGACGGACCCCAGCCCGACGGGCTCGCGGACACGGAGTTCTGGGTGCCGCAGGTGGAGGACGCCTCCGAGCTGGAGGCGAAGTTCGTCGCCATGCCGCGGCTGCGGGTGATGCAGCTGACCAGCGCCGGAGTCGAGGACGTCCTCGATCACGTGCCGGACGGGGTCACCCTGTGCGACGCCCGGGGGGTCCACGGCAGCTCCGTCGCCGAGCTGGTGCTCACCCTGGTCCTCGCCTCGCTGCGGCGGCTGCCTGACTTCCTCGACGCCCAACGGGACCGTCGCTGGGACCTGGTGGAGGCCGACGACCTGCGCGACAAGACGGTGTTGATCGTCGGCGCGGGGGACCTGGGGGAGCAGACCGCCCGCCGGCTGCGCAGCTTCGACGCCACCCCGGTCCTCGTCGCGCACTCGGCCCGCGAGGGCGTGCACGCCACCGACGAGCTGCCCGATCTGCTGCCGGACGCCGATGTGGTCGTCCTGACCCTGCCGCTGACCCCGAAGACGGCGGGCCTGGTCGACGCCGAGTTCCTGGCGCGGATGCGCGACGGCGCCCTGCTGGTCAACGTCGCGCGTGGAAAGGTGGTCGACACCGATGCGCTGCTCGCGGAGCTGACGTCCGGCCGGCTGCGCGCGGCGCTCGACGTGGTGGACCCCGAGCCGCTGCCTTCCGACCACGCCCTCTGGAGCGCGCCGAACCTCATCATCACCCCGCACGCCGCCGGCCACGTCAAGCAGGCCGGCTCGCGGGCGTTCGCGCTGGTGGCCGAGCAGCTGCGCCGGTTCGTGGCGGGGGAGAAGCTGGAGAACGTGGTGGAGGGCGCTTACTGACATCACGCCGACGCCGGTCAGGTCAGGGCAGGTCAGCGCAGGTCAGGCGTATGCCGTGAAGTGGGGACCGAGGGCGCCGAGCCAGGCGGCGGGATGGGCGGCGACGGCGTCGGCTCCGGGCCGCTCGAACGCGGCGGCCACGACTGCCTCGAGCGCCTCGCCGGTCCGGGCGAGGGAGTAGCGGTCCAGCACCCACTCCCGGTTGGCCTCCCGCAGGGGGGCGAGCTCGGTCGCCCGGGCCAGCAGGTCGATCACCTGCTCCCGCAGCAGCAACGGCCGTTGCTCAGGGACCCGCCAGACCCCTGGAGCCTCGAACAGCTCGTGACCGCCGCCCCCGTCATATCCGGCGACCAGGCACCCGGAGGCCAGCGCCTCGGCGACGGGCAGGCCGAAGCTCTCGCTGTGACCGAGCGACACGAAGACGGTCGTCGTCCCGAGTGTGGTCGCCACGCCGGAGCGTGGGGTGTCGACCAGCTCCACCAGGTCGACCCCGGTCAGTCGAGCATCGTTGTGCAACAGCGCTTTCAGTAGAGACGCCTCGCGCGGCCGCTTGCGGGGGAACCAGGTGACCCGCGGTCGATCCGTCGGGCGGGGGGCGAAGAGCTCACCGTCGACGGGGTTGGGCACCAGGTAGACGGGGAGGTGCGGCAGGACCGCGGCCAGGACGTCGCGGCTCTCTGCGGTCACCGCCCACATCGCCGGGGCCGGCGACCAGTCGGGGAAGTCGGGACCCGCCGGCCCGGCCGCGAAGGTGTAGAAGTGGTTCTGGTTGAAGATCACCTTCCGGGCACCGGGTGCCGGGTCGCGGCCGTGGATGGTCGGGGTCTCGGGCAGCACGAGCAGGTCGTCCGACCCGATCGGCGTCGTCGCTCCCGAGACGACCGGGACGTCGGCGTCGATCCAGTCGGTCCGGTCGGCGGGGTCGGGGAGCCACAACCACGCATTGTGACCGGACGCCCGCAGCAGCTGGACGTGCTGGGTGAGGACGTGCACGCCGCCGCTGTGCCGCAGCGTCGCGAACCCGGCATACACGATGCGCGGGCGCTTCGGTGGCGTCGTCACCACTGCGGGGGATGGAGGTACCACGTCGCTGCGCTGCCGGTGTTGTGGGCCGGGAAGGAGTCGGG
>NZ_JANXRJ010000002.1 GCF_025353065.1 Lapillicoccus sp.
CCTCACCGCGGATGCGCGACCTCAGCAGGCGGGGGTCAGCAGATGGCGGGGGTCAGCGGGCCCAGAGCGCCCGGGCGCCGGAGTCGCCGGTCCGCACCGTCCAGAACGTGGCAGCGGCGCTGGCGAGGATGGACACGATCACCGCGACCGGACCCAGGGAGCGGTGCCGGCGGGTGACCGCGACCGCGGTCGAGGCCACCAGCATCACCAGGGCGAACAGGGGCAGGAGAGAGCCGATCTGGCCGTGCTCCAGGGCGATCTTGCCACCCAGGGTCTTCTGGAGGTCCTCGCCGCTCTGCTTGGCCAGGATGGTGGTGCCGAGGATGACCGCGTTGCCGGCGACGACCCACCAGGCGACCCTCTCGCGCAGGCTCTTGCGGACTCCGACCAGCACGGTCAGCACGGCCATCAGGGGCAGCAGGACGACGACGGCATGGATCACGAGCGGGTGCAGCGGGAGGCCGGTGATGGTCATCGGTCTGGCTCCTCGGTCAGCAGGGGATGGGCGTGGTCATCGGGGGAGACGACCGTCGCACCGAAGGGGTTCAGCGCGCGCTCACGCTCTCACCCGGTGCCGGGTCCGGGGCCGCCCGCGACGCCCGTGTCATCCTCCCGACCGTCTCCGCGGTCGACGCCGGAGCGGGCGCGCAGCAACCGTCGCAACGAGTCGAGGCGTGCGGGCCCGGCCGGCCCGGCGTTGCCCGCTCTGACGAATGCGTCCAGGGCACAGTCGGTTTCGTCGTGGGTGCACCCTCGCGGACACTGGTCCGTGCCCGGCTCGAGGTCGGGGAAGTGGACGATGATCCGCTCGAGGTCGACGTGGGCCAGCCCGAAGGAGCGGATCCCCGGGGTGTCGACCACCCACCCGGCGTCCTTCCCGGGGAGCCGCAACGCCACCGCCGAGGTCGACGTATGCCGCCCCCGCCCCGTCACGTCGTTGACGTCGCCGGTCGCCCGACGGGCGTCGGGGACGAGGCTGTTGACGAGCGTCGACTTGCCGACCCCGGAGTGCCCGACCAGGACGGAGATCCGCCCCGCCAGCCGGCCGCGCACCTCGTCCAGGCCGGCGAAGCCGCTGACCGCCGTCTCCTGCCCGGCGACCTGGTGGGAGGCCCCACCCCAGGAGGTGACGACGTAAGGCACCTCGAGCGGCGCATACGTCGTGAGGAAGGGCTGGGGGTCGACGAGGTCGGACTTGGTGAGCACCAGCAGCGGGGCGAGGTCGGCGTCGTATGCCGCGACGAGACACCGGTCGATGAGCCGGGGTCGGGGCTCGGGGTTGGCGAGCGAGGAGACGATGACGAGCTGGTCCGCGTTCGCCACGATGACGCGCTCGACGGGGTCGGTGTCGTCGGCCGAACGGCGCAGCACGGACCGCCGGGGTTCGAGGCGGACGATCCGGGCCAGGGCGTCGGCGCTACCGCTGGTGTCGCCGACGAGGGAGACGTCGTCCCCGACGACCACGCCCTTGCGGCCGAGGTCACGGGACTTCATCGCCGTGACGAGACGCTCCGGCCGGTCGCGACCACCGACCCCCGCCGCGACGAGGACGGTGTAGCGGCCCCGGTCGACGGCGACGACGAAGCCGAGCACCGCGTCGTCGTGGGCGGGTCGCTCCTTGGTGCGACGGCGTGAGCCCCGGGGGTTGGGGCGGACCCGGATGTCGGACTCGTCGAGGTCGTGCCAGCTCACGCGGGGGCCCTCGCGGCTGACCTCACTGAGACCTCACTGAGACCTCATCCGGACCTCATCCGACCCGTCATCACGTCGCCATCATCGCTGTCCACAGTCCGGTGAAGTCGGGCAGCGTCTTCGTCGTCGCCCCGATGTTCTCCACCGTGACCCCGGGGACCACCAGCCCGAGCAGCGCTCCCGCAGTAGCCATCCGGTGGTCGTGATAGGTGCGGAACCGCCCACCGTGCAGGCGGGCCGGCGAGATCCGCAGGCCGTCCTCGGTCTCGGTCGCCGCGCCACCCAGACGGTTGATCTCGGCCACCAGCGCGGCGAGGCGGTCGGTCTCGTGCCCACGGATGTGGGCGACCCCCCGGATCCAGGTGGGGGACTCCGCGAGCGCCGCCAGCGCCGCGACCACGGGGGTCAGTTCGCTGGCGTCGTGCAGGTCGATGTCGATACCGCCGATCGCGCCGTTGCCCCCGACCGTGAGCCCGGTCCGGTCGAAGGAGACGTCGGCCCCCATCGTGTCGAGGATGTCGCGCAAGGCGTCACCGGCCTGCGTCGTGTGCTGCGGCCAGTCCGGCACCCGGACCCGACCTCCGACCGCGAGGGCGGCGGCGAGGAACGGCCCGGCGTTGGAGAGGTCCGGCTCGATGAGCACGTCGAGCGAGCTGATCTCACCGGGCTCGACGCGCCAGGTGTTGGGCTCGGAGTCGTCGACGTCGACCCCGGCGTCGCGGAGGGTCTCGACGGTCATCGCGAGGTGCGGCTCACTCGGCACCGGCTTGCCGTCGTGGTGGACGGTGACGCCCTCGTCGTAGCGGGCGCCGGCGAGCAGCAGACCGGAGATGAACTGGGACGACGCCGACGCGTCGAGGGTCACCGCCCCCCCACGCACGGAGCCGACGCCGTCGACCGTGAGCGGGAGGGTGCCGCGCCCCCCGTCGTCGATCTGCGCGCCGAGGGTGCGCAGCGCGGAGAGCACCGGACCCATCGGGCGGACCCGCGCGCCCGCGTCGCCGTCGACGTGCACGGGTCCGTCGGCCAGCGCGGCGACCGGTGGCAGGAACCGCATGACCGTGCCCGCGAGGCCGACGTCGATGGTCGCGCCACCGCGCAGGACGGCTGCCGGCGTGACGATCCAGTCCATGTCGTCGGCGCCCGCCGCTCCGTCCGGACGGACGTCCTCGATCCCGGTCCCGAGGGCCCGGAGGGCCTGCGCCATGAGCAGCGTGTCCCGCGACCGCAGGGGGATCCGCAGGCGGGACCGGTCGTTGGCCAGCGCCGCGAGGACGAGGAACCGGTTGGTCAGCGACTTGCTGCCCGGCAGCACGACCACGGCGTCGAGGGGACCGGCGGCGACCGGCGCCGTCCAGTCGCCGGGATGCGGAGGCTCGTCGGCCGCGCTCGCGCCGCCGGGGTCATCCAGGGGTGCGCTCACGTCGGCCACGCTCAGCCCAGGGCGTCCTGGACGCTGAGGTGGGCCTGCTGGGTGGCGATCTTCGCCTCGCGCCTCGCCGTCTTCGCGGCGTGCCGCGCCTCGCGGCGGGTGACCTTGCCCGCGTTGCGGGCCCGCCAGGCCAGACCCGGCTTCCCCTCGGTGTCGACGGCCGCGAGCAGCGCCCCACCGATGAGGCCGACGTTCTTGAGGAACTGGGTGCGCTGCATCGCGCGTTCCTTGGCGTCGGTCTTCTCCCAGAACGCGTGCCCCGCCAGCGTCGTCGGGACGAGCGAACCGGCCACGAGGATGCCGCCCACCCTGGAGAGCCGACCCGTCGCGATCATGGCGCCTCCGAGGAGCTGCGCCGCGCCGTTGGCCCGGACCAGCATCTCCTTGTCGTCGGGCAGGCCGAGCGCCGGGATCATCCGGTCGAGGAACGGTGTGGCGGGGCCGACCTTGGAGGCCGGGTGCCGCAGCTGGTCGATCCCCCCGACGACGAAGATGGCAGCGAGCATGGGACGGGCGATGCGACGAACGATGGACATGGGTGGCGGATCTCCTCGGGTCTCGGTACTGCCACCACCGTAGTTGCTCGGCGGCCCCGGCAGCACCCGGGCGGACGGTGGGCCGCAGGCCGCCGGCATAGGTTGACGCGCATGTGTGGCCGGTATGCCGCGAGCAAGGACCACGCGGACCTCATCGACGAGCTCGACATCGAGCTCGACGCCACGGGCGAGCCGGGCCGCAGCATCCTGGTCAACCCTCAGCACCCGCCGCCCGGCCTGCCCGACTGGAACATGGCGCCCACGAAGCAGGCCCCGGTCGTGGTGACCAGGGTGCCCCGCGGGGCGGCGGACGGCACACCCGCCGCGCGCCAGCTCCGTCTGCTCACCTGGGGCCTCGTGCCGAGCTGGGCCAAGGACACCAGGACCGGTCTGCGGATGATCAACGCGCGCGCCGAGTCGGTGCTCGAGAAACCGGGGTTCGCCCGTGCGGCAGCCTCGCGCCGGTGCCTCGTGCCGGCCGAGGGCTGGTACGAGTGGCAGGTGTCGCCGACCGTGACGGACGCCAAGGGCAAGCCGCGCAAGCAGCCCTTCTACATGCACCGCCTCGACGGGGAGGTCGTCGCGCTGGCCGGCCTCTACGAGTTCTGGCGCGACAAGGAGGTCGCCGACCCCGACGACCCGCTCGCCTGGTTGACGACCTTCACGATCATCACCACCCGCGCGGAGCCGGGGCTCGACCGGATCCACGACCGCCAGCCCCTGGTGCTCGAGCGCGACGACTGGGCCCGGTGGCTCGACCCGGCGTCGAAGGACCTCGCCGTCGTCGGTGAGCTGCTCGCCTTCGAGCAGGCCGGCCGCTTCGACGCCTACCCGGTCTCCAGCGCCGTCAGCAGCTCCCGCAACAACGGCGAGCAGCTGCTGCTGCCGCTGGCCCGCGAGGAGCTGCGTGGCGTGGTCGACCCGGTGACCGGTGAGGTCGTCGGCGCGTGACCCCGGGAGCCGCGCCCTCGACGACGGTCGTCGACGTCGACACCCCCGCGGGTCCGGCCCGCGTCCACGTCACGCGACCCCGCGGCGCGCGCGGTCTGGCCGTCCTCGGGCACGGCGCGGGCGGGGGCCTGGGCTCGGTCGACCTCACGGCAGCCGCGACCGCGCTGACCGGGGCAGGCTGGGCGGTCGCGCTCGTCGAGCAGCCGTGGCTGGTGGCCGGCCGGCGGATCGCCGGACCGCCGAAAACCCTTGATGCGGCCTGGATCCCGGTCGTCAACGCGCTCCGCTGTCGTGGTGGGGCGCTCGCCACGGTCTGCGGGCCGCTGCTCCTCGCCGGACGCAGCGCCGGCGCCCGCGTCGCCTGCCGGACCGCCGACACCCTCGGCGCCGACGCCGTCCTCTGCCTCTCCTTCCCGCTGCATCCTCCCGGCCGGCCCGAGCGGCTGCGGGCCACCGAGCTCGCGCTGGTCACCGACGCCGACCGCGCGATCGCCGTCGTCCAGGGGGAGCGGGACCCCTTCGGCGGTCCGGGTGAGGTCGCGGCATACCTGCCCGGGCTCGGGACCGGCCGCCAGCACCTGTATGCCGTGCCGGGCACCCACGCGATCCCGCGGAGCAGCGCTGCGCTCGTCGGGTTGGTCGTCGTCGCCTTCGCCAGCACCGTCCTTGCCAGCACAGTCGGCTGACCTTCGCACCCCACCGGGAATGGCCCCTCGTCCGGTGACGTTGACGAGCGCGACAGGCGACCACCCGATCGGGCGGCTGCTCCCCAGCTCCAGGAGGCGTCACCCCGTGCTCATGCTCTCCGTGCCCGCGGTGGGAGGCCCCCTCAGTCCGGGCACCGGCCTGTCCGGGACAGCGGCCGCGAGACTAGGCTGGGGGACGATGACCGACGACACCCAGACCCCGCTGGAGAACCCCACCGAGGTCCAGCCCGACCCCAGCGAGGTCAGTGAGCAGCGGCTCGCCGACGACGTCGTCGACGTCGCCTCCGAGACCACGTCGGAGCGCCGCGCGAGGTTCGAGCGTGAGGCCATGCCGCTGCTGGACCAGATGTACTCCGCCGCGCTGCGCACGACGCGCAACCCGACCGACGCCGAGGACCTCGTCCAGGAGACCTACGCCAAGGCCTACAACGCCTTCCACCAGTACCGGCCTGGCACCAACCTCAAGGCCTGGATGTACCGCATCCTCACCAACACCTACATCAACACCTACCGCAAGAAGCAGCGCGAGCCACTGCAGTCGGACGCGTCCGACGTCGAGGACTACCAGCTCCATCGCGCCGAGTCCCACAGCTCGGCGGGCCTGCGGTCGGCCGAGGACGTGGCGCTCGAGCACCTGCCTGACAGCGACGTCAAGCGGGCCCTCCTCGAGATCCCGGAGGACTTCCGCCTCGCGGTCTACTTCGCCGACGTCGAGGGCTACGCCTACAAGGAGATCGCCGAGATCATGCAGACGCCGATCGGCACCGTGATGTCGCGTCTGCACCGGGGGCGCCGGCAGCTGCGTGAGCTGCTCAGTGAGTATGCCGCCGATCGCGGGTTCGTCCGCGCTGACGCGACCACGAGCACAGGAGCCGATCAATGACGCACGGCGACCACGCACGGCAGGACGGGATGATGAGCGACAGCGACTGCTCCGAGGCGTTGCTGCGCGTCTACGAGTACCTCGACGGCGAGATGAGCACCGACGACTGCCGCAAGATCCAGGCCCACCTCGACGACTGCGGCCCCTGCCTGAAGCAGTACAACCTCGACCAGGCGCTGAAGGCCGTCATCAAGCGGTCCTGCGCCTGCGAGGAGGCTCCGCTCGAGCTGCGCGCGACGATCCTCACGAGGATCACGATGATCCGGATCGGCTCGCCCGACTGACTGACTGACCGAGGTAACCCCGGCCTCGACTAAGGTGAGGGTCACCTGACCGGTCCGGTCGGACGACGTCGAGCGGAAGGGGTGCAGTGCGCTCGCCGTTCCCCCGATGGGTCGATCTGGCGCTCGTGCTCCTGTTCGTCCTCTTCGTCGCGCTGGTGCTCGGTCCGTCCCTCATCGGTCGCGACCTCGCCATCGACGTCAACCTGCTGACCGAGTTCCAGCCGTGGAAGGCCGTGAGCGGCGTCGCCGTCGGGGCCGTCAACACCTGCCGCTCGGACACCGTCGACACCGGGCTCCCGGTCATCAGCGAGATCCGGCGCATCCTCTACTCAGGGCACTACCCGACCTGGGTGCAGTACAACGTCGGCGGCGCCCCCATCGCCTCACCCAACAACGGCCAGTTCTCACCCCTGGCGCTGCCGTACTACCTCGTCCCGCTCTCGCTGGCCCCGGCATTCGTCAAGCTGGCCCAGTTCGCCGCCGTGCTCGTGGGCATGGTGGCCTTCCTGCGGCGACTCGGCCTCAGCATCGCCTCGGGGGTCCTCGGCGCCATCGTCTACTGCGCTTCCGGCTTCATGATCTCGTGGTCCAACTGGCCGCAGACCCTCGTTGCGGCGCTCATCCCGGCGCTCTTCTGGTCCGTCGAGCGCTTGGCGCAGGAGCGACGGGCCCGGGATGCCGTGCCGCTCGCCCTCGTGGTCGCCAGCATGGTTCTCGGCGGCTTCCCCGCCGTGACGGGGATGGCGCTCTACCTCGCGGCGCCCTACTTCCTGGTGAGGGTGATCACCCTCCATCGCGGCCACGTTCGCGAGATCGGCCGCCGACTCGCGCTGGCCGTCACGGGCCTGGCTGTCGGCACCCTGCTCACGGCATTCCAGCTGGTGCCGTTCGCCAAGCAGCTCGCCGACACCGACCTGTCCTACCGCCAGGTGGTCAAGGGAGAGTCCGCTCCCCTCGACACGCTCCTCACCCTGGTCTCGCCGGACGCCTTCGGGACGTGCGTCGGCGGCGAGGTCCGCGGCGTCCACAACCCGATCGAGACCATCGCCTTCGTGGGTGCGGCCGCCGTCGTCCTGTCGGTGGTGGCCGTCCTCTGGTCCGGGAGGCGGGGCCGGACGGACGACCGCGCCGCCGGGGTCGCCGGGTTCTTCGTGATCGCCGCTGCCACCGTCGTCGTCGTCGGGTGGCTGGGCGGTCCCCTCCTCGCCGCTCTCCAGGTCCTCCCGGTCTTCTCCAACAACTCGATCTGGCGGATCCGCTCGATCCTCGGTTTCGTGCTGGCCGTCCTCGCCGCATTCGGCTTCGAGCGCCTCGTCCGCCAGGTCAGCCGGGCACGGACCGGCGGCAGCGACCCGGGCCCGCCGGGCCCGCCGGGCCCGCCGGGCACGTCCGACGACGAACGGATCGACGCCGACCACCCGTCCCCGCGCCCGGTTGGCAGCAGGTGGCTGCGCATCCTCGGACGGGTCGTCGTCCTGGCCGCCTTCCTGGGCCTCGGGGTCGCCATCGTCCTGATGGCCCGCCACGAGTCCGTCGAGGAGGGCTTCTACCCCATCGTGCGGGACCGGATCATGGTCGCGGCCGCACTGATGGGGGCCACCACGGTGCTGGTGCTCATCGTCCGCCTCGCCCCGCGAGTCGTCGCGATCGTGGCCGTCCTCGGCGTGGCCGGTCTGGTGGTCGGTCAGTCCAGCAGCTTCGGCGCCGAGGACATCGGGGGGAGCGACGTCAAGAACTTCTACCCTGTCACCCCGACGCACGTCTTCCTGCAGAAGAACCTCGGGGAGGACCGGTTTGCCTCGTCCAACCTCCTGGCGCTGCCGCCGACGGCCACCTACTACGACATCCGGACGCCGACCGGGCACCAGTTCAGCACGCCCGAGTGGTTGGACCTGCTCACGGCCGTCGACCCCAAGGTCGCCGCCAGCCCCACCTTCTCCGACTTCACGTCGGCGTCGCTGCCGCTGGCGAAGGTCGGTCGGCAGCCGCTCCTCGACCGGCTGTCCGTCAAGTACTGGCTGAGCCCGGACGACGCGGTCTCCGGTGCGGTCGACCTCGCTCCGGCCGGGGACGGCACGGCCCCGGTCGACGCCACCCACCCGGCGACCTGCACCCTACCGGGTGGTCCGGTGCGCGGGCTGGTGGTCCTCACCACCGGGCCGCTGGTCGCCAGCGCCGGACGCGGCGCGTCCCTCTCGGTGTCGGTCCGCACGGCCGACGGGAAGACGGTGACCGGTGGCCGTTACCTCGGCCCCGGACTGCCCCTCCCCACACAGATCTCCATCGCCTTCCCCGGCGAGGACCTCGCTGCTGCCGGCCCCCTGACGGTCACCGTGCGAGCGGACGGCGTCTCGAAGCCGGTCCCGTTGGCCACCGTAGGGGGCGCCCTCTCGTGCGGGTCGGTCGCCGCCGCCGACGACGGGCTCAGGCTCGTCGACTCCGAGGCGGGAGCGCTGGTCTGGGAACGCCTGTCGAGCCTCCCTCGCATCCGCTGGGCGGAAACCACCGTCGTCGTGCCCGACCCCGCGCAGCAGGTCTCCCGGTTGGCGGCCGGCATGAGCCCCGACACGATCGTCGTGGCCTCCGGGACCGCTGCCGGACCCGCGACCCCGAGCGCCACGGCGACCCCCGTCACCGTCGACGAGGACGACGGGCCCACCATCCGGGCAACCGTGACCGCGGCCGCCGCCGGTCATCTCGTGGTCGCCGACTCGCTGCGGCAGCCCGGCTGGACCGCCTCCCTCGACGGGCACTCGGTGCCACTGGTCGCAGCCGACCACGCCTTCGGCGCGGTGGCCGTCCCGGCCGGCACGCACACCGTCGAGCTGCAGTACGAGCCCCCGGGGCTGGACCTCGGGGTCCTGCTCAGCCTCGTCGGGCTGCTCAGCCTCGTCGGGCTGCTGCTGGCCGATTCTGCCCGGCGCTGGCAGCAGCGTCGACGTGCTGGCCGGCCCCGCCCCCTCGTCCCCGACGGACGCCCGACGAGCTAGGCGCGGGAGGACCGAGAGAGCCGACGACCATCCGGTCGTCGGCTCCGTCGTTGCTGCTTCGGGGGCGCGGGCTCGGCGCGATGCCATGGTGCCTGCACCGGTGGTGCCGCGTGTTGCGACGTGATCAGGCGTTGGGCTTGCGGCCGTGGTTGGCGGCGTTGCCCTTGCGTGAACGGCGCTTGCGGGCGCGCTTGCTCATCATGTGCTCCAGTCGATCGGGATTGTCAACGGAAAGCATCCCACACCGGCCGAGGGCGCCGAAACGGCGCAATCAGGGTCCAACCGGGTCCAATGTCAAAGAGTTACAGCCGGCTTGTGTCAATTCTTGTTAAAGAAACTGCTGGTGCGAACCCTCTCCCCCCATCGTGCGTCGGCGCTGTGTGAGTCTGAAAAACGTGGCCGTGGCCCATCGCGACGGCCACGTCCCAAGAAGTCACCCCTGTTGCCCCGGCTCCCGAAAGCCAGGGCAGAAAAGAGACACACCGAAATGATGCTTCGTGCCACGGATTGCCCGTCCATCCTGACGCCCGCCAGCGACGTACCCACCCGGTCCTGGTCCTGGAACCCGAAGATCCCCTGACCCCACCCTCCCTCCAGCAGCACGACCTGTCGTCGCGGCACCCGAGAGCCGCGACAGAAAAGAGCACCCAGCCATGAAGCACTTCACCAAGGTCTTCGAGTCCATGCTGACGAACCCGACCACCCCCACGTGGACGACGACGCCGCCCACCCCCGGTCCCACCCAGTCCTGGTCCTGGAACCCCAAGATCCCCTGATCCCGACGGCTCGGTGGTCCTGCGCGCCCACGAAACGGGCGTGCAGGACTTACCGTTAGCGCATGAGCGACCACGGGAGCGGCAGGCTTCCCTTGCCGCGGCCGCCGCTGGCCCTCTCGCTGGGGACCTACATCGGTGGCACCGTGCTGTTCGCCATCGCCCTGGTGGTCCTCAGCTCGGTCCACCTGGGGCCACCGCGCGATCTCGTGGCCCTCGTCGTCCTGTGCGGCATGGGCCTGCTCAGTCAGGTCCTCGCGGAACCCAACGTCGGGTCCAGGGTCGCGTTCTCCTTCCTCAGCATCATCCTGCTCGCGAGCATCCCCATCGTCGGACCGGTCGGGTGCGCGGTCGTGGCCGGTGTCGCCATGGGCCTGCAGCCCGGTCACGTCTTTCCTCGGGTACGCCTGTTCAACACGGCGATGCATGTCGTGGTCGGCGCCCTCGGGGGTCTGCTCTACCTCGCCTGCGGTGGGGCTCACGATCTGCACACCGTGAACGGCGCCGGACCCCTGCTGCTCCAGGTCGGCCTCCCGCTGCTCGTCGCCGACGCGGCCCAGATGCTCGTCAACGCGGCCCTGCTCGCGGGCATCATGCACGTCGACAGCGGGGTGCCGTGGCGGGTCATCTTCGTCCGGATGGCCACCAACTCCGGCGTCGCCTACCTCGGCTACGGCGTCATCGGCTTTCTCTTCGTGACCCTGTGGGTCCCGGCCGACGTCGGCCCGTTCAGTGCCCTCCTCATCCTCGCGCCGCTCTTCGTGGCCCGATGGGCCTTCGTGCAGTACGGCGATGAGCAACGCTCGCACGAGAGTGCCCTCAGTGCCCTCGTCAGTGCCGTGGAGACCAAGGACCCCTACGCGGCGGGCCACAGCGCACGGATGGCGATCCTGTGCCAGTGGATCGCCGAACCGCTCTCGCTCGGCGCCCAGGAGGTCCAGGCCCTGTGGTTCGCCGCGATGCTGCACGACGTGGGCAAGGTCGGGCTACCGACGAGGATCGTGCGCCGCCCGGGGGAGATGTCACGGGGCGACCTCGCCGTCCTCGAGAAGCACCCCGACCGCGGCGCCGACCTCGTGTCGGGGATCGACTTCCTCGCCGACTCCCTCGAGGGCATCCGGCATCACCACGAGCGCTACGACGGGCGCGGCTACCCCACCGGCCTCGTGGGGGAGGCCATCCCCCTCGCGGCGCGGATCATCGCCGTCGCCGACGCCTTCGACTCGCTGACCATGCCCCGGCCCCACCGCCCGGCTCTCGACATCGCCGAGGCGCTCGCCGAGATGGAGCGGCGGTCCGCGATCCAGTTCGACCCCCGGGTCGTCGAGGCGCTGCGACGGGCGACCGAGCGGCACGACTGGACGCCCGGCGACGTCGACGCCGACACCCTCGCCGCGATGACGGGGTACTTCGACCACGACGACCCCGAGGCCTCCGACCTCGCGGCCCGGCTCCGGACGCTGGAGGATCCCTCCGCCGACTCCGAACCCGTCGCGCCTCAGCTGCCGCAGCTGCCGCAGCTACGGCAGCTGAGGTGAAGCCGGTCCTGCGGTTCGGGCGGCGGCTGCGGGTGGAGGCGGTGCTCGCGACGATCGGCGCGCTCGTCGCCGTCTTCGCGCTGATGCGGGTGCTGGTCGACCCCTTCTGGCTTGCCTCTCCGGCCGGGCAGGCGACCGGGCCCCCCCTCGATCTCGAGCTCGGGGTGCTGCTCGCCTTCGTCGTGACGATCGCCGTGGGTGAGCTCAACCGGATCACCCTGCCGGGGGCGCGCGAGAGCGCCCCGATGTCCCTTGCCGC
Source organism: Lapillicoccus sp. (assembly GCF_025353065.1). GTDB lineage: Bacteria > Actinomycetota > Actinomycetes > Actinomycetales > Dermatophilaceae > Lapillicoccus. Next base: position 12,046 of record NZ_JANXRJ010000002.1, read on the forward strand.
CGCCTTCGCCCTGGCAATGACCTCGGGAGTCGGATCGGCCCAGCCGTTACGGTTCGACGCCTGGGTCGCCATCGTCGCCACCGCCCTGGCCATGCTGATCGGCACCGGGGTGTCGGCCCTCGTCCATCGCCCGACCCGGCCCGACGACCTCGCCGCACGCTTCCTCTGCGCCGCCGTCCTCGCGGTCCTCTTCCGGCAGGTGCCCCTCTCGGGCGGGAGCACGCTGCTCACGCTCCAGACCACGTGGACCCAGCAACGGTGGCTGTCGGCGATCAGCATGCTCCTCGCGTCGGCCGTCGCCCTGGTCGTCCAGAGCCTCATCACCGCGACCGGCACCGCGCTACGCGAACACCTGTCCTGGCGCCAGTCCGTCGTCGACGAGCTCCGTCGGGCGGCCGGGCTGAGCACGGCTCTCGCCGCCTCCGGCGCCCTCATCGCCCTCGCGGAGCACCCGCTGGGGATCGTCGCGATCCCGGTCTTCCTCGTTCCCCTGGTGCTGACGCAGTTCGCCGTGCGTCGCTTCGCCAGTGTGCGGCAGACCTACGGCCAGACGATCCGCACCCTGTCCCGCCTGACCGAGATCGGCGGCTACACCCCCACCGACCACCCCACCCGCGTGGCCGACCTCAGCGTCGGGATGGCCAAGGTCATCGGGATGTCGGAGCGGGACACCCTCGAGCTGGAGTATGCCGCCCTGCTCCACGACATCGGGCAGGTCGCCCTCCGGACGCCCATCCCCGGGGGGGCGACGATGCTGGCTGCGCCGACCGACCAGGACCGCATCGCCCGTGACGGGGCCGAGATCGTCCGGCAGACCGGGGTGCTCGACGACGTCGCGACCATCCTCGAGGCCCAGGCGAAGCCCTACCGCCACGTCCGCGAGCTCGGTGAACCGATCCCGATCTCGAGCCGCATCATCAAGGTGGCCAACGCCTACGACGACCTCGTGGGCGACAAGCCCACGCCGGCCAGCCAGGCGAGCGCCATCGAACGGATCCACCTCGGCCTCGGCTACGAGTACGACCCTGCGGTCGTCGACGCGCTGTCGCGGGTGCTCGCGCGGCGCGAGGGGCGCGAGGGGCGCGAGGGGCGCGAGGGGCGCGAGGGGCGCGAGGGCCGGACCTGATGCACGGCAACGACGGGCACACGCGGCGCGCACGGGCACACACGGCGCGCACGGGCACGCACGTCACGCACGGGCACGCATAGCACGCGTGGCACGTGATGGCGGGTGACGGCTGCCAGAGCGTGGACTGGCAATGTGCGACCAGTTGCGGAGCAAGAGGCAGGACTCCGATCCCATGACGCTGAAAGGATAAATTGGTCACGGGTCTGAAACCAGCGCAGACATCCCCCGGCCGCCCTGGCCGGGAAATGGTGGCCTCGGCCGGTGAGAGGACGACGGCCCCCACGGCGTCACGACGAGGGGCTAGCGGGCCTGGATCACGATCCCCCCTACAGGGTGCGGGCCCTTGCTCCCCCTGGTCTCGGTGTGGCGGCGGCACCCACAGCACCCCGTTCTTGTGGGAACGGAGGTGCTGCTGTCGACGATCTCGCCATGAGCGCGCCAACTCATCGCAACGGCGCTGCTCGTCCTGGCTCTCGTGGAAAGACGTCGGAGAGAGGAAGAAACGACTGCTGCCAACGGTCATTGACCAGGCCCCCAGAAATCCGCGTTTCCGGCAGGTTTGACCACTGACCGCATACGGGGTGGCCGTTTGCCCACGTCGGCATGGCAGGCCAGGGCGACCTCTGGGTGGAGGTGGCGGGAAATGGTCGCCCTCCCGTGCTGTGTCCAGCACCGCCGAGCCGAGCAACCGACCCCGCCACCGCCTCGAGTGAACCACCCCCGTCGAGACTCTCCACCGGCTACTGTCGAACTCTCCAGTCCAAGAGCCCCTTGCGTCGAACTCCCTGATCCCAAGCGGTGTGTGCCTGGAGAAATCCTGATAGTCGGTTACGGCTCGGGCCATCGGCTCAGCACTCAAGGGGTACCAACCGTGAAGACCTTCCGCCATCCGGGCGCCGCAGCAGTCGTCCTGTCCGTCCTCGCTCTCACAGCGTGCAGCCATTCTCCTGGCGCCACCGTGCCGCCCGGCTCCGCGGAGACCCCCCCTTCGTCGGCGACCACCATCGCGCCCACCATCGACGCGGCGGCCTCGTCGTACGCCGCTGTCGTCGCCGTGGCTGCTGCCCAGGCCCAGGCCCTGGCCCAGACCCAGGCTCAGTTCCAGGCTCAGGCCCTGGCCCAGGCTCATACCCAGGCCCAAGCCGCCGCATCTGCCAAGGCCGCAGCCCAGGCAGCAGCGAAGGCCAAGGCGTTGGCGACGGCCCAAGCCGCACAGGCCGCGAAGAAGGCGGTCACCGAGGCCCAGAGCACGGCCGCCGCCCAGGCCCGATTGGCAGCGGCCGCCGCGAAGAAGGCTGCGGCCAAGGCGAAGCTCCCCACAGGAAAGACGCCCGCAGCCGTCGGGGCTTAATGCCACAAACCAGCACACCCAGCCCCTACTGGCAGCTGGCAGGGACTCCCGGATCACATCTCGACGACGACGCCTACGCTGAACGGCGTCGCGCGATCCGGAACCACGTCGACGCGATGGCGGCCGCCGCAAAGGTTCTCAGCCGAGAACTCTCACACGTCGTCGCGATGGCCGTTGGTGACTTTGTGCATGTGAGAACCGATGGCAACGCGATCACGTCGATCCATGGGCTGGCATCTGATTGCCGGGGGAGCGTCTGTCAAGTACAGACCGTCCCGGGCCATTCATCCGCAGCGATCACGCTGCGTGGGTAAGGCCACCTCTGACCGGGAGACGACGACCGCACCCGGTCCAGTATCGACGCGATGTTTCTGCGCGATGCGGACCAGGTGCGGACTGAGCCGAGCGGCTGAGTCGATCCATGCAGGACGGAGGCCCCGGAGGGGTCAGGCCGCCTGCTTGGTCTCCCAGAAGATGCCCGAGATCTCCTCGATCTTGGCCAGCAGCTGGTCGGCGACCGCCTCGTCCCAGGACGCCTTCGTGCCACCGGCACCGGCGAGCTTGGTCGCCTCGTTGAAGAGCCCGTGGAGCTGGGGGTACTTCTCGAAGTGCGGGGGCTTGAAGTAGTCGGTCCACAGCACCCACAGGTGGTGCTTGACCAGGTCGGAGCGCTCCTCCTTGACGATGAGCGCGCGGGCCTTGAAGTCGGGGTCGGCATTGTCCTTGACCTTGGTCATGCAGGCCTTGACCGACTGGGCCTCGAGCTTGGCCTGCGCCGGGTCGTAGATGCCGCACGGCAGGTCGCAGTGGGCGCTGACGTCGATGGAGCGGACAAAGAAACGCGAGGACATGGTGATCCCTTCGGGGTGTAGGGGGGCAGCGGAAAGTCGTCGCTGTCCCGCCCAACCTACCCCCGCGTCCCGAGGCGCCTACCCCCGCGTCCGACGACGCACACCCGGTGGTCGAAGTCGCCGGAGTCGGTTGGGTATCCGGGCGACGACGACGCCCTTGACGTGCTGGCGGGAGATCGGGCCCACCAGCCAGGAGTCCACGCCCTCGGCCGGGTTGTCCCGCTCCACCCACCAGCTCGTGGGGTCACCGGGGGCGTGCCCCGTGACCCGCTTGATCGCCAGGGGCCGTGGTCCGGCCTCGGAGTCGGGGAGACGGACCACGGCCAGCCTCCCGGTCACCGGACGGATGCCGTAGACGACCACCACCCGGTCGCCCTCGTGGAGGGTGGGCTCCATCGAGCGGCCCCGCACGCACGCGATCCCGATCGCCGGCCACCTCATCCTGTCATCCTCGCACCATCCGCGGTCCCGCCCCCGACTGGTGCGCGCGACCCGGGTCACGCGGGCGTGGCGGGACGCGGCAGGGTCTGGCATCATTGGCCTCAGCGGGACATCACCCGCAGTTGTTGTGCGTTGACGTGGCCACCACCTCGGCCTGCGAAGTTGCAGACATCCATGCCGTGTGGTCCAGCAAGTGCCGCTCCGCCTTCTCGTCCCGATCACGGCCCTCCGGCCTCGCGACGACCTGCCCCGAAGGGGATCTCTCCTCCCATGTCCGCCATCCCGACCGCCATCTCCTCACCCGATCCCGCTCTGATGGACTCCGCGCTGGACCACTCCGCACTGGACCATTCCGCGCTGGACGACCCCGCCCTGGACGACCCCTCCCCGGGCGCGTTCTTCGACCCCGCCGACCCGGTCTTCCGGGCCCACGAGGGCGGCAAGATCGCCACCCGTCCCACGCAGCCGCTGCGCGACGCCGCCGACCTCTCGCTGCTCTACACCCCCGGAGTGGCCCGGGTCTGCCTCGCCATCGCGGCCGACCCCAAGCTCGCCGCGACGTATACCTCGCGGCGCAACACGGTCGCGGTCATCACCGACGGCACCGCGGTCCTCGGACTCGGGGACATCGGGCCGCTGGCGGCCATGCCGGTGATGGAGGGCAAGGCCATCCTCTTCAAGCACTTCGCCGACGTCGACGCCGTGCCGCTGTGCCTCGAGACGGGCTCCGCCGACGAGCTCGTCGAGGCGATCACCCGGGTGGCCCCGACCTATGGCGGCATCAACCTCGAGGACATCTCGGCGCCGCGCTGCTTCGAGATCGAGCGTCGGCTGCAGGAACGCCTGGACATCCCCGTCTTCCACGACGACCAGCACGGCACGGCGATCGTCACTCTGGCTGCGCTGGTCAACGCCGCAGCCGTCGTCGGGCGGACCCTGGAGTCGCTGTCCGTCGTCGTCTCCGGGGCCGGGGCCGCGGGCGTCGCGGTCACCAAGATCCTCCTCGCTGCCGGGGTGAGTGACATCGTCGTGATCGACTCGCAGGGCGCCATCCACCGCGGCCGGGTCGGGCTGGTGCCCCACAAGGCCGAGCTCGCGGAGCTGACCAACGGGCGCGGGGTCACGGCAGGCCTCGAGGAGGCGCTGTGTGGGGCCGACGTCTTCGTCGGGGTCTCGGGCGGCACCGTCCCCGAGTCGGCGCTCGCAGGGATGTCGGCGGACGCCGTGATCCTGGCGCTGGCTAACCCCGACCCCGAGGTCCACCCCGACGTCGCCCACCGTTACGCCCGGGTCGTCGCGACCGGCCGCTCGGACTTCCCCAACCAGATCAACAACGTCCTGGCCTTCCCGGGCATCTTCCGCGGGGCGCTGGACTCCGGGGCGACCCGGATCACCGAGGCGATGAAGCTCGCGGCGGCATACACGATCGCCGCTCTGGTCGAGCACCCGACCGCCCACGAGATCGTGCCCAGCGTCTTCGACCCCCGGGTCGCCCCCGCGGTCGCTGCCGCCGTCGCCGGCAACGTCTGACCCCCCCAGCACCCAGCCCCCCGGCCCCCGGCGCGCCGGTCGTCCCTCCCCATCGTGCGCTTGTTGCTCGTGATGCACCGTTCAGGTCCGAGATGTCGCGCGAAACGGTGCTTCTGAAGCAGGAAGCGTGGGGGGAGGGGCCGCCGTGGCCGCGTGGGATCGGCGGTCGGGGGATCAGGGCAGGGTGCGGCCCTCGCCGATCAGGCCCTTCATGTAGACGCCGTAGCCGCTCTTGACCAGCGGCTCGGCGAGGGCGTCGAACTGCGCGTCGCTGAGCCAGCCGTTGCGCCACGAGACCTCCTCGACGCAGCCGATCTTGTGTCCCTGCCGGGCCTCGACGACGTGCACGAACTGGCTCGCCTCGAGCAGCCCCTGGAAGGTGCCGGTGTCGAACCACGCGGTGCCGCGCGGCAGCACGCTCACCGTGAGGTCACCACGCTGGAGGTAGGCGTCGTTGACGCCGGTGATCTCGAGCTCACCCCGGGAGCTCGGCCGCAGGTTGCGGGCGATGTCGATGACGTCGTTGTCGTAGAAGTAGAGACCGGGCACGGCGTAGTTGGACTTGGGGACGGCCGGCTTCTCCTCGATCGAGCGCACCGTGCCGTCGGGGTCGAACTCCACGACCCCGTAGGCCGATGGCTCGGTGACGTGGTAGGCGAACACGTGACCTCCGGTGAGGTCGGTGTTCTCGCGCAGCGAGGTCCCGAGACCCACGCCGTAGAAGATGTTGTCGCCGAGGACCAGCGCCACCGTGTCGGGCCCGATGAAGTCGGCGCCGATGAGGAAGGCCTGGGCGAGCCCGTCGGGGCTGGGCTGCACGGCATACGACAGCTCGATGCCCCACTCCCGCCCGTCGCCGAGCAGGCGCTGGAACTGCTCGACGTCCTGCGGGGTGGTGATGATCAGGACCTGCCGGATCCCGGCCATCATCAGGGTCGAGAGGGGGTAGTAGATCATCGGCTTGTCGTAGACCGGCATGATCTGCTTGCTGATCCCGCGGGTGATGGGGTGCAGCCGTGTGCCCGAGCCGCCGGCGAGGATGATTCCCTTCATGGGCGCCGACCCTACCGGGCGACCCGGCGTGGTGACCGACGCCCGCGCTGCTCCGATAGCCTCGCCGGTATGAAGATTCTGGTCACCGGTGGAGCCGGGATGCTGGGTCACGACCTCGATGCGACGCTCACCGCCGCGGGCCACGAGGTCACGCTGGCCCCCCGCTCGGCGCTCGACGTCACCTCGCTGCCGGCCTGCGACGGTGCCGTCCACGGGCACGACGTCGTCGTCAACGCCGCCGCCTGGACCAAGGTCGACGACGCCGAGACGCACGAGGCGGCCGCCTTCGACGTCAACGCGACCGGCGCCGCCAACCTCGCCCTCGCGAGCCGCCGGGCGGGTGCCCGCCTGGTCCAGGTGTCGACCGACTACGTCTTCGCGGGCGACGCGACCAGCCCGTATGCCGAGGACTCGCCACTCGCGCCCCGCTCGGCCTACGGACGCACCAAGGCGGCCGGTGAGTGGGCGGTGCGCAGCATCTGCCCCGACAGCTACCTCGTCCGGACGGCGTGGCTCTACGGCGCGCACGGCCCCAACTTCGTCGCGACGATGGCCCGGCTCGCCGCCGAACGCGACACCGTCTCCGTCGTCGACGACCAGCGGGGTCAACCCACCTGGACCCACGACCTCGCGGCGGCGATCACCGTGCTGATCGGCTCCGACGCGCCCTTCGGCACCTACCACGGCACCTCGACCGGTGAGGCGACGTGGTTCGACCTCGCTCGCGGCGTCTTCGAGGTGCTCGGCCTCGACCCGGCGCGGGTGCTGCCCACGACGACCGACGCGTTCCCCCGGCCGGCTCCCCGGCCGGCCTACTCCGTCCTCGGGCACGACTCCTGGGCCGCGGTCGATGGTGGTCTGCTGCCCGACTGGCGCGAGTCCCTCGATCGCTCGGTCCCGCTGATGTCCAAGAGCGCCGCGTGAGCGCCCGACCCGGCACGCATCACACGGACGCGGCGGCGGTCCCCGGGCCCCGGACCTGGGACGACGCGGCCCCGATCCGGACCGGCCTCGTCTCGGTGGTCGTCGTCAACTACAAGGGCGCCGACGACACCATCACCTGCCTCGAGGGACTCGCGTCGCTCGACTGGCCGGCCGCCGACCTCGAGCTGATCTGCATCGAGAACGAGTCGGGCGACGGCTCGGCCGACCGGATCCGTGCCGCGCTGCCGGGGGTCACCCTCATCGAGTCGGGGGCCAACCTCGGCTTCGCCGGCGGCTGCAACCTCGGCGCCCGCGCCGCCCACGGGGAGTTCGTCGCCTTCCTCAACAACGACGCCCGACCGGACGCCCGCTGGGTGGCCGCGGCGGTCGAGGTCTTCCACGCCGACCGTGAGGTCGGAGCCGTCGCGTCCAAGGTGCTCGACTGGGACGGCCGGCTGGTCGACTTCGCCGACGCCTCGCTGACCTGGTGGGGAGGCGGCTACAAGCGCGAGGCCGAGCACGTCGACGACCCGGAGTACGACCGGCCCAAGGACGTCCTGTTCGGCACGGGCGCGGCGATGTTCGTGCGGGCCGCGGTCTACCGCGACCTCGGCGGCTTCGACGAGCGGTTCTTCATGTTCTACGAGGACGTCGACTTCGGCTGGCGGCTCAACGCGCTCGGGCACCGGTTCCGCTTCGTGCCGGCCTCGCTGGCCTACCACCGCCACCACGCGACGATGAAGAAGTTCGGCAGCTACCGCGAGAGCTACCTCCTCGAGCGCAACGCGATGCTGTCGATGTACAAGAACTACGAGGACGAGACGCTGCTCCGCACGCTGCCGGCCGCGTTCGCGCTCTCGGTGCGTCGGTCGGTGGCCCGGACCGGCCTCGACGCCCGGATGCTCGACCTGCAGGTCCGTCCCGGCGGCGACGAGGAGGAGGACGTCACCGTCCCCAAGATGGCGTTGACGGGGCCGCTGGCGATCGACTACTTCGTCGAGCAGCTACCCAGCCTGATGCCCGACCGGCGCGACATCCAGGCCCGCCGCCGCCGCTCCGACCTCGACCTGTTCCCCTTGTTCCGTCAGGCGATCGAGCCGGCATACCCCTTCCCGTCCTACCTCGCTGCGCACCAGGACCTGCTCGAGGCCTTCGGCATCGAGGAGGTCTTCAGCCGTCGGCGCCGGGTCGCGGTCGTGACCGGTGAGCCTCTGGGGGGGAAGATGGCCGGACCCGCCATCCGGGCCTTCGAGATCTCCCGCCTGCTCGGGGTGGAGCACGACGTCCGGCTCGTCACCACCGCCAGTCGCTGCACCCTCGACGGGGACGGCTTCGAGACGGGCACCGTCAACCGCCAGCAGCTGCACGGCCTCGTCGAGTGGGCCGACGTGCTGATCTTCCAGGGGCTGCTGCTGTCCTTCCACACCTGGATCGCCGACGCCGACGTCATCCTCGTCGCCGACGTCTACGACCCGTTCCACCTCGAGACCCTCGAGCAGGAACGCGCCCGCTCCGACGAGGAGCGGATGACGATCTCGCGCGACACCGTCGACGCCCTCAACCGCCAGCTCGCGCGGGCCGACTTCCTGCTCTGCGCGTCCGAGAAGCAGCGCGACTTCTGGCTCGGGCAGCTCGCGGGAATGGGCCGGATCAACCCCTACACCTACGACGAGGACGAGAGCCTGCGCGGCCTGATCGACGTCGCCCCCTTCGGCCTGCAGGAGGGGAGACCGGTCCAGACGCGGCACGCCCTCAAGGGCACCTTCCCGGGGATCGGGACGGACGACAAGGTCGTGATCTGGGGCGGCGGGGTCTACAACTGGTTCGACCCCCTCACCCTGATCCACGCCATCGACAAAGCCCGGCAGAAGGTCCCCGAGATCCGCCTGGTCTTCCTCGGGATGAAGCACCCCAACCCCGGGGTCCCCGAGATGGACATGGCCCACCGCACCCGGGCGCTCGCGGCCGACCTCGGGCTCGAGGGCACCCACGTCTTCTTCAACGAGCAGTGGGTCGCCTACGACGACCGCCAGAACTACCTCCTGGACGCCGACCTCGGCGTCAGCTGCCACTTCGACCACGTCGAGACCGAGTTCAGCTTCCGGACCCGCATCCTGGACTACCTCTGGGCCGGCCTGCCCATCGTCTGTACCGACGGCGACGCCTTCGGCGACCTCGTCGAGCGCGAGTCGCTCGGGGTGGCCGTGCCGCCGGAGGACGTCGACGCCCTGGCCGACGCCCTGGTCCTGCTGCTCACCGACACCGGGGCGGCCGCTGCGGCCTCGGCGCGGGCTCGCGAGATCTCCCAGCAGTTCACCTGGAGCCGGTCCCTGGCGCCGCTCGCGGCCTTCGTGCGTTCCCCACGCCGCGCCCCGGACGTCGTGGCCGAGCGCGGCGAGCTGTCGCTGCGGTCCGGCCGGGCGTTCCGGGCCGCGCTGCCCAAGGGACGGACCCGCGACGACATGTCCCTGGCGCGGCGCTACTTCGAGGAGGGCGGCGTGACCGAGGTCGCGCGGCGCGCGTCGGGCCGGGTCATCCGGATCATCCGGAGGGGCTGACTCAGCCGGAGGGGCTGACCAGCAGCCGGGCCACCTCGCGCCGGCGGGCGCGCATCGCGGGGGGCATGCCGCGCCGCTGCGCGACGGTGCGCGGCGCCATCCGGAGGAACCCGGCAAACGCGCGCAGGCGGGTCATCCCCACCGCACGCTCCGGGCCGCCACGGGCGATCCGGACCGCCGACATCACCGGGTGCCGCAGTACGACGGGCAGGACGGCGCCCCAGGGCGCGTCCTTGAGGAGCGTGGTCAGGCGGTTGCGCTCGTTGTAGTAGCGGAACCGCGGGCTGCCGATGCCCGACGAGGCACCGTGCTCGTGGTGGACGACGGCCCCGTGGACGTAGCGCACGTCCCAGCCGCCGAGGCGCAGCCGCCACGACAGGTCGGTGTCCTCGTAGTAGAGGAAGTATGCCGCGTCGAAGCCGCCCACCGCCCGGACGGCGGACGCCCGGAGCAGCACCGCGGCCCCACAGAAGCCGAAGACCTCGGCGGGGGGGCCGGGGGCGTCGGCCGGCACGAGGTAGTCGCGGTCGGCGCCGTTGCCGTCGCGGTGGACGACAACGCCGGTCGAGTTGACCCGGGCCGTCCCCTCGACGTCGGCCGCGAGCAGCACCCGCGCGGTCCAGGCCGCCGTCTGGGGGTGGTCGTGCCGCTCGGCGAGCATCCGCTCGAGGAAGTCGGGGGCGACGACGGCGTCGTTGTTGACGAGCACCACCCACTCGGACGCGATCTGCGCGAGGGCGGCCGAGCAGCCGCCCGCGAAACCGGTGTTCGTCGGCAGGACCTGCAGCGTCGCCTCCGGGAAGTCGCGCGCGACGGCCTCCGCCGTGCCGTCGTGCGAGGCGTTGTCGACGACGTGCAGGCGGACCCGCGCCGCCGGGGTCGTCTGGGCGGCGAGGGCGGTCAGGCAGCGGAGCACGAGGTCGCGGGCCTCCCAGGTGATGACGACGACCGTGACTTCGCGCTGCTCGCGCGGCGGGTCGTCGGTCAAGCGTCGACGCTCTGGACGGACGTCCGACCGATGGCCGCCAGCTCGTCGCGGGTGAGGAAGCGGGCCTCGCCGTCCGTCGTGAGGGACTGCGTGGCCCGGACCCGGAAGCCCGGGAGGTTGGCGCTGGCGATGAGGACGTCGCCGTGCCGGATGGTGAGGGTGAGGGTGACGTCACCGAGGATCTCGGGGAGCGCGCGCAGCCGCCACCTCAGCGACGAGGTCGTGCCCGCCCGGATCTCCTCCGCCGGGACGTGGAACGGCTGCGGGTCGACGATCACGACCACCTCGCCGGAGCCGGCCATCAGCTGGAGCTCGGCGACGACGTCGTTGCCGTCCAGGGTGTCGGTGTTGATCCAGTCGATGTCGGCCATCAGCATCGCCTCGCCACCCGTGGTGAAGCTCTCGGGGGTCTCGTTGGTGCTCGGGTCGACCACGGCCACCGCGGCGATCTTCGCGTAGCCCGCGTCGACCCGGTTGACCCGGTCGACGCCCATGAGCTCGTTGAGCCGGTCCGTGCCCTCACGGGTCGAGCCGTCGAAGATGACCCGGCCGTGCCCGAGCACGACGGCCCGGGTGCAGAGCGCCTCGATGAGCCCGGAGGAGTGCGAGACGAAGAGGATCGTCTTGCCCTGCCGCTGGAAGTCCTGGATGCGGTCGAGGCACTTCTTCTGGAAGGCCGCGTCGCCGACGGCGAGCACCTCGTCGACGATGAGGATGTCCGGATCGACGTGCACGGCGACCGAGAAGCCCAGCCGGACATACATCCCCGAGGAGTAGTGCTTCACCGGGTTGTCGATGAACTCGCCCAGCTCGCTGAAGGCCACGATCTCGTAGAAGAGGGCGTCGGTGTCGGCCTTCGGGACCCCGAGGAGGGCCGAGTTGAGGTAGACGTTCTCGCGCCCGGTGAGCTCGCCGTCGAAACCGGCCCCCAGCTCGAGCAGCGAGGCCACCCGGCCGTGGATCTCCACGGATCCCTCGGTCTCGCGCAGGATGCCGGAGAGCACCTTGAGCAGGGTCGACTTGCCGGAGCCGTTGGGGCCCATCAGCCCGACCGTCTCGCCGCGGCGGACCTCGATGTCGACGTCTCGCAGGGCCCAGAAGTCGTCGCGGCTGCCCTGCTCGCGCCGGACGACGCGCTCCTTGAGACTGGTCGCGCGACGGTGGAAACGGGTGAACCGCTTGCCGACGCCCTGGGCGCGGATGAGGACGGGAGCGTCATCGCTCAGCGGGGTGGAGGTCACGTCAGAGATCCTCGGCGAAGTCGGCGGACTGGCGACGGAACTGCATCGCCCCGATGGCGAGGACGACCAGGGACACGACGAAGCCGAGCCCGAGGACCTTGAGGTAGAACCACACCGAGTCGCTGGCCAGGATGAGCTTGCCGTCCGTGCCGTAGAGCTGGCCGTAGAAGGCGCGTTGGAAGGTAGCGGTCACCCCGGCCATCGGGTTGAGGTAGTAGACGTCGAGCTTGAGGCCGCTGCCGAGCCGGTCACGCACCAGGCTCGGGGTGTAGATGACGCCCGAGGCCCAGACCCAGGCGAACATGAGGATCTCGAGGATGTGCTGGGTGTCCTTGTAGCGCACGGTCGTCGCCGCGACCAACAGCGAGAGACCGAGGGTCAGCGTGACGACGACGACGAGCGCGGGGACGAGCAGGAGCAGCTCGGGCCGGATCGGGGCCAACCCCGCGACGCTCATCGCGACGATGAGCACGAGGTACTGGAGAGCGACCTGGACCCCGGCGAACCCGATCGAGGACAGCGGCAGGGCGATGTGCGGGAAGGGCACCTTCTTCACCAGGCCCGCGTTGCCGGTGATCGACGTCGCGGCTCCCATGACGCTCATCTGGAAGAAGTTCCAGATGAGCAGGCCCGACAGCAGGAAGAAGCCGAAGAAGCTCACGGTGTTCTTGAAGACGACCGTGAAGACGATGGTGTAGACCACCAGCATCAGCAGCGGGTTGGCGAGGGACCAGGCGAAACCGAGGGTCGACCCCTGGTACTTGATCTTCAGGTCCTTGCGGACGAGCTGCTTGATCAGCTGTGTCCGGAGCCGCGACTGGTCGGACCGTCGCCGGCTGACGACACTCATGGAGATCCTCTCGAGGGGGAGCCCTCACGATACCGGCTGGACCGGTGCCCTTCGGCATCTGCGACATCCACGGCCTGGCCCGCCCGCCGGCTCTCCACGATCCGACGTGACACCATGCCGCCATGGTGGCCGAGCTGTCCGAGCTGTCCGAGCTGTCCGTCGTGGTCGTGGGCACCCAGCTGTCGGCGCCGGTGCCCGGAGGCACCGGCCGCTACACGAGCGAGCTGCTGCGCACGCTGGCCGCCACCCAGCCCTCGCACGCCCGGTTCAAGGTCTTCCCCGTCGCGAGCAGCAGGCTGCCCTACCGCCTCCTGGCCCGGCTGTGGGACCGGGGCCTCCCGCCACGGGCCCCGGACGCCGAGGTCATCCACGCGCCGACCCTGCTGTTCCCCCCGGTGCGCCGCGAGTCCGCGCTCGTCGTGACCATCCACGACGTCGTCCCGTGGACCCACCCGGAGACGCTCACTCCCCGCGGGGTGGCCTTCCACCGACGGATGGCCCAGCGGGCCGCGCGCCGGGCCGACCTCGTCCTCACCCCGACCGAGGCGGTGGCCGAGCAGGTGCGCCGGCTCGTCTCACCCACCGCCCCGGTGCGCACCGTGCCCCCGCCGGTCTGGCCCCTCGACGTTCCGGCGGACGCGGCGGCATACCGGCTGGCCGTCGGGGTGGCCGAGCCCTACCTGCTCTTCGTCGGCACGGCCGAGCCGCGCAAGGGCCTCGACGTCCTCGTCGCGGCGCTCCGGGAGGCCGGGCCGCGGGTGCCGGACCTCGTCGTCGTGGGTCCGAGGGGCTGGGGCGACATCCGGGTGGACGACCTCGCGGCGCGGGCCGGGGTCGCGTCCCGCGTCCGCGTACTGGGGCGGGTGGACGAGGCCACGCTGGCAGCCCTGTATGCCGCCGCTGCGGCTGTCGCCGTCCCCAGCCTCGCCGAGGGCTTCGGCCTGCCGGTGCTCGAGGCCATGACCCTGGGCGTGCCGGTCGTCACGAGCGACGACCCCGCGCTGCTCGAGGTGGGGGCGGGCGTCCCGCTGGTCGCCCCGGTGGGCGACGTCCACACTCTGGCGGAGCAGCTCGCCGAAGCCGTCGCGCCGGGCCGGCGGGAGGCCCTGGCGGCTGCGGGACGCCGCCGCGCGCAGGACTTCTCGGCCGCACGGACCGGCGAGCTGCTCTGGGAGACCTACGCGCACGTCGCCGGTGACCGCCGTCCCCGAGGGTCTCGGGGTGGGACTCAGAGCACGGGCAGGTAGTCGTCCCGTCCGGGTCGGCCCCAGCGCGCCATGGTGTCGAGGTGCTCCCAGGACTCGATGGTGCGCGGACGGGTCCGCGACTCGAAGTGGTAGAGCTCGCAGCCGGCGACCCAGACGATGCGCAGCCCGGCGTGCCGGACCTTGTAGGACAGGTCGACGTCGTTGAAGTTGACCGGCAGGGACTCGCTCAGGCCGCCGATCTCGTCGAAGACGCTGCGGCGCAACGCCGAGCAGGCCGCCGTCACCCCGGACACCTCGCGGCTGATGGCGAGGTCGCCCAGCCGGCCGGGGTCGGTGCCCGGGACGCCGAGATAGGGGTGGGTGAACTGTCCCTCGGTGTAGCGGTGACCGGCGTGCTGGATGGTGCCGTCGCCGAAGTAGAGCTTCGCGCCGGTCATGCCGACGTCCGGCTCGTCCAGCGGCCCGACGAGCTGCTCGAGCCACCCGTCGCTGATGACGTGGACGTCGTCGTTGAGCAGGACCACCCGGGACCCGCGCGAGTGGACCACCCCGACGTTGATCTTCTCGCTGAAGTTGAAGGCGCGGTGATAGGGCACGAGGACCAGCCGTGACCCGGCGATCCGCCGCAGGTCGTCGAGCACGTCGGCGGGAGTGGGGTCGTCGTAGACGACGACCACCTCGAGGTCGGCGTGGGAGGTGTGCTCCAGGGCCGTCCGCACGGTCTCGGTGACGAACGTCCGGCGCTCACCCCAGACGATCCCGTCCTGTCCCCGGGTCGGGATGACGATGCTGACCGAGGTCCCGGGGGCGAGCCGACGGTCGACGAGGTAGTGGCCGAGCGCGAGCGGTGAGGTCCGGGCCCGCCCGTCGATCCCCCGCCGCTCGAGGCTCTCCTGGACGGCCCTCATCCCGGCCGTCGCGGCATAGGGCTTGGCCTGCGCGTTGCCAGCGGTCGACCCGGGCACCACCCGCCAGTGGTAGAGGATCTCGGGGATGTGCACGATCCGGCGGGCCCGCTCGGTGACCCGCAGGACGAGGTCGTGGTCCTGCGAGCCGTCGAAGCCGGTCCGGAAGCCCCCCAGGTCGACCATCAGCGTGCGCCGGACCACGGAGAGGTGGCAGGTATACATCTGGCCGAGCAGCCGCTCCGGCGACCACCCGGGCTTGAAGAACTCGTCGTAGTGAGTGCCCTCGTCGTCGACCTTGTCCTCGTCGGTGTAGAGGTAGTCGACGTCGTCGGTGCGCAGGACCATCTGCGCCACCTTCGCCAGGGCCTCCTCGTGGAGCAGGTCGTCGTGGTCGAGCAGGACCACGAACTCCCCGGTGGCCACGGCGAGCGCGTCGTTGGAGGCGGCCACGATGTGACCGTTGGTCTCGCGCTCGACGAGCCGGATCCGCCTGTCCTGGGCGGCCGCTCGGCGGATCGTCTCGCGGACCTGGGGCGATGGGGAGCAGTCGTCGACGAGGATCCACTCCCAGTCGGGGAAGGTCTGCGCCCGAACCGACGCGATGGTGTCGGAGAGGACGTCGAGGCCGGGCTCGTAGACCGGCGTGATGATCGAGAAGAGCGGCGCGGTCGACCCGGCGGTCACCGGCGGACCTGCCGCTTCACCGCGGCCATCGGGGACATCAGCGTGCCCCCGACGCGCCACCGCAGCGAGGCGCGGACGGCCTCCAGCTCATCGGCATACTCCCGGAGCGTGTCCAGCAGCTGATGCACCTCCTGCTTGAGCGCGCCGTTCTCCGCCGCGACCCGGGCGAGCTCGGCGCGGGCCGTGCCCACCGTCGCCTCGGCGCCGATGGCGTGGTCGCGCAGGATGAGCAGCTGGTGGCGCAGGTCCGCCACGACGGCGCCGTCCTCGAGCTCGCCGAGCTGGCGGTGCATGTCGAGCAGGGTGTCGCGCTTGACCGCGACCTCCTGCCGCAAGGGATACATCGCGGCCTCGTAGCGGTGGACGACGTCCCGGGTCCGGAGCGGCGCCTTCTCGACGTAGACGGCCCACGGAGAGAGGAAGGACAGGTCGACGTCGGTGCGGCGGTAGAACCCGCGAGCCGCGAACTCGGCGGCCCAGTCGGCCACGGGGTGGACGTTGACGTGGGTCGGCTCGTCGAAGTCGCCGGGGGTGGAGGAGAGGACCACGCGGTCGGTCGCGGCGCAGATGTTCTCGATCGTCGTCGCCGCGTCGGGCGGCGACAGGTGCTCGAGCACCTCGATGCAGGTCACGAGGTCGTAGCGACGTCCGAAGGGGACGGTGGCGCTGGCCACCCTCACCCGGTCGCGCACCTCGGGGTCGGCCTCGGCGATGGCCGTCTCCGACAGGTCGAAACCCTCGGCGTCGGTGCTCCCGGCGACGAGGAAGCCCTGGACGAGCAGACCCTTGGCGCACCCCACGTCGAGCACCGACCCGACCGGACCCGTGGCGGCGATCACCCGGGCGGCGACGCCGGTGAAGAAGGCGCGCCAGCCGGGGCTGCTCCAGGCGTAGGGCTCCTCGCTGTCGGAGTAGTGACGGTAGTAGTGCTCGCTGTAGTCGGTGGCGGTGGTGCCGCCCACCGACGAGCCGGTTGTCGCCGTCGTCTCGCTCACGGAGGTCAAGGTCCTTTGGGGTGTCGGTCAGGTGCTTCGGATCAGGCAGGAGTGTATCGGGACCCGTCCCAGCGCCCGGGTCGTCAGCCGGGTGACGAGCGGCGCAGCCGCCTCCTGAGGGCGACGACCGGGGCGGCCACCATCCCGCCGACCATCCAGCGTCGGGAGGCCAGCACGTCGTGGTGGGCCGTGCGCAGTCGGTGCAGCTCGTCGTCGCGTGCGGCCACGTCCTCGCGGAGGCTCGCGGCCTCCTCGCGGAGCCTCGACGCCACCTCCTGCAGCTCCTCGAGCGTGAGGTTCAGGTCCGCGAGGTGCGGCCGTGGGGCCTCGCCGACGGCATTCGGGAAGCCCTCTCGGGGCAACGCCGTCCTTGCTCGCTCGATGCCTGCGCGCCGCCGCTCCTCTCGCGCGGCGGGATCGCCATCGGTGGTGAGCCGCTCGAGGACGACATGGAACTCGAGCTCGTTGCGTCGCGTCGGCACGATGTCGACGATGGTGAAGTCGATCATCCCCAGCAGCCCGAGCTCGTCGATCTGCTCGACGAAGGAGGAGGGGGTGAAGGTCCACACGTGGGAGTCGATGTATTCGCCCTCGGTCGCGCGCTGGGCCATCTCGCGTGCGTCCTCGAGCGAGTAGGTCCGGGCCTCGGTGGTGGGGACCTGACCCTCCCAGGCCCGGTCCGCACCGAAGGCGACGTGGCTACGGAAGTGGTCGAAGGCGGCCCGGGGGGACGGCACGACATCGGCTGACGCGTGGGCGGCCAGGACCTGACCGGTCGTGGTGCCCGGACGGAGGATGTCGAAGCTGAAGCGGCGGTCCGGGACGGTGAGCACGACGTGCCCCCCGCCGCGCAGGACAGAGGCGAGCTCGGCGAACCAGCTGACGAGGTCGGGGATGTGCTCGACGACGTGGGCGGCGACGACCCAGTCGAAGGGTGCGCCGGGGGCGACGGCCTCGCTCAGCGTGCGGATCCCGTCGGGACCCTTGAGCCAGTAGTGGATCTCGGGGATCTCGTCGCAGTCGACGGCCGGATCGCCCTCGAAGTGGGCCACCAGCTCGTCCCGGTCGATGATGTCGACGAACTGGACGTCGGCGCTCGCCGGGTCGGCGATCGGCGAGGCCAGGGGACCGATCTCGAGCCCGTGGCCGGCGCTGAAGTCGAAGATCGGCAGGTAGGTCAGACGCCGGAGCTGGACGGCCGTCAGGACCGGCGCCGCCCCCGGGGTCGTCGTGGCGGTCGTGCTCCCGTCGGGTGTCATCGGGTCCTTAGGTCTGCGGTCGTCACTGCCGGTTGTCGCGGCGACCGTCAGGGTGGTCTGCGGTCGCCGGCGCCGAGGGAGGGCGTCGGCGAATATACCGCCAGCCGGGGCGCCCGTGGGGCGGCAGCCGCGGGTGGACGCGCCGCCGCAGGACACCCCGGCGCGGTCGCGCCCTTGCCTCCCGGCCGACGGCGGCCCGATAGGCTCGGCGCTCCGCGCTCCCGCCGGGCACACCGGCGGTCCGGTGGACGAACCCTGCCCCACGCACACCGCCCTTGCGACACCCCGCGACACCCGGAGACCCCGCCGCCCTCATGACCACCGTCCTCGTCGACGCCACCGCCCTTCCCGCCGACCGCGGAGGCGTCGGACGTTACGTCGACGAGCTCGTGACCCGCCTCCCCGGGCTCGGCGCGCAGGTCCACGTCACGGCGCAGGCGCGCGACCGGGCCCGGTATGCCGCGGTGCTGGGTCCCGAGCACGTCCACCTCGCGCCGGGCTGGGCGTCCGGCACCCCGGCCCGACTCGCGTGGGAGCAGGTGGGGCTGCCCGGCGTCGTCCGCCGCCTGCGGCCCGACGTCCTCCACTCCCCGCACTACACGATGCCGCTGGCCATGCGGCTGGGGGCGCGACTCCACCGGCCGCTCGCCCGGCTGGTCAGGGGGAGCGCGGCGACCCCGACGGCGCAGGTCGTCACGCTGCACGACGCGACCTTCTTCTCGCTGCCCGAGATGCACCTGGCGGCGAAGCGCCGCTTCTTCACCACCTGGACCCGCGTCTCCGCCCGCGAGGCCGACGCGCTCATCGTGCCCAGCATCGCGACCAGGGAGGAGGTCGTCGCCCACACCGGCGTCGACCCGGCCCGCATCGGCGTCGTCCCGCACGGTGTCGACCACGACCGGTTCCGACCGCCGACGCACGCCGAGGTGTCGGCCGTGCGGCGGTGGCTGGACCTGCCCGAGGACACGCCCTACGTCGCCTTCCTGGGCACCCTCGAGCCGCGCAAGAACGTCCCGGCGCTCGTGAAGGCCTGGGTCGCCAGCTCACGCGGTCGGGACGACGCGCCCGTGCTCGTCCTCGCCGGCGGGCGGGGCTGGGACGACGGCATCGACGCCGCGCTCGCGGCCGTCCCGGCCGGGCTCCGTTTCGTGCGAACGGGATTCGTCCCCGACGGCCTCGTGCCGGCGCTGCTCGGGGGGGCCGAGGTCGTGGCCTACCCGGCGTTCGGCGAGGGCTTCGGGCTGCCCGTCCTCGAAGCGATGGCGTGCGGGGCCGCGGTCCTCACGACCCGTCGGCTCTCCCTGCCGGAGGTCGGCGGCGAGGCCGTCGCCTACGCCGAGACCCCCGACGCGGTGGACGTCTCGGCGGCACTGTCCGCCCTCCTCGACGACCCTGAACGGCGAGAGCTGCTGAGCAGGAAGGGAATCGCCCGGGCCGCGACCTACACGTGGGAGGCCACGGCGCGCGGCCACCTCGAGATCTACGAGGCGGTGGTGTCCAGGTGAGCGGTGTCCAGGGGAGCGGCGACCCCGTGAGCGGCGACCCGGTGAGCGATGGGGTGAGGCCCGTGCTGCGGGTCGTCGTGGTGACGTGGTTCGCCGGTGACTTCCTGCCCCACTTCGTGGAGTCCCTCGGGCCGGCGAGCACCGCCGCCGTCGCGGTCACCGTCGTGGACAACGGCTCGACCGACGGGACGGTGGAGTGGGCCCGGGCCCAGCCGGACCTCACGCTGGTGGAGACCGGCCGCAACCTCGGCTACGGCGGCGGGGCCAACGTCGGTGTGCGCGCGTCGGACGAGCCGTGGGTCCTCATCGCCAACTCCGACCTGACCATCGATCCCGGGGCCCTCGACGAGCTGTTCCGGGTCGCGGGCCGGTGGCCGCGCGCCGGCGTGCTCGGGCCCCGCATCCTCACGCCCGACGGCCGGCTCTACCCCTCCGCCCGCGAGCTCCCGTCGCTGGGCCGGGGCATCGGGCACGCGCTCTTCGGGTGGCTGTGGCCGACCAACCCGTGGACGGCGTCCTACCGCCGCGAGCGCGGCGATCCGCGCGAGGAGACCACCGGCTGGCTCTCGGGTGCGTGCCTGCTCGTGCGCCGGGAGGCCTTCGAGGCGGTTGGGGGGTTCGACGAGAGCTACTTCATGTACTTCGAGGACACCGACCTGTGCGAGCGGATCGGCCGGGCCGGCTGGGACAACGTCTACGCGCCCTCCGCGGTCGTCCGCCACCACGGGGGGGCATCGACCTCGCTCGACCTGGTCGGCTCGTCGAAGGCGCACCACGACAGCGCCTACCGCTACCTCAGCCGCCGGTATGCCGGTCCGAGGTGGGCGCCCGTGCGGCTCGCCCTGCGCGTCGGCCTCTGGGCCCGCTTCCAGCTCTCCCGGCGGGTCACCCGGGTCGTGCACGGGGCCGAACCCACCCGAGACGGCCGATCCCCCACTCCCTGACACCACGGGACTCGACCGGTCGCGCGTCCGCCGCTCGAGGCACGAGCGGCGCGGTACTCTCCTCGACGACAGCCCGTGCTTCGGCGGAGGGGCCGACCAAGCGCGTCCAGGGTGCCATCGGGCGCGACGCGAGCGACGAGGTGAGCATGGACCAGTTCGTACCCCCGGAGGGCGTGACGGCGTCGGGCGACTCGGCGCTGCAGACCCAGACCCTCGAGTCGGTCGCCTCGGCCGTGAACTACCACCGGTGGCTGACCGCGCTGGCCCAGCCCCATCTCGGCGACTCCCCGCTCGAGCTCGGCAGCGGGTTGGGCGACTACGCACAGACCTGGCTCGACCAGGGCCTCCCGTCCATCACCGTGACCGAGGTCGACGCGAGTCGCCTCGCGGTCCTCTCGGCCCGGTTTGCCGACGACCCGCGCGTCACGGTCTCCTCGATCGACGTCTTCCGGCCGCCGAGCGGTCGCCACAGCGCCTACGTCGCGTTCAACGTCCTGGAGCACATCGACGCGGACGTCGAGGCCCTCCGCGCAGCCCACACGCTGGTCCGCCCGGGTGGCGCCGTCGTGATGTTCGTGCCGGCCTTCGAGTTCGCGATGAGCCGCTTCGACCGCTCCGTCGGTCACGTCCGCCGCTACACCACCACAACCCTGACGCAGGCCTTCACGAGTGCCGGGCTCGAGGACGTCCACGCGACCTACGTCAACATGCCCGGGCTCGCCGCGTGGTTCGTCGGGATGCGCCTGCTCCGGATGACCCCCGGTGAGGGTCCACTGCTCTCGGTGTGGGACCGCGCCGTGGTCCCCCTGGCGAGGCGGTGGGAGAAGACGCACCGGGCCCCCTTCGGCCAGTCCGTGTTCGCCGTCGGCCGGGTCCCGGTCGGATGAGTCGCCGGGTCACCCCACGGTCCACGAGGAGGGGTCTCCCCCCATCGTGCTGATCGTGCGGCGGCTGGGCGGGTCGAGCAGACGGCGGGTCGTGTCCAGGGTCGGTTGCGGGATCGTCGTCCTGCTCGCGTCCCTGACGAGCGTCGTCCTGCGTCGGTCCGTGCCCATCCCCTACGGCCTCTCGGCGCTGGACGACGTGCTGTTCCTGCGCAGTGCGGGCTCGATCGCCAACGGGGACTGGCTCGGTCCCTACGACAGCCTGACCCTGTCGAAGGGCCCGGCCTACCCCGTGTTCATCGCGCTCATGCACGACCTCGGGTGGGAGCTCAAGGTCGGCGAACAGCTGACCTACCTGCTCGCCGCAGCCGTTCTGGCGCTGGCCGTCTGGTTCACGACGGGACGGCTCGCCACGTCCACCGCGGCATACGTGATCGTCGCGCTCGACCCGGTGAGCTTCGACTCCCAGAGCGCGGAGCTCATCCGCGACAACTGGCAGGGCTCGCTCGGGCTCCTCTTCGTCGCAGCGGTCTTCCTCGCCCTCCAGCTCGCCCTGACGAGGCGGCGGTGGTGGGCCTGGGCCGGCGCCGCGGTCCTCGCCGGGGTCTCCGGAGGCGTCTACTGGCTGTGCCGGGAGGAGGGTGCCGCGATCCTGCCCGGCATCGCGGTCATCGTCGTGGGGACGCCGTTGCTGTGGGCCCGCGCCGAGGGTCACCGGGTGCGGCTGAGGACGATGGCACGGTATGGCTGCGCACTGGCGCTCGTCGGCGGCACGTTCGCCGCGCCGCTCCTCGTGGTGCGCGCCCTCAACGCGGAGCACTACGGCGTGGCGATCACCGTCGAGACGGCGGAGGGGTCCTACCCGGCTGCCTACGCGGACTGGACGAGGGTCGGTGGTGGCTCGACGACGCACTACGTCCCGCTCACCACGGCCCAGCGCCTCGCCGTCTACCGGGTCAGCCCCGCCGCCCGCGAGATCGAGTCCTTCCTCGAACGGCCGGCCAACCCGGCTTTCGCCCCCAAGGTCCTGAGCGGGGCTCAGACGGTCTGGGCGATCCGCGACGCGGCGGCCCACGCCGGCAAGTTCTCGTCCGCGGCGGAGGCGCAGGACTACTTCGCCCGGCTCGACGCCGAGATCAACGCGGGGTGCGACAGCGGGGTGCTGGCCTGCGCGCCACGCCTCCCGGCGTCGCTGCAGTCGCTGCAGCGGGCTCCGCTGGGGACGGTGACCCGGGTCGCCGCCACCATGACCTCCTCGGTGCTCACCGGAAAGGGTCTGCTCGACCAGGGGACGACACGTGGGGCCAGCCGTCAGGTCACCCGCGCCGGCGTCGCGGCGCTCGTGGCCGGAGTGCCCGCCGACGAGGCGGCCGCCTCCTCCCAGCAGGCGCGGTTCCGCGCGACGACCTGGCGTCTCGACGTCCTGGGCGCCGTCTACGGGCCGTTGCTCGTCGTGCTCGCGGTCATCGCGGTCGTCGCCGGCCTGCGGGGCTGGTGGCGGCTGCGCTGGCCGCGCTCACCCCTGCTCGTCCTCGGGCTGGCGCTGGCGGTCGGTCTCGCCGTGCGGACGGTGCTGCTGGCGGTCATCACGGCAGCGGACTACAACGCCTCGATCGCCCGCTACCAGCTGGCCGGCCGGTTCCTCTTCGTCGGCGCTGTCGTCGTGGGCTGCGCCGCCGCGGTGGAGATGATCGCGGACCGGCGCCGACAGGAGCCGCCCGACCCGGTCAGGGCCTCCCGATCGTCGTCAGGCTCATCGTGAAGCTGACGAGGATCAGCTCGAACCCGCAGACGATCAGCACCATGCCCCAGATCGGCAGGCGCATCGTGCTGGTCGGGTCCAGCGCGCCGAAACCGACACTTCCCCAGTGCGCGATGGCCACGACGAAGGCCGCGGTCCCGGTCAGGACGCTGAGCAGGCCGACCCCGAGGCCGTGCTCCAGGGTGACTCGCTGGAGGGCCCGTTCGAGACCGGCCTGGGACGGCAGCAGATCGAGGTGCGTGGCGTAGGAGCGGGAGACGATGGCCAGCCCGAGGGTCTGGGCGCCGACCATGAAGGCGGTCCCGCAGGCCAGCATCGTGTGGACGCTGAACGACACGCCGCCCACGGTCAGGGTGCCGAAGGAGAGCCAGACCAGCCCCAGAGCGCCGAGCACGAGCAGGACCAGCCCGGGATAGACCATGAGCCAGCGGGGGCTGAAGGCCAGCAGGAAGCGCAGGTGGCGCCAGCCGTCCCGCCAGGTGCGCAGGTGCGGTGCGCGGGTCCGGCCGTCCGGACGGAGGGTGGTCGGCACCTCGACGATCGTCAGCCGTGCCAACGAGGCCCGCACGACCATCTCGCTGGCGAACTCCATACCGTCCGTCCGGGGGCCGAGCGCGAGGACGGCGTCCCGCCGGAACGCCCTCATCCCGCAGTGGAAGTCGCCGACGGGGATGTGGAAGAACAGCCTCCCGATCCGGGAGAGCACGGGGTTGCCCAGGTAGCGGTGCAGTGCGGGCATCGCGCCGGGCTCGATGCCGCCCAGGAACCGGTTGCCCATGACGAGGTCGGCGCCCGCGCGCAGGGCCTCCACGAAGGCGCCGATGTCGTCCAGCGCGTAGCTGTCGTCGGCGTCGGCCATCAAAACGAACTCGCCCCGGGCCTCCTCGATCCCCCCACGCAGGGCGGCCCCGTAGCCCCGTGTCGAGACGGGGACCACCCGGGCGCCCTCGTCGCAGGCGATCTGCTGGGAACCGTCCGTCGAGCCGTTGTCGGCCACGATGATTTCGCCCCCGATGCCGAGGCGGCTCAAGGAGCGACGCGCCTTGCGGATGCACACGGCGAGCGTCTCGGCCTCGTTGAGGCAGGGAAGCACGATGGTCAGCTCGCAGACCGGGGCCTGCTGCCCCCCTCCGGCGGCCTCGACGCGCGCAATCTCCGGGGAATCCACCGTCACAGCCTAGTGGCTCGGTGGTCCCTCGGTCGGGAGGAAGGGCGGGAGGAAGGGCGGGCGGAGGGAGGTGCCCTCAGGCGTGCGGTCGGCCGAGGGCGCGGTAGACCCACCCCGCCGCGCGCCACACCGCGGGATCGAGGGAGTTGCGCCCGTCGATGATGCTCGGGGAGGCGACCAGTGCGGTCAGTCGTGCAGGGTCGAGGTCCCGGTAGTCGGACCACTCCGTCAGGTGCAGCACGACGTCGGCGCCCGTCAGCGCGTCCTCGACCGCTTCGGCGTAGGTCAGCGTCGGACGGGCGAGGCGAGCGGCCGGGATGGCCTTGGGGTCGTGGATGACGACCGTCGCCCCGGCCTGCTGGGCCGCCGCGGCGATGTCGAGCGCGGGGGAGTTGCGCACGTCATCGCTGTCGGGCTTGAAGGCGGCGCCCAGGACGGCCACCCTCTTGTGGCGCAGGGTCCCGCCGCACTGCTCCCGGGCCATGTCGACCATGCGGACCCGTCGCCGGTCGTTGATGGCGTCGACCTCGCGCAGGAACGTCAGCGCCTGGTCGGCGCCGAGCTCCCCCGCGCGGGCCATGAAGGCGCGGATGTCCTTGGGCAGGCAGCCCCCGCCGAAGCCGATCCCGGCCCCGAGGAACTTCCGGCCGATCCGGTCGTCCATCCCGATGGCGTCGGCGAGGTGCACGACGTCGGCGCCCGCAGCCTCACAGACCTCGGCCATGGCGTTGATGAAGGAGATCTTCGTGGCGAGGAAGGCGTTGGCCGCCACCTTGACCAGCTCGGCGGTCGGCAGGTCGACGACGAGCCGGGGTGTCCCGGCGGCGAGGGGCACGGCATACACCTCGTCGAGGAGGGCGATGTCGGCCTCCTTCGCGTCGCCCTCGACACCGTAGACGAGCCGGTCCGGCGACATCGTGTCCTTGATGGCGAACCCCTCCCGCAGGAACTCGGGGTTCCAGGCCAGCCGGGCCGCGGCACCGGCCAACCGCCGGCCCGTCAGCTCGCGCAGCAGCTCGGTCAGGGCGTGGGCCGTCCCGACCGGCACCGTCGACTTGCCGACCACGAGCGAACCGGCGCGCAGGTGCGGGGCGATCGCCTCGAGCGCGGCGAAGACGTAGCGGGTGTCGGCGGCATACTCACCGCGTCGCTGGGGCGTGCCGACGCAGATGAAGTGGACGTCGCAGTCCGCCACCGCCGACACGTCGGTCGTGAAGGTGAGCCGACCGGTCGCCAGGGTCGCCGCGAGGAGCTCGTCGAGTCCCGGTTCGAAGAGCGGGGCCCGGCCCGCGGCCAGGCCCGCGACCTTGTCGGCGTCGGTGTCGACCGCGACCACCGTGTGACCCATCTGGGTCATGCAGGCCGCGTGGACCGCCCCGAGGTAGCCGGTGCCGATGACAGAGAGGGTGTGCGTCACGGGGAGGATCCTACGAGTGGGGCGGCACCGGCTCGCCGATCCGGCTCTGGACTAGGGTGCGACACGCCGCGACACGTATCCTCGAGGTGCCCTCCAGAAAGGTCGCTCCGTGAAGCTGGTCGTCCAGGTCCCCTGCCTCAACGAGGAGGAGACGCTCGCCCTCGTGCTGTCGACGATCCCGAAGGCGATCCCCGGCATCGACGAGATCATCGTGCTCATCATCGACGACGGGTCCACCGACCGCACGGTCGAGGTGGCGCGCGAGCACGGCGTGACGGAGTTCGTCCGGCACGCCCGCAACCGGGGCCTCGGGCGGTCCTTCCATGACGGGGTGCAGCGCGCGCTGGAGCTCGGGGCCGACATCGTCGTGAACACCGACGGCGACAACCAGTACCCCCAGGAGCGCATCAGCGACCTCGTCCAGCCGATCGTGAGCGGCACGGCCGACATCGTCATCGCCGACCGGCAGGTGCACCTCGTCGAGCACTTTTCGCGGACGAAGATCGCCCTCCAGAAGTTCGGCAGCAGCGTGGTGAACCGCGCGGCCGGCACCGACCTGCCCGATGCGGCCAGCGGGTTCCGCGCCTACTCGCGCGAGTCCCTCATGCTGCTCAACACCATCACCCGCTTCAGCTACTGCATGGAGACGATCATCCAGGCGGGCGTGAAGAAGCTGAGGATCGTCAGCATCCCGGTCGTGACCAACCCCAAGACGCGGGAGTCCCGGCTGTTCAGGTCGACCAGGGAGCACGTCGCCAAGTCCGCCATGGCGATCATCCGGGCCTACATCATGTACAAGCCCTACGCGATCTTCGGAGCCCTCGCCGCGATCTTCTTCGTCCTCGGCATCGCGCCCTTCGTCCGGTATGCCGTGCTGCAGTTCACCGACCGCGGTGGCAACCACCTGCAGTCGCTGCTGCTCGGGGTGGCCGGCATCCTCATCGCCTTCCTCTCGGTCATGCTCGGGATCATCTCCGACCTGATCCGCACCAACCGGATGCTCATCGAGGACGGCCTCGAATACACCAAGAAGATGCGGTTCGGGATGGCGGGCACCGTGACGCCCGCGATCCATGCCGTGATTCCGGCGGGGCCGGCCATGACCGTGCTGCCCGACCTCGTCGCCGAGCCGGACCGCCTGCCTGACGGTGCTGTGGGTGTGCGTGCTCGCGCCTGACCCGGGTCGTAGGGTGAGGAGATGCTCGCTGCCTACGCTGCCAGGATCAGTCCCGACGACCCGCTGAGCGCCCTCGAGGTGGCTGAGCGTCCGGAGCCGGAGGCGCGACCCGGGTGGACCACGGTCTCGCTCAAGGCTGCTGGGCTCAACCACCACGACGTGTGGTCGCTCAAGGGTGTCGGCCTCCCGGTCGAGAGGACCCCGATGATCCTCGGCTGCGACGGCGCGGGGGTCGACCCCGACGGCAACGAGGTCATCGTGCACGCCGTCGTCACCAGCGACGGCTGGAGGGGCGACGAGACGATGGACCCCAGGCGCTCGCTGCTCTCCGAGATCCACGACGGCACGATCGCGCAGCAGGTCGCTGTGCCGACCTCCAACCTCGTGCCGAAGCCCGAGGGGATGTCCTGGGAGACCGCCGCCTGCCTCTCGACGGCGTGGCTCACGGCATACCGGATGCTGTTCACCAACGCGGGCGTCTCGCCGGGCTCGACCGTGCTCGTCCAGGGCGCCGGCGGGGGGGTCGCGACGGCCCTGGTCCAGCTCGGCTCGGCCGCCGGCTACCGGATGTGGGTCACCTCGCGTGACGAGGCCAAGGGCGCCAAGGCGCTCGAGATCGGCGCCGATCGCGCCTTCGCGTCGGGGGCGCGGCTGCCCGAGCGGGTCGACGCGGTCATGGAGACCGTCGGCGCGGCGACGTGGTCGCACTCGGTCAACGCGCTCAACCCCGGCGGCACCATCGTCATCTCCGGCGCCACCTCGGGTGATGCGCCCGCGAAGGCCGAGCTGACCAAGATCTTCTTCAAGCAGCTGCGGGTCATCGGCTCCACCATGGGCACGCGGCACGAGCTCGAGCGGCTGGCGACCTTCGTGACCGAGCAGGGCATCACGCCGGTCATCGACAGCACCATGCCCCTTGCGGACGCGCGGGACGGCTTCGCCAAGATGGCGGCCGGCGAGGTCTTCGGCAAGATCGTCTTCACCGTCTGACGCGGGTCAGTGCCGGCTGACCGCGCCGGCCCAGACCCAGGTCTCGAAGAGGTGCGGGGGGACGCCCCACCGCACCCGGACGGCCCGGGTGGTCCACGCGACCGCCTGGCCCTCGACGAGCTCCTCGACGCCGTCCTCCCAGACCACCCAGGCGGAGACCGTGATCTGGGTGGGCGCGGGCGTGATCGCCGCGGCGGCATACTGCTCGGGGACGAGGCTGCGCGGCTGCCGGAGCGCGCGGCGCGGCAGGTCGGTCACCCGGACAGGATATCGAACACCTGTTCGATCCGTGCGTCACCCGTTCAGCCGATCCGCGGCTCCGTCGGCGGCGCCAGAAGGGCGCGCAACCGCTCGACGTCGATAGCCGGGTCGAACGCGGCCACCCGCGAGAGCGGGACCGAGCGGAGC
Organism: Lapillicoccus sp.; assembly: GCF_025353065.1. Classification (GTDB taxonomy): domain Bacteria; phylum Actinomycetota; class Actinomycetes; order Actinomycetales; family Dermatophilaceae; genus Lapillicoccus. Next base: position 40,271 of record NZ_JANXRJ010000002.1, read on the forward strand.
ATCGCATGGTGGCCGGGGTCGAGGGTGTCGTCGGCCAGCATGGTGGCGATCGGCCCGCCGGGACGCGCCAGCAGCGGCCCGGCCTCGGGGTGCTCCAGGGCCTCACCCACGGTCGACAGGGGCGTAAGGACCGGAGGGTGACCGTCGACCGGCACCGTGATCGTCGTCGTGAGCCGGAGGTCCCGGGAGGAGGCGCCGACCTCGATCACGGCCTCGCCCGCCTCGACGCGCCACCGGTGCTCGCGGGCCGACCAGTAGGCGAAGGAGCGCGCGTCGAGGGGGATCGTCACGCGCTCGCCGGCGCCGGGCTCGAGCGACAGCTTGGCGAAGCCGCCGAGCACGTGGCGAGGGCGCCCGACGGTGCCGTGCGCGCGGACGTAGACCTGCACGACCTCGGCGCCGGCGACGGGTCCGGTGTTGGTCACGGTCACCGCCACCAGTGTGGTGGTGCCGTCCAGGTGGACCTCGAGGTCGGTGTGCTCGAAGGTCGTGTAGCTGAGCCCGTGCCCGAACGGGTAGGCCACCGGGACGTGGAGCGTGTCGTAGTAGCGGTAGCCGACGTAGAGGCCCTCGCCATAGGTGACGGTCCCCTCGGCGCCGGGGAAGTGGAGGTAGGCGGGGGAGTCCTCGAGCCGGAGCGGGATGGTCTCGGTGAGCCGGCCGGACGGGTTGGTCCGTCCGAAGAGCAGGTCCGCGACGGCCAGCCCGCCCGCCTGACCGGGCAGCCACAGCTCGAGGACGGCGCTCGCGCGGTCCTGCCACTCCGCGACCGAGACCACGCCGCCGTTGGCGAGCACCACGACGAGCCGGTCGGTGACGGCGGCCACCCGGTCGAGCAGCCGCAGCTGGTCGACCGGCAGCACGATGTCGGTGCGGTCGAAGCCCTCGGACTCCGCCTCGTCCGGGAGTCCGAGAAAGAGCACCGTGACGTCGGCCCGGGCCGCGAGGGCGACGGTGTCGGTGTCGGTGTCGGTGTCGGTGTCGGCACCGTCATCGGGCACCGTCTCGACGATGACCGCGGCGCCCACGAGGGCCCGGATCGCGTCGAGGGGCCCGTCGACCCGGGTCGGGGTGACGCGCGAGCTGCCGGACCCCTGGTAGCGCGGCACAGCGGCGAACGGCCCGATCAGCGCGATGGTCTGCGGCGCCGTCGGTGAGAGGGGGAGCAGGCCGTCGTCGTTCTTGAGCAGGACGGCTCCGTCGGCCGCCGCTGCCCGGGCCAGCTGGTGGTGGGCGTCGAGGGCGACCGGGGTCGAGGTCGGGTGCCGGGACTCGGCGCGGGTGCGGTCGACCAGGGCCAGCAACCGCCCGGCGGCCCGGTCGACCACCTCCTCGTCGAGCGTCCCGGCCAGGACCGCGTCGACGACAGCCGCGTCCGTGTGCGTCGGGGGCATCTCGAGGTCGAGCCCGGCCGTCAGAGCCCGGACGCGGTCGTCGACGGCACCCCAGTCCGACATCACCAACCCGTCAAAACCCCACTCCTGCCTCAGGATCCGCGTCAGCAGCTCGTGGTGCTCACTGGCATACGTACCGTTGACGCGGTTGTAGGCACACATCACCGTCCACGGTGCGGCGTGCGTGACGACGTGCTCGAAGGCCGCGAGATAGATCTCGCGCAGGGTGCGCTCGTCGATGTCGGCACTGACCCGGAGGCGGTCGGTCTCCTGGTTGTTGGCCGCGGAGTGCTTGAGCGAGGCCCCCACGCCGATCGACTGGATGCCGCGGACGAGGGCGGCACCGATCCGGCCGGCGAGGACGGGGTCCTCGGAGAGGTACTCGAAGTTGCGGCCGCACAGGAGCGACCGCTTGATGTTGACGCCCGGCCCGAGGACCACGGCGACCTGCTCGGCGCGCGCCTCCCGGCCGATCGCCGCCCCGACGCGCTCCACGAGCGCGGGGTTCCACGTCGACCCCAGGGTCACGGCAGGCGGGAAGCAGGTGGCGCGTATGCCGTTGTCGAGGGCGAGGGGGTCGCTCCCCTCGACCTGCTTCCGCAGGCCGTGCGGTCCGTCGGTCAGCAGCAGCCGCGGGACCAGGTCGTCGTTGCCCTCCGCGGTCCTGATGCCCTGGGTGTGCCACATCCCGCTTCCCGAGGTCAGGGAAGCCTTCTGCGGCAACGACATCCGGGCCAGCCGGGGGTCAGCGGGCAAAGCCGCCCCTGGACACGAGCTCGGTGGGGAGCAGGATCGTCCGGGCCGCGGAGGTGTCTCCGTCGAGCCGCGCGAAGGCCCGCTCGGCGGCGATGCGACCGAGCTCGGCGGCGTCGTAGTTCACGATCCGCACGGGCATCGGCAGCAGCCGGGAGGTCTCGAAGTCGTCGAATCCGACGACCGCGACGTCGCTGCGCCGGCGCCAGACCTGGTCGACGGCACCGATGAGGCTGCGGTTGTTGCCGCACAGCACGGCCGTGGGTGGGCGGCGGAGGTCGAGCATCGTCGCCACGGCCGCGGCCGCGTCGTCGGGGGTGTGGAGGCGATGCCCCACGAGCGCCGGGTCCAGGGCGACCCCCGCCCGCTCGAGGGCCACCTGCACCCCGGCGTGCCGTTCGCGCATCGTGTAGATCTCGAGGGAGTCGAGCAGGACGGCGATGCGGGTGTGTCCCGCGGCGAGCAGCTCGTCCACCGCCGCGGCCGCTCCGCCCGCGTTGTCGAGCAGGACGGCGTCGGCGCGCAGCCCGCCGCCGGGACGGTCGACGAAGACCACCGGGGTCCCCATCTTGACCTCTGTCCGGAGGTAGCGGTGGTTGTCGCCCGACGGGACGATGACCAGCCCGCTGACCCGGCGCTGGAAGAGGTCGAGCACGGTGGCCTTCTCGAGGTCGGGGCTCTCCTCCGAGCTCGCGGTGATGAGGTGGAAGTCGCGGGCGCGGGCCGCCGATGCGATGGCGGCGGCGATGGGGGTGTAGAACGCGTTCTGGAGGTCTGCGGTGATCAGCCCGATGGTGCGCGTCTCGGTGCCGGTCCGGAGGGTGGCCGCGACGTCGTTGCGCCGGTAGCCCAGGCGGCGGATCGAGACGAGGACCCGGTCGGTCATCGCGGGGTCGACCGTCGTCATCCGGTTGACCACGCGGGAGACGGTCTTGAGGCTGACGTCCGCGTCGCGGGCCACGTCGTTCATGGTCGGCCGCTTGGGCTGCTGGGCGGCCATGGTGTCCTCCTGTCGCGTCCGGGTGCCGGGGCCGCCGCGGCCGACCCGGGCGCCGACTCGGACACTATCCAATCGGGCGCCGTCGGACCCACTCACCGCGCGAGCGGAGGGCGGCATACGAGGATCTCGCCGGCGCCGCGGACGAGGAGCGGACCGGCCGCCCATGGGACGACCGTCGTGCTCCCGGCGGGAAGGTCCATCGGGTCGGCGGACTCGCTGCGGACGGCGCCGGACCGGAGGGAGATCGTCCCGGACAGGACGGCCATGACCAGCAAGCCCCGGTCGAGCGATAGGGGTGACGACACGGCGTGTCGCTCGGCGCGGAAGTAGGGCGCGGACCGTGCCGGGAGGAGGCCGAGGGACGGGTCGGACCGGGTGAGGTCGTCCACCGCGGCCGGGTCGAGGACCGTGTCGTCGACGGCCTCGAGAGCGGTGCGGAAGCCCAGGCCGAGGTGTCCGTCAGTGGCGCCCGCGAGGTCGAACCCGCGCCACTCGCAGAGGATCGACAGGTCCTCCGGCTGCTGGAGCTCGACGAGGAGCAGGCCGGCGCCGATGGCGTGCAGGGTCCCGGCCGGGACGTAGACGGTGTCGCCCGGATGGACCACCCGTCGGTGCAGCAGGTCGAGCAGCGCCTCGACGTCCTGCTGGTCGACGAGGTCGAGCAGCGCGGTCCTCGTGACCGGACGGCGCAGCCCGAGGAAGACCTCACCACCGACGAGGATGTGCCACGCCTCGACCTTGCCGTGCGCCCGGCCGAGGTGCCGGGCCGCGAACTCGCCGTCGGGATGGGCGTGGACGGGCAGCCGCTGTCCGGCGTGCAGGAGCTTGACGAGGAGCATCGTGTCGGCCCCGAAGGCCGCAAGGTGGTGGGGGCCCAGCCAGTCGGTCGGGGAGTCCTCGACGTGGGCGCGCAGGGTGCGGCCGTCGGGCAGGGTGCTCAGTCCGAGTGATGTCTCACCGAAGGGGGCGGTGGTCGAGGCGACCCAGTCCTCGGGCACGTGCTGCCGACTTGGTGACGGCGCCGCCGGTGGCGACGCGGCCGCCGGCAG
>NZ_JANXRJ010000019.1 GCF_025353065.1 Lapillicoccus sp.
GTTCCGGCGGGCGGTCCGCGCCCACCAGCTGCGCACCCTCGCCATCGGCGGGCTGGCTGCCGCCATCGGGCTCGTCGCCATCGTCGGGGCCGCCCGTCCGCAGGCACGCACCGTCATCAGCCAGGAGCGCGACAACCGCGACATCGTCCTCTGCCTCGACGTGTCGGGCTCGATGATCGACGTCGACGCCCAGGTCGTCGATCGCTTCCGGCAGCTCGCCGAGGGCTTCAAGGGCGAGCGGCTCTCCCTCGTGATCTTCAACAGCTCCGCCGTGCCGGTCTTCCCGCTCACCGACGACTACCAGTTCATCAGCGACGAGCTGGCCAAGGCCGCCAGCGCGCTGCGCACCCTCGACCCCCAGGACCCCTTCTTCGCCGGCACCCTCAACGGCGAGGGCAGCTCCCTCATCGGCGACGGGCTGGCGACCTGCCTGCGTGGGTTCGACCACCCCGAGCTCCCGCGGGCCCGGTCGGTCATCCTCGCGACCGACAACGAGGCGGCCGGCAAGTCGCTGTTCAGCCTGCCCGAGGCGGGGCAGCTCGCGAGCACCGGCCACATCCAGGTCTACGGCGTCAACCCCGCCGACAGCCCCGCCTCGTCGGCCGCCCGGGAGATGAAGCAGGTGGTCGCGAAGACCGGCGGTGTCTACTACGCGCTCAACGATGTCGGCGCGGTGGCCGAGATCCTCAACGCAGTGACCTCCCGCGAGGCCACCCGGATCCCGACCCGACCCCTGCTCGCGGTGCACGACGACCCGCAGCTCTGGATCGGGCTGGCCGCCACCGGGCTGGCGGCTCTGCTCTTCCTCCGTCGGCTGAGGTGGCGCCCGTGACCGTGCAGCCCGTCGTCCCCTGGCTCCTGCTCGTCCTCCTCGCCGCCGTCGCCGGATTCCTCGTCTGGTGGCCCGCCGGTCCGCGGGAGCGGACCGACTCGGTCCTGACCCGGTCCCGGCGGAGCGCCATGGTCGCGCTCCTGCTCGTCGCGGCCGTCCGTCCCGGTATGCCGGGGGGCGAGATCACGGTGAGCGCGAGCGACCTCGACGTCTACTTCCTCATCGACACGACCTCGTCGGTCATGGCGCAGGACTATGCCGGGGGTCAACCGCGGCTCGCGGGTGTCCGGGCCGACGTCAAGGGCATCGCGGCCCAGCTGCCCGGGGCGCGCTACACCGTCATGTCCTTCGACCACCAGACCGTGACCCGGCTGCCGCTGACCAGTGATGCCAACGCGCTGGCGTCCTCGGTCGACACGCTCCTCGCCGAGACCTCGACGTGGTCGCAGGGCAGCAGCGTCACCGTCGCGCGAACGGCTCTCTCCGACGCGCTCGACCACGGCCGGGCGACCCACCCCGAGCGGGCCCGCCTCGTCTTCTATCTCGGCGACGGCGAGCAGACCGCCGACACCGCGCCCGACCCCTTCGACATCGACCCCACCCTGGTCAACGGTGGTGCGGTGCTCGGCTACGGCAGCACGCAGGGTGGCCGGATGAAGCAGACCGGGACGCGGCGCGAGGACGACATCCTCGACCCCTCCACCGGTCAGCCGGCACTGTCGAAGATCGACGAGAAGGAGCTGCGGGCCATCGCCGGCCAGCTCAAGGTGCCCTACCTCCACCGGACCTCCGACGACGGCGCGGCGAGCATCGTCTCCGAGGTCGCCCTCAAGGACACCGCCTCGCTCACCTCGGCGGACGCGACCCAGGCCGCGGTGGGGCGCACCGAGTACTACTGGGTGTTCCTGCTCGCTCTCGCCGCACTGGCCGCCTGGGACCTCGGGGTGTCCGTCGCGGCGGCCACGGCCCTGCGCGCCGGGCGACGTCGTCCCGATGACGTGACCCCGCAGGCGACCGGGACCGCGGCCGTCAACCCGCCGGCCGTCCTCGAGAAGGTCTCCGCAGCCACCCCCGGAGGTGCCGTATGACGATCCTCGCCCGCCCGCAGGGCACGACGCCGCCGCCTGCGGGACGCGGCGGTGAGCTGGGTCGACCGCCGGCCGAGAAGCCGGAGGCACGAGCGGCGCGACTCGCGCTGCGGCGCAAGCTCATCGTCTGGTCGTTGCCGCTCGTGATCGTGCTGCTCCTCGTCGCGGTCAAGCTGCTGACCATGGTGGCCATCGGCCAGCAGGCCCGGGACGCGTATGCCGCGGGCGACGTCACCGCGGTCCAGGCGGCCGGCGACCGGCTCGGCCTGCTCAACGTCATCGAGCGCTACAAGGCTCCCTTCGCCCTCGGCGACGCCCACGTGCTCACCGGTGACTTCGCGGGCGCGCGCGACAAGTTCGAGCAGGCCCTCGCGAACGCCCCGAAGGACAGGCTCGAGGCCTGCGAGGTGCGTGTCAACCTCGTCCTCAGCCTCGAGAAGCTCGGTGACGCGGCCCAGGCCGCCTCGGGTGCCGCCGCCAGCAAGCCGATCTACGACCGGGTCGTGGTGGTCGTCGCCCAGGCGCCGCACGGCTGCTTCACCCCGAGCGGGGGCACCACCGGTCAGGAGCTCGACGACGCCAAGAACCGTGCCCAGGAGAAGAGCAAGGCGCAGCCGGCCCAGCCCGGTGACCAGGGCCCCCAAGGTCAGCAGCCCAGCCAGGACAAGCAGCAGCAGCTCGACAACAAGACCCAGGACAACCAGCAGCAGCGCGCCCAGGGCCAGGGCGACCAGAACAGCGGCGGGTCACGGCCCCAGGTCGCCCGGCCTTGGTAGCGCTGAGTTCGGCGGGAGCCGGAATGGGCACGCGCGAGTCGGCGTTTTCCACGGCAGACGGCAGATTCCCTACGGAAGGTGACCCACATGACCTCGCTCGACCTCGGCTCCCTCGTCCTCGGTGGCAACGTGTTCGGCTGGACGGCCGATCGCGACGAGAGCTTCGCGGTGCTGGACGCCTTCGTCGCGGGTGGTGGGGTGTCGATCGACACCGCCGACGCCTACTCGCAGTGGGTGCCCGGCAACTCCGGCGGCGACTCCGAGCTGATCATCGGGGAGTGGCTCGCCTCACGTGGCAACCGGGACGCCGTGGAGATCCACACCAAGGTCTTCGCGAAGACCGACCGTCCCGGTCTTTCGCCGGCCAATCTGCAGGCTGCCGTAGACGATTCACTGAGCCGGCTGCAGACCGACCACCTCGACGTCTACTACGCCCACCGTGACGACGACGCCGTCGACCAGGCGGACTACGTCGCGGGCTTCGACGCCCTCGTCAGGTCCGGCAAGGTGCGCGAGGTCGGCGCCTCCAACTTCTCCGCGGGCCGGCTGGCCAGCGCTCTCGACATCGCTGCTGCCGAAGGGCTGACGCCCTTCACCGTCGCCCAGGACAAGTGGAGCCTCGTCGAGCGCGACATCGAGTCGCAGCTCGTGCCGACGCTTCGCGACCGGGGGATCGTCCAGCTGCCCTACTCCTCGCTGGGCAGCGGGTTCCTCACCGGCAAGTACCGGCCCGGCACCAGCGTCGAGTCGGCCCGGGCGCAGGCGGCCGGACGCTACCTCGAGCGCCCGGGAGCGACCACCCTGCTCGACACCCTCGACGAGATCGCGGACGCCAGGGGCACGTCGGTGACGGCGGTCTCGCTGGCGTGGCTGCGGGTCCAGCCGACCGTCGGGGCACCCATCGCCAGCGCCCGCACGGTCCAGCAGGTGCAGCCGTTGCTCGACTCGATGACCCTCACCCTCGCCGACGACGAGCTCGCCCGGCTGGACAAGGCCTCCGCCGCCCTCGGCTGACCCGCCCCAGCGGCATACCCACTCGTTGCGGCTGACGACCGGATCTTTCGGGCGTCAACGCCCAGAACGGGCCACTCACCGCAACACGTCGGGGTCGTCGGCCTGCTCCGTGATGGAGGTCAGCCAGGTCCGGGCGGGGACGGGGGTGTCGTGGCAGGAGCTGTGCCGGGGTGCGCCCTCGGTGGGCGTCATGGCCACCTGCCAGGAGCGGCCGTCGGCGTGGGTCACCTCGACGTCGCCGTCCTCGTCGTCGCCGGGCTGGCTCGTGGCGAGGGCCGACGGCTCGACCTCGCCGATGAGCTCCCGCACGGCCGACTCGGCGACCTGGTGTCGCGATGTCAGGGCACTGGCGCCACGGTCGTGCCGCGGCCCGAGCAGGTCGCGCGCGAAAAGACCGGAGTCGGACGCGTCCAGCGCCGCCGACACGCCGTCGATGGTCAGTCGCGCGATCGTGCGGCCCCACGGCAGGAGGACCCCGGTCGGCGCGAACCGGTGACCGCCCGTGTGGGAGCACTCCCACACCCGCCCGGGGTATGCCGCGTGGCCGGCGATGGCGATCGGCCGCCCGCGGACGGCGCAGCAGACGTCGCGCCGGCCGTTGGTGCAGACGAGCAGGGCCGGAGCGGCCACGACGAGCCCAGCGACCGAGGCCTGGACGCGGGCTACGTCTCCCCGCCCGAGGGCATCGAGATCCAGCTGCAGCAGCTCGGCGGGATCAGCGACCGAGCCGCCGAGGAGGAAGGCCGGCCGCTCTTGCGTCCCGGTCCAGGCCACGAGCACCGTGTGCCCAGAGGGGTGTTGGTCAGGATGCTGCCCCGGTCGACGCAGCAGCGACAGGCGTCCGCCGTGCTCGGCGCAGGCCTGCTCCAGAGCCGTCCCGACGTCGACGGGCAGGTGCGACTCGGTAGCGGCGTTGTGTCCCCAGGGGCCGCTCTGCTCCAGCGCGACCCAGAAGCGCGCCGGAGCGGCCGTGCCGTAGACGGTGGTGTCGAGCGCGGCGTCCCAGTCGACGGAACAGGCGTCGGGGGCGCTGTGTCCGTGCCCGGCCGCGACCGTCATGCCGCACCACCGACCGGTCCGGCGATCCCCGCGATGACGGCCGCGGCGGGGATGCCCGAGCCGTCGCGCCGGCCCGTGGCCTCGGGCAGCTCGATCGCGACCCCGTTGGCACCCGCCGCCCGCGCCGGAGTCGCGCCGGCCCAGGCCAGCACGAGGGTGTCCTCGCCCTTGAGGAAGCGATGGCAGCGCACGCCACCGGTGGCGCGCCCCTTGGCGGGGTACTCGGCATACGGAGTGACCTTGAGGGCTCCGGGCTCGGTGCCGGGGAGGGCGCCGGAGGACCCGCTCGAGGTCACGACCACCGCCTCCAGGCCCGGGTCGATGGCGCCGAACCAGCCGGCCGTCTGACCGGGGGCAAGCTTGATGCCGGCCATCCCACCGGCCGAGCGGCCCTGCGGACGGACGGACGCAGCCGGGAAGTGGAGCAGCTGCGCGTCGGTGCTGATGAACACCAGATCCCAGCTGTCAGAGGGGATCTCGCACGCGCCGACGACGAAGTCGCCGTCCTTGAGCGAGATGAGCTCCCAGTCGGCGCGGGCGGGGTAGTCCGTCGCGACGCGCTTGACCACCCCCTGGGCGGTGCCGATCGCGAGACCGGGGGAGTCCGCGGCGACGGAGGCGAGCGTCAGTGGTTCCTCGCCGCGCGGCAGGTCGACGTAGGCCGCGAGCGGCGCCCCGCCGGACAGCGCAGGCGGGCCGGCGGTCGGGGGCAGCGTGGGGAGCTCGACCGCGGAGAGGCGGATCATCCGACCGGCGCTGGTCACGAGGCCGACCTCGCCGCGGGCCGTCGTGCGGACGGCTCCGACGATGACGTCGTGCTTCGACCGGCCACCCTCGGTCGAGATCGGTTCGTCGGTCGTCGTGCGGGCGAGCAGCCCGGTCGATGACAGCAGAACCCAGCACGGGTCGTCAGTGACCTCGAGGGGCATCGCCGCGCTCGCCCCCGCGCTCGCCCCGGTGACGATGGCAGCGCCTGCAGCCTCGAGGAGGACCGTGCGGCGAGGCGAGCCATGGGTTTTCGCGACTTCGCCGAGCTCGGAGGAGACCGTGCGCAGGAGCAGCTTCTCGTCGGCGAGGATCGCGCGGAGCTCGCCGATGCGCTGCTCGAGCTCGGCCTTCTCGGTCTCGAGCTCGATCCGGGAGAACCTCGTCAGGCGGCGCAGTCGCAGCTCGAGGATGTAGTCGGCCTGCGCGGTCGACAGCTCGAAGACCTCCACCAGCCGCGTCCGTGCGGTGTCGGTGTCGTCGGAGCCGCGGATGAGCTGGATGACCTCGTCGATGTCGAGGATCGCGACGAGCAGGCCGTCGACGAGGTGCAGCCGCTCCTCCGCGCGGCGCAGGCGGTACCGCGTGCGGCGCGTGACGACATCGGTGCGGAAGTCGACGTAGACCTGCAGCAGCTGCTTGAGCCCGAGGGTGCGCGGCTGGCCCTCGACGAGGGCGACGTTGTTGATGTTGAACGACTCCTCCAGCGGGGTGAGCTTGTAGAGCTGCTCGAGCACCGCGTCGGGGTTGAAGCCGTTCTTCACCTCGATCACGAGCTGCATGCCGTGCGAGCGGTCGGTGAGGTCCTTGACGTCGCTGATGCCTTGGAGCCGCTTGGACTGGACAAGGTCCTTGATCTTCTCGATGACCTTCTCCGGACCGACGAGGTAGGGCATCTCGGTGACGACGATTCCCTTGCGGCGCGGAGTGATCGCCTCGATCCGGGCCGTCGCGCGGGTGCGGAAGGCGCCGCGGCCGGTGAGGTAGGCATCGCGGATCCCGTCGAGCCCGATGATCCTGCCGCCGCCGGGCAGATCGGGGCCGGGGACGAACTTCATCAGGTCGTCGAGGGAGCACGTCGGGTGGGCGATGAGGTGCCGCGCCGCACCGATGACCTCGACGAGGTTGTGCGGCGCCATGTTGGTCGCCATCCCGACGGCGATGCCGCTGGCGCCGTTGACCAGCAGGTTGGGGAACGCGGCCGGCATGACCCCGGGCTGGGTCTCGGTGTCGTCGTAGTTGGGGACGAAGTCGACGGTGTCCTCGTCGAGGCCACCGACCATGAGCAACGCGGCCTGCGCCATCCGCGCCTCGGTGTAGCGGGCCGCCGCGGGGCCGTCGTCGAGCGAGCCGAAGTTGCCGTGCCCGTCGATCACCGGCAGCCGCATCGTGAACGGCTGAGCCAGCCGCACCAGCGCGTCGTAGATCGCGGTGTCACCGTGCGGGTGGTACTTCCCCATCACCTCGCCGATGACCCGTTGGCTCTTGACGTGCGCCCGGTCCGGCCGCAGCCCGAGCTCGCTCATGCCGTAGAGGATCCGGCGCTGGACCGGCTTCAGCCCGTCACGCGCGTCCGGCAGGGCGCGGGAGTAGATGACGGAGTAGGAGTACTCGAGGAACGCGTTGCGCATCTCCTCCCCGACGTCGATGTCGATGATCTTCTCGACCACGTCCTCGGGCGGGGGAGGAGGGCTGGTGCGACGGGCCATACGCGGTGGTGCTCCTCGATCTTGCCAGTGTCGAACGAGTGGAGGACGGATGACGACACCCCATCCTCACCCACGCGACAACGCTGCTCACCCCCGCCACGCCGGTATGCCCACCGGCCACCGGCCACCGGCCACCGGTCAGCGGCCCGAGCCGAACCGCCCCCACGGACCCGCTCCCGCTCGTTGCCCAGTTCCGCCCGCTGTTCCTTTGTCGGGTGACCCGATAAAGGGACGGTCCGCTGGACAACCGTTCTCGCGCCGACCGTCCCCTTGTCTGGTCAGCCCGACAGAGGGACAACGGTGCTCACCCCCGCCACGCCGGTATGCCGCGTCGCCGGACCTGCCGCGTGGCCCACCCCGATATCTTCGCCCGGTTCTTGGCCGCCGCCGACTCCGCCCAGGTGCCACGTCGTCCTGGTCTGGGCGCCCGAAGGACCCAGCGGAGAGCTGAGGGTGGTCAGGAGCAGGCCGCCCGGACCCGCTATCTCTCCTGGCCGAACCGCCCCCAGTGGGCGACCTCCGCGCCGGTGCGCCGGTGCCGCCGCAGGGACGGGCTCTTCGGGCCGGGCACGGCATACCCGAGGGCGATCGCGCCGATGATCGTGCGGTCGTGCGGGATCGCGAACGCCCGGTGCACGTCGTCGTGGCACTCCGGCGGGACGCCGAAGAAGAGGCTGCCCAGCCCGGCATCGGTCGCGGTCAGGAGCATCAGCAGGGACGCCATCCCGGTGTCGATGTCCCAGTAGGGAACTGGCCAGCGGGCCTCGTCGCGGTCGGTCCACCCCTTGTCCGGGTCGGCATACCGCTCGAGGTAGGCCTGCTTGTGCGACAGCGCGAGGATGACGACGGGGGCGGACTGCATCCCGGCCAGCCACGCGTCAGGCGTAGCGTCCGCGTCCTCGGCCGTCGCCGTCCAGAAGGCCCCCCGCTCCTCGTGCGAGCGCAGGACGACGAAGTCCCAGCCCTGGCTGAAACCGGCACTCGGCGCCCGGACCGCGTTGTCCAGGCAGGCCGCGAGCACCGCGTCCGGCACCGGGCGGTCGGGGTCGTAGCGCCGGACCATGCGCCGGCGCCGCACCACTTCGGAGAACTCCATCCACGGATGCTGCCACGGCCCCCGGGCGTGCAACGATGGCGTCCATGGTCGACACCCTCGATCTCCCGCCCGACTATCCCATCGCCTGGGAGGCGGACGTCGTCCTCCGGGACGGCTCGGTCGCCCACGTGCGCTCGATCGTCCCCGCCGACGCCGACCGGCTGCGGGCCTTCCACAACGCGCAGTCGGACGAGTCGATCTACCTCCGGTTCTTCGCGCCGCTGCGGCAGCTGAGCGACCGCGACGTGTTCCGCTTCACCAACGTCGACAACGTCAACCGGGTCGCCCTCGTCGCCACCGTGCGCGAGGTCATCGTCGGGGTCGGGCGGTTCGACAAGATCGACGCGACGAGCGCCGAGGTCGCCTTTAACATCAGCGACCACTTCCAGGGGCGCGGCGTGGGCTCGGTCCTGCTCGAGCACCTCGCGATGATCGGCCAGGAGGTCGGCGTCGCGACCTTCACCGCAGAGGTCCTCCCGCAGAACCGCAAGATGATCAACGTCTTCCGTGAGGCGGGCTACGACGTCACCCACAACTTCGAGGACGGCGTCATCGCCGTCTCGTTCGCGATCAAGCCCACCGAGAACTCCACCCGGGTCCGGCTCTCCCGGGAGCACCGCGCCGAGTCGGTCAGCGTGCACTCGGTCCTCTTCCCCACCTCGATCGCCGTCATCGGCGCCAGCCGCCGCCGGGAGTCGATCGGGCAGCGGCTGCTGCGCAACATCGTCGACGGCGGCTACACCGGCCCCGTGTATGCCGTGAACAGCCGGGTCACCGGGGCCGCCGAAGGCCCCGGAACCGCCGGGCCGACCGACGAGCTGGAGCCCCTCGAGGTCTACGGAATGACCACCTTCGCCCGGCTCAGCGACATCCCCGGGCCGGTCGACCTCGCCATCGTCGCCGTCCCGGCCGAGGGGGTGCTCGCCGTCGTGGACGAGTGCGCCGCCAAGGGCGTCAAGACGTTGCTCGTCGCATCG
>NZ_JANXRJ010000079.1 GCF_025353065.1 Lapillicoccus sp.
GGCCAACACGACGGCCAACACGACGGCCAACACGACGGCCAACACGACGGCCAACACGACGGCCAACACGACGGCCGCCGTGACCGTGCCGCCCGCCCCGCGGCCGATGGCCGGCATCGAGGCCGGCGCGGTCTACGTACCGCAGGTGTCGTGCGACATGGCGCTCAAGCCGGGCACCGCGAGCCTGGCCGCCCTGCTGACCACCACCTACCCGGGCACCACGGCGGGGACGGTGCGGATGTGCGCCAGCGACGGGAGCATCAGCGAGCACTACGACGGCCGGGCGGTCGACTGGATGACGACCGTGCGGACCCCCGACGGGCTCGCGCGCGGCAACGCCCTCACGAGCTGGCTCATCGCCGCCGACGCCCAGGGCAACGGGTTCGCCAATGCCCGCCGTCTCGGCATCATGTACATCATCTGGAACAACCAGATCTGGGGCGCCTACAGCCCGTCGGACGGCTGGCGCCCCTACTCCACCTGCGCCGCCCACCCCGAGAGCTCGATGGACACCGCCTGCCACCGCGACCACGTGCACCTCTCCCTGTCGTGGGAGGGCGCGATGCGGCGCACCTCTTACTGGACCGGCACGGTCGCGACCCCGGACTACGGTCCCTGCCGCGTGCCCGACCTCACCTTTGCCCCGCCCTACACCGCAGCCCGGTCGACGAGCTGTCCCACCGTCCCGCTCCCCCTCGTCCCGAGCGGTGCCTCGACGATGACCCGCCAGCTCATCCCGCTCTCCGGGATGCTGCTGCGACCGGGCACGTCCGGATCTCCGGTGGCCGTGGTCAACGCGCGCTTCGGCGTGGCCGGCAGTTCGTGGACCGCGTCGACGACCACGGCTGTCCAGGCCCTCCAGTCCGGCGCCGGGATCCCGGTGTCCGGTGTCCTCGACGTGGCGACCTGGCGAGCGCTGCTCGGGGCCGTCACCCCTCCGCCGACCTCCCCCCTGGGGGTCGTCGACGCCGAGAGCGCGGCATACCGGAGCCTCAGCGTGCGGGGCTGGGCCTTCGACCCCGAGTCGACCGGCCCGATCCAGGTGCGGGTGACGGTCGACGGTGTGGTGACGACCGTGACGGCGAACCAGTCGCGCCCCGACGTCGGCGCGGCCTTCCCCGGCGCAGGCAGCGCCCACGGCTTCGGCCTCACCGTGGCGGCGGTTCCCGGCACCCACGCGGTCTGCGTCACTGCCGTCAACGTCGGCGCCGGCTCGGACACCTCGCTCGGTTGTCAGGACGTGGTGGTCGCGGCCAGCCCGATGGGACACCTGGACGCGATCACCGCCACGGCCTACGGCGTCACCCTCAGCGGCTGGGTCACCGACCCGGACACGATGGCTGCGGCCTCGGTGCGGATCCTCGTCGACGGCATCGTGCGGGGCAGCGCCTCCGCCACCGGCTCGCGCCCGGACGTCGCTCTCGCCTACCCGGGGGCACCGGTGGGCACGGGGTATGCCGCCGCCGTCGATACCGGCCCGGGGCCGCATCTCGTGTGCGTGGTCGGGGTCAACGTCGGGGCCGGGAGCGACGTCACCCTCGGGTGCACCCAGGTCCGGGTGACGGGACGGCAGGTGTCGGCGGTCGCGACCCTCGGCTCGTCGCGAGCCCGGTGAGCCGCAGGGCGACAGGCTGACGGCGGGCTGGCGCACCACCTCCCTATGCTCGGCGCATGACCGCGAGCAACCAGGCCCACCATGGTGATCCGCCACCTCCCGACTGGGGTCCGCCTGACGAGCGGGCCGGCGGTCAGGTGCTCGTGCGCCGGGCGCCGGGCGCGGTCGAGCTGAGCTTCAACCGCCCCGGGAAGCACAACTCCTTCACCGACGCGATCTATGCCGCACTGCTCGACCTCTGCGCCGAGGTGGCCGGCGACCGGTCGGTCCGGGTCGTCGTGGTCCGCGGCGAGGGCGGCCGTGCGTTCGCCGCAGGCAACGACATCTCGTCGTTCCTCGGGTTCACGTCCGGCGCCGACGGAGTGACCTACGAGGCCGGCATACGTCGCGTGCTCGGGGCACTGGATGCGTTGCCGCAGCTGACGATCGCGGCCATCGACGGCATCTGCGTCGGTGGGGGGCTCGCCGTCGCCACGATGTGCGACCTGCGGATCTGCACGCCGGCCTCGCGGTTCGGCTACCCCATCGCCCGCACCCTCGGCAACGCCCTGTCGGCGCCCATCGTGCTGCGCTGCGCGGCGGTCTTCGGTGACCCGGTCACGCGGGAGATGCTGCTCGCCTCCCGACTGGTCACCGCCGAGCGCGCGTATGCCGTGGGAGCCGTGCTGTCGGTCGTCGCGCCCGGGGACCTCGAGGCCGAGGTGTGGTCCGTCATCGAGGGCGTGCGGCTCGCCGCGCCGCTCACCCTGGAGACGACCAAGGCGCAGCTGCGCGACGGGGTGGCCGGGTACGACCCGGCGGCAGACGATGCTCGTCTCGAGGCGGCATACGGGAGTGCGGACTTCGCCGAAGGGGTGCGGGCGTTCCTCGCCAAGGAGAAGCCGGCCTTCGGGGGCTGACCGGCTCCTCCCCTCGCGACCTCAGGCGTCGATGCTCGACAGGTCGCCGTATCGCTCGCCGGCCACCGAGCCGCGCGGCACGGCGGTCTCGATGTCGGCGAGGTCGGCGGCGGTGAGCTCGACGGAGGCGGCCGCGACGTTCTCCTCGAGGTAGCGCACCCGCTTGGTGCCGGGGATCGGCACGATGTCTGCGCCCTGGGCGAGCACCCAGGCGAGAGCCAGCTGCCCGGGCGTGCAGTCCTTGGTCGCGGCGATCTCGCGGACCTTGGCCACGAGCGCGAGGTTGCGGTCGAGGGCCTCGCCCTGGAACCGCGGGAAGTAGGCGGTCCGGCGCGAGTCGCCCTCCTCGAGGGTGGAGGGGTCGGTGATGGCACCGGTGAGCAGCCCGCGACCCAGCGGCGAGTAGGGCACCAGCCCGATCCCGAGCTCCCGGATCGTCCCGAGGATCTCGTCCTCGAGGTCGCGGGTGAAGAGGGAGTACTCGGTCTGCAGCGCGGTGATCGGGTGGACGGCGTGGGCGCGGCGGATCGTCGCGGCCGAGGCCTCCGAGAGCCCGAGGTGGCGGACCTTGCCGGCCTCGACGAGCTCCTTCATCGCGCCGACGGTCTCCTCGATCGGCACGTTCTGGTCGACGCGGTGCTGGTAGTAGAGGTCGAGGTGGTCGACGCCGAGGCGCTGCAGCGAGGCCTCGGCGGCCCGGCGGACGTAGTCGGGACGACCGTTCACCCCGAGGCGGGTTCCGTCCTCGGCGCGCTCGTTGCCGAACTTCGTGGCCAGCACGACCTCGTCGCGACGGCCGGCGATGGCGGCGCCGACGAGACGCTCGTTGGTGAAGGGGCCATACATGTCGGCGGTGTCGAGGAGGGTCACTCCGAGCTCGAGGGCGCGGTGTATGGTGGCGGTCGCCTCAGCCTCGTCGCCGGTGCCGTAGAACTCCGACATCCCCATGCAGCCGAGGCCGATGGCCCCGACGGTCAGCGGGTCGTGCAGCCCGAGGGAGCGCGAGGGGAGGGTGGTGCCGGTCTGGTGGGTGCTGGTGTTCGTCATGCCCCGAGTCAACCGGTTGCAGCGCGCTCGAAGTCAAGCCCCGCAGCCTCGAGCTTTGCGGTGTAGACGCCGATCTTGTTGTCGATGGCGCCGAGGTGGGAGGTGACCTCGGCCAGCTGGGCGAGCACCCGGGCGCGGTGCGACTGGAGCAGGTCGAGGCGGACCAGCTCGTTGCCCTCGCCCGAGCGGACGAGCTCGGCATAGACCTTGACCTCGCGGATCGGCATACCGGTGGCTCGCAGGCAGGTCAGCAGGGTGATCCAGACGAGGTCGCCCTCACCGTAGGCGCGGTGGCCCGAGCTCGTCCGCTCGACCGCACGGAGCATGAGGCCGTCGCGCTCGTAGTAG
The DNA here is from genome assembly GCF_025353065.1 of Lapillicoccus sp. Taxonomy (GTDB): domain Bacteria; phylum Actinomycetota; class Actinomycetes; order Actinomycetales; family Dermatophilaceae; genus Lapillicoccus. Next base: position 3,910 of record NZ_JANXRJ010000079.1, read on the forward strand.
CGCAGCGTGTGGGTGGTCAGGCCGGTGCGCTCGGCCGCCTCGGCGATGGTGAGGCGGGCGGCTGCCGGTCGCGGGCCGGTGAGCGTGGCCGATGGGGTGGGCGTGGCCGGTTGCGCGAGGGTGGCCGACGGGGTGGGTGTCATCCTCCATGATCTGCCTTGGAGTGCGCTCGAAGTCAAGTCGGGCCGAGCGGAAAGGCTGCGGGTGGCGGCGCCGACCGGGCCGACCGCGCCGACCGAGCCGGCCGCGCCCACCGGGCCGACCGAGACCCGGCTGTCGGTCGGGGTCACTAGGGTCGCAGACATGGGGATCACGGGGATGACGGTGCACGTGGCGGCAGGCACCGACCGGCTGGCCGACGGCCTGGCGGCGCTGCTCGCGGACCCGTTGCCCGACCCCTTCGCGCAGGAGCTCGTCGTCGTGCCCGCGAAGGGCGTCGAACGGTGGCTGACGCAGCGGCTCTCGCACCGGCTGGGGGTGGGGCCGCGCGGCACCGACGGGGTGTGCGCGGGCGTCCGCTTCGTCAGTCCTCGGTCGCTCGTCGCCCTCCTCACCGGCACCGAACGGACCGACCCCTGGGACCCCGACCGGCTCGTCTGGTCGGTGCTGGCCGCCATCGACGCCTCCCTGGACGAGCCGTGGTGCGCCACCCTCGCGCGACACCTCGGCGAGGAGCGGACGGGAGACGACCGCGACCTCCGCCGGGACCGGCGCTGGTCGGTGGCGCGCCGCCTCGCCGGCCTCTTCTCGACGTATGCCGTGCAGCGCCCCCGCCTCGTCGCCGACTGGTCCACGTGGTCCGGGGGCGAGGACACCGACGGCGCCGGCGGTGCGCTCGCCGGCGACCTCGCGTGGCAGCCGCACCTGTGGCGACTCGTCGTGGCGGCGGTCGCCGCCGGGGGAGGCGTGGCGCCGCACGAGCGTCATCGGGCGGCGGTCGAGGGGATCCGCGACGGTCGGGCACTGGCACTGCCGGACCGGCTCTCGCTGTTCGGCCACACCCGCCTTCCCGTCACCGAGATCGAGCTGGTGCGTGCCGTGGCCGAGGTCCGCGAGGTCCACCTCTGGCTGCCGACCCCGTCGCCCGCCCTGTGGCGCACGCTCGGACCGGTCGTCGCCGACGGTCCCGTGTCGAGGCACGACGACACGTCCGCGGCCTCCGTGCACCACCCGCTGCTGTCGGCCCTCGGCCGCGACACCCGCGAGCTGCGGCGGTCGCTCGTGGCGCTCGGGCCGGCGGCGGTCGACGATCCCTCGGCGGTCGACGGTGCCCCGGCGGCCGGGGCGAGCCCGTCCCTGCTCGGGTGGCTGCAGGCCGACCTGCGCTCCGACACGGTGCCCGATGCCGCCATCCGGGAGGCGCGGGTCCTCTCCGGGGAGGACCGCACCGTGCAGGTCCACGCCGCTCACGGCATGTCCCGGCAGGTCGAGGTCCTGCGCGAGGTGCTCGTCGGGCTGCTCGAGGACGACCCGACCCTCGAGCCGCGCGACATCCTCGTCATGTGTCCCGACATCGACACCTACGCCCCGCTCTTCCAGGCGGCGTTCGGGCTCGGGGGGCCGGGTCCGTCGCAGGCGGGTTTGTCGCAGGCGCGGCAGTCCTCCACGGGCCTGTCGCACCGTCTCCATCCTGCGCACCGGCTCCGACTGCGGCTGGCCGACCGCGGTCTGGCCCAGACCAACCCGTTCATCGCTCTCGCGACCCACGTCACCGAGATCGCCGGCGGACGGGCCACCCTCAGCCAGGTCCTCGACCTCGCGTCGACCGCCCCGGTGCGTCACCGGTTCGCTCTGGGGGACAAGGAGATCGCCACCATCACGTCGTGGGCCGAGCAGTCGGGCGTGCGGTGGGGGTTGAGCGACGGTCTCCGCGCGGCATACGGACTGGAGAAGTTCCCCCAGAACACCTGGCGGGCGGGCCTCGACCGGTTGCTCGTCGGAGTCGCGATGAGCGAGGACGAGTCGCTCGTCGGCGACGTCCTCCCGCTCGACGACGTCCCCAGCGCGGAGGTGGACCTCGTCGGTCGGCTCGCCGAGCTCGTCGACCGGCTCGAGGCGCTGGTCGGGGCGATGCAGGCCGCGTCGGGCGTGGGGGAGTGGATCGAGCTCCTGCGTGACGGGGTGCGTGGCCTCGGCTCCGCGTCCGCACGCGATGCCTGGCAGGTGGCGCAGTTCGAGCGTGAGCTGGCCGCGGTCTCGGCTGCTGCCACATCCTCCGCCGGCGGCGACGGACCGCCGCTGCGGTTGGCCGACCTGCGTGCGCTGCTCGAGCAGCGGTCGGGTGGGCGACCCACGCGCGCCAACTTCCGGACCGGTGCCCTCACCGTGTGCACCATGGTGCCGATGCGCTCGGTGCCGCACCGGGTGGTCTGCCTCGTCGGGCTGGACGACGGCGTGTTCCCGCGGGCGACGAGCCTCGACGGCGACGACGTCATGCTGCGCGACCCCGTCACCGGGGAGCGCGACGCCCGCAGCGAGGACCGTCAGCTGCTGCTCGATGCCGTCCTCTCCGCGAGGGAGCGACTGGTCATCACCTATACCGGCGCCAACGAGGTCACCGGTCAGGACCGCCCGCCGGCCGTGCCCCTCGGCGAGCTGCTCGACGCGCTCGACACCACTGCCACCGTGCGGACGACGGCCGGCACGGTCGCGCCGGCCGGCGCCACAGGGGTGCGTGACCGGGTTCTGGTCCGCCACCCGCTCCAGCCCTACGACGAGCGCAACCTCACGCCCGGCGCGCTCGGTGGGACCGCGGCCTTCAGCTTCGACCGCGCCGCGCTGGTCGGGGCGACGGCGGCGGCAGCCGTGGCCGCGGCGGTCGCCGCTGGTCGGCCACCCCTCCGCCTGCCCTTCCTCTCCCGGCCCCTGCCGGCCCGACCGGCTGCGGACCTCGCCCTGAGGGACCTCCAGGAGTTCTTCGCCGATCCGGCGAGGGCCTTCCTGCGTCGGCGTCTCGACCTCGCGGTCCCGCGCGACATCGAGGAGCCCGACGACGCGATGCCGCTCGACCTCGACGGGCTCCAGAAGTGGGGGATCGGCGACCGGATGCTCCGTCGGCTGCTCGACGGCGTCGCGGAGCAGGTCGTCTTCGACGCGGAGCAGCGCCGCGGTGAGCTGCCTCCCGGGGCCCTGGCCGAGCCCCTCGTCAAGGACGTCGCGGGCAAGGCGGTCGCCCTCGTCCGAGGGACAGCCGGGCTCCGGTCACAGCCGTCACGCAGCATCGACGTCACGGTGGACCTCGGCAACGGTCGCCGACTGACCGGTGTCGTGCCCGACGTGCGCGGCGACCAGATCGTGCGGGTGCACTACTCGACCCTGGCGCCCAAGCACCGACTCGCCACGTGGCTCGACCTCGTCGTCCTCACGGCCGCCTGTCCCGGCACACCGTGGTCGGCGGCCGCGGTCGGGTGGTCCGGCGGCCGCGACCGGTGTCCCAAGGCGGCCACGGTCGGGCCGCTCGACGAGGGGGTCCGGGGCCTGCTCGCCGACCTCGTCGACACCTACGACCGCGGGATGCGGGAGGTCGTCCCGCTGCCGGTCAAGACGGGTCACGCGTGGGCCGAGGCGGCGTCGCGTCGCCGGGCCGAGGACTGGCCCGCCCGGCAGGCGTGGGAGACCGATCGCAACGCGCCGGTGCCGGGCGAGCAGGACGACCCGGCATACCTCGTGGCCTACCGCGGCCGCGCGTCCTTCGCCGAGGTCAAGGGCCTGGCCCGGCGCGACGAGCGCTGGAACGACGCCTCCTCACGGCTGGGTCAGTATGCCGTGCGGCTCTGGCAACCCCTCCTCGCGCGAGAGCGGACGGTGCTGCTGTGAGTGCCCTGGAGCGTGGGCCCGCCGTGAGCGCCGGCCCGCAACCCTCCGCAGCGGCGGTCGGCGGAGGAGAGGACGAGGGAGCGCGCTGGGTCGACGACCTGCCGACGTTCTCGATCACGGATCCCCTGCCCGTCGGCACGACGCTGCTCGAGGCCAGCGCGGGCACGGGGAAGACGTGGACCATCGCGTCCCTCGTGACGCGCTACGTCGCCGAGGGGGTGTGTCGGCTCGACGAGATGCTCGTGGTGACGTTCGGGCGGGTGGCCAGCCAGGAGCTGCGGCAACGCGTGCGCGAGCAGCTGGTCGCGGCCGGCCGGGTGCTCGCCCACCGCGACGGCGCCGGGCTCGATCCGCACGAGCTCGACGAGCTCGACGAGCGCATCCTGCCCCTGCTCGACCTGCTGCTCCATGCTTCGCCGGAGGAGCTGGCGCTGCGTCAGCACCGGGTCCGAGCCGCGCTCGCCGACTTCGACTCGGCGACGATCGCGACCACGCACCAGTTCTGCCACCTGGTGCTCGCCGGGCTCGGCGTCGCCGGTGACACCGACGCCGCCGCCCACCTCGTGGAGGACCTCGACGACCTCCTTGTCGAGGTCGTCTCCGACCTCTACGTCGAGGACTACGCGGGGGCGGCCGGTCGGCCTCCACTGACCCTCCCGACCGCACTGGCCATCGCCCGCGCCGCGGTCTCCGACCCCCAGGCTCGTCTCGAGCCGGCCGGCGCAGCACCGGACAGCCCGGTGGGCGCGCGGGTGGCCTTCGGCGAGCGGGTGCGCTCCGAGCTCGAGCGCCGCAAGCGACGACTGGGCGTGCTGAGCTACGACGACCTGCTCGGCCAGCTGGCGGCGGCGCTCGCGGACGACCGCGCCCCGGCCCGCGCCAGGATGCGCGCGACCTGGAAGGTCGTGCTCGTCGACGAGTTCCAGGACACCGATCCCGTGCAGTGGCAGGTGCTCGACCGGGCCTTCAGCGGGGTCGCCACCATGGTCCTGATCGGTGACCCCAAACAGGCGATCTACGCGTTCAGGGGTGGCGACATCGTGACCTACCTCGCGGCTGCGGACACAGCCACGATGCGGGCGACGATCGGCACCAACCAACGCAGCGACGGCGCCCTGGTGTCGGGCCTGCTGGCGATGCTGCGCGGAGCCGGCCTCGGCGACGACCGCATCGTCGTGCGTGACGTCGAGGCACGACACCTCGAGCCCCGACTGGTCGGGGCGCCGCACCCCGAGCCCTTCCGCCTGCGCGTCGCCGACCGCTACCTCCTGGGCGAACCCGGCACCAAGGGTGTGGCGATCGGGGTCCTGCGCGATCACGTGGCGAAGGACCTCGCCCTCGACGTGCTGGCCCTGCTGGCCTCGAACGCGACCTTCTGCGGAGCACCCCTGCTGCCGCGCGACGTCGCAGTCCTCTGTCGCACCGGATCCCAGTGCGACACCGTCGCCGAGGCTCTTGCGCAGGTCGGGATCCGCAGCGTCGTCTCGGGCTCGGGGTCGGTCTTCCGGACCGAGGCGGCCCAGTCCTGGCTGACCCTGCTCGAGGCGATGGAACAGCCGCACCGCACCGACCGGGTGCGCGCCGCCGCCTTGACCCCGTTCCTCGGGCGGACGGCGGAGCAGCTCGACGAGGGCGGTGCGGACCTCACCGACGGCGTGGCCGAGACCCTGCGCGACTGGGCGCTGCTGCTCCGCCAGCGAGGTGTTGCCGCGGTCCTGGAGACCGCATCGGCAGACGGGACGTTCGCCGCCCGAGTCCTCGGCCTCGTCGGCGGCGAGCGGTTGATGACCGACCTGCGTCACGCGGGCGAGGCCCTCCACGACGTGGCGAGCCGGGACGGCCTCGAGCTCGTCGCCCTGGTCTCCTGGCTTCGTCACCAGATGACCGACGACCGGTCGGCGGTGGCTGCCGAACGGGCCCGCCGCCTCGACAGCGACGCCTCGGCGGTGCAGGTCCTCACCATCCACGCGAGCAAGGGTCTCGAGTTCCCGGTCGTCTACCTCCCCACCGTGAACGACCTCTACGTCGGCGCGACCCCCCGGACACTGCTCTACCACGACGAGCTCGGCGCCCGGTGTCTCGACGTCGGGGGCGATCCCACCGCCGACGTGGTCTCCCGGGTCCGCGACGAGGAGCTCGACGAGGAGCTGCGGGTCCTCTACGTCGCCCTGACGCGGGCCCAGTCGCAGGTCGTGACGTGGTGGTTCCCCAGCGCGAAGAACACGTGGTCCGCGCCGCTCCACCGGGTCCTGTTCGGTCGCGGTCCGGGAGACCGGGAGACCCCCCGGTGGGTCGAGCTCCCCGACGACCGCACGGCTATCGAGCGACTGCGGCGCTGGGCGGCCGAGGGTGGGGCCACGGTCGAACGCGCCGAGCCGACCCCGGCCGGGCCGACCCCGACGCCGCTCGCGGGCGGCATACTCACGGCGCGGCCGTTCACCCGCGCCGTCGACCGCCTCTGGACGCGGACCTCATACACCGCGTTGAGCAACGCTGCTGCGGAAGCCGGGGACCCGGCGACCCTGGGCCCGACCAGCGAGCCCGAGGACGCACCCCGGTCCGACGAACCACCGATCATGACGACGGTATTCGAGGGGAGACGCGAGCAGGCGGGTGAGGCCGCGTCCGCGGAGTCGGATCAGACCACTCCCGAGAGCCGCCCGCTCGTCGTGCGCGAGCCCGTCCGGTCGCCGATGGCCGATCTCCCCGTGGGTGCGACGTTCGGGTCGCTCGTCCACGCCGTTCTCGAGCACGCCGACCCGGCCGCACCCGAGCGCCAGGGCGACTGGCGCGCCGAGCTCAGGCACCACGTCGGTGAGCAGCTCGTCCGCTGGCCGGTCGACCTCGACGCCGAGCTCCTTGCCGACGCCCTCGTCGCCGTCTGCGACACGCCGCTGGGGCCGCTGGCCCCGACGACGCTGCGGCAGGTGAGCGTGGGCGACCGGATGCAGGAGCTCGACTTCGAGCTCCCGCTCGGCGGGGGCGACGACCTCGCGGCGGCGGCCCGACGCGGCGGGGGAGGGACGCTGCGCGACCTCGCGGCCCTGCTGCGTCGTCACCTCGACGCCGACGACCCCCTGGCGTCCTACGCCGACGTCGTCGACGACCCGGCATACGAGCAGGCGCTGCGCGGCTACCTCTCGGGGTCGCTCGACCTCGTGCTGCGGGTCGGCGGCCGCTACGTCGTCTGCGACTACAAGACGAACTGGCTCGGTGACCTCGACGATCTGGACGACCTCGATGGCCCCACCGGCCCGGACACCCGGGACGGCGGGCGGGCGCGGCTCACCTCCGACGACTACCGCCCCGATCGGCTCGCCGCTGCCATGGGTCACTCGAGCTATCCCCTCCAGGCCCTGCTCTACGCCGTGGTCCTCCACCGGTTCCTCCGATGGCGGCTGAGCGACTACGACCCTGAAACCCACCTCGGTGGGGTCCTCTACCTCTACGTGCGCGGGATGTGCGGTCCGGACACGCCGGTCATCGACGGCGAGACCTGCGGGGTCTTCTCGTGGCGCCCGCCGGTGGCTCTCGTCGAGGGTCTCTCCGACCTGCTCGACGGGATCGTCACGCCCGACACGGTCCCCTTGGCCGGACGCCGCGCGGAGGTCTCGTCGTGACCACTGCGCTGGAACCTGTTCCGGAACCTGCTCCGGAACCTCCCCCCGAACCCCAGGGCCCATCCTCGCTCCGGTCCGGGCCGGACCTCACCCCGATCGACGACCTCGACGACCGTCGGGTCGCCCGGCGCGGCGTCGGCCTCCTGCGTGCGTTCAACCTCGCTGACGTGCTGCACGCGGCCGACCTGCACGTCGCCACCCGCCTGGGTCGCGCCGTCGGCGAGCCTGACGAGCGGGTGCTCCTGGCTGTGGCGCTGGTGGTCCGTGCGGTCCGGCAGGGGTCGGTCTGCCTCGACCTCACCACCGTCGCCGAAGTCGCAGGCGGGCTCACCTGGCCGCCGGTGACGGAATGGCGCGCCGCTCTCACGGTGAGCCCGCTGGTCACGGCCGGGGTGGTGCACGTGGACGGTGACCTGGTCTATCTCGATCGCTACTGGGCCGAGGAGGGCCAGGTGGTCGACGACCTGAACGTCCGCCGAGCGGCCGTGGCGCCCCTGCTCGACGAGGCCCGGCTCGAGGCCGCGCTCGCGGTCCACTTCCCCCCGCGGCGGGACGACGCCGACCCGGACTACGGCGAGCAGCGTGAGGCGGCGGACGTCGCCTGTCGGCAGTGGACGAGCATCGTCACCGGCGGTCCGGGCACCGGCAAGACGACGACGATCGCGCGCTTCCTGGGAGCGCTGATGTCGGCGAGCGACCGGCCACTGCGGATCGCGCTCGCGGCACCCACCGGCAAGGCGGCGGCCCGGATGACCCAGGCCCTGCGCTCGGCGACCGAACGGGCCGACTTCCCGAGCACCCACCGCGAGGCGCTGCAGCAGATCAGCGCGACGACCATGCACCGGATGCTCGGGTGGCGCCACGGCTCGAGCACCCGATTCCGGCACGACCGGGGCAACCGGCTGCCGCACGACGTCGTCGTCATCGACGAGACGTCGATGGTCTCGCTCACCCTCATGGCGCGCCTCCTCGAGGCGATGCGGCCCGACGCCCGGCTCGTGCTCGTCGGTGACGCCGACCAGTTGGCCTCGGTCGACGCCGGCGCCGTGCTCAAGGATCTCGTCGACGGCCTCGGCCACGACAGCGAGCTCGTCGTCCGGCTCGGGTCCTCCCGACGCTTCGGCTCGGCCATCGGGGCGTTGGCCGACGCGATCCGGCGCGGCGACGTGGAGGCCACGCTCGCGGCATTCGCGGCCGATCCCGCGGTCGCCCTCGTCGGCGAGGGCGCCGCCGACGAGCTCGTGCGGCGGGAGGCGCTGGCCCTGCTGGAGACCGCCGAGACCGGCGATGCCACGGCCTGCGTGGCGGCGCTCGACCGGCACCGGCTCCTGACGGCGCACCGCTCCGGACCGCACGGGGTGAGCCACTGGAACCGGCGCGTCGAGCGCTGGCTCCAGGAGCGCCTCAGGGTCGACTGGCTCCCGCCCTGGTATGCCGGTCAGCCGCTCCTCGTCACGGCGAACGACTACGGCCTCGACCTGTTCAACGGCGACTCCGGTGTCGTCGTCCGGCGGTCCGCCGACGGGTCGGCGCTCGTCGCGCGGATGACCGACGGCGCCCCGGGTCCGGGCCGTGAGGTCGCTCTCGGCCGGCTCGCCGACGTCGAGACCGCGCACGCGCTGACGGTCCACCGCAGCCAGGGCAGCCAGTACGGAGCCGTGACCTTGGTGCTGCCGCCGGCCGAGTCCCCGCTGCTGACCCGGGAGATGCTCTACACCGCCGTCACCCGGGCGCAGCACCGCGTCGTCGTCGTCGGTGCCCCGGAAGCGGTCGCCGCCGCCGTGACCCGGCCGGCGCAGCGAGCCAGCGGGCTCGCGAACCGGCTCCGACGCCCATCAGCAAACCTGCCGACCACGAAGCCGACCACGGGACCGACCGCGGGGCCGGCAGGGCCGACAGCGGGGCCCACAGTGCCGCCGACGGCGCTGACGGTGGCCGACGAGTAGGCGCTGACTACGCTGTCGGAGTGCTGTCCTGGCTCTCCGCCGTCGTCATCGTGGTCTGCGTGCTCTTCGGTCTCCTGGCCGCGGTCTACGCGGTCCGCGACCGGATCCTCGACGACCGCCTGCTCCTGGTGCTCGGGGTGCTCGAGGTGCTCCTGCTGGTCCAGGCCGTCGTCGGTGTCGTTCTCGGCGCGCGAGCGAACCGCGACTTCGAGGCACCGGTCTTCTACGCCTACCTGCTGACCGTCCCGTTCATCGCCCCCTTCGCCGGTTTCCTCGCCATCAAGGACAAGTCACGCTGGGCCATGGGAGTCGTCGTCGGATCGGCTTTCGTCGTCGGCATCTTCATCGGCCGGCTCAACCAGATCTGGACCCCCCATGCCTGAGCCCACCCCCGGGTCCTCGTCGGACCTTCCTGCCGACCGCCCTGCTGGCCGCCAGAACGAGAGCCCTGCCAGCAACAGTGGGGAGGCAGCGGGGAGACAGCTGACGGGTAAGGGGCCGGGCATCGTGCTGGTCGCCCTCTACGCCCTCTTCGCGCTCGCGGCGACCGGCCGGGCGACGGTCCAGATCATCGCCGACTTCCAGAAGGCGCCGGTCTCCTACCTGCTGTCGGCGCTGGCGGCGGTGATCTACCTCGTCGCGACCGTCGCACTGGCGCGGGGCGACCGGACCTCCGCCCGCGTCGCGCGCGTGGCCATCAGCATCGAGCTCGCCGGGGTGCTCGTCGTCGGGCTGGTCTCCTACCTCAAGCCCGCGGACTTCCCCGACAAGACCGTCTGGTCACATTTCGGCTCGGGCTACGGCTACGTGCCTCTCGTGCTCCCGGTGCTCGGTCTGCTGTGGTTGCGGCGGACCCAGGCCGCCCGCTGACGGGACCTGGCCCGGAGCCGGTGTCGTGATGGTGTCGTGCTGAGGTCGTGCTGAGGTCGTGCTGAGGTCGTGAGGCGGCACCGGCCGAACGGATGAGCAGGGAACAGACGTTCACCCGTTCTGCACCACGCGCCCGCCCCGCACCATTGATCTAGGTTCGCGGGGATGCAGGGGTGTCCCGCGAGCCTCACCGGTTCGGGTCTCGCCGGAGGGGGAGACCCGGACCGGGTGAATGCCTCAGCAGCAGAAACCGCGGTCGAGCCGGTCTCCCGGTACACGCGCGATCGCTGAGCAGCCGACCCGCCGACCCGCCCAGGTCGCGCATCTGCGGTGAGTTCGCGCACTCAGGAGCGCGACCTCACCGCGGATGCGCGACCTCAGCCGGGTGAGGGTGGGAGCGGGGTGCTGAATGGCGGATACCGCCACGCCGACTTGCCTGTATGAGGTTGGTGCGCAACGAGATTCGGGCATTCGCGACGAAGTGGGTCTGTCGGTGGTCGCGTCTAGTGTCGGGGGTATGGACAAGGACTTCGGTATCGGCGGCGGTGACGGCGGCGGTGAGGGCGAGACGTCGCCTGCCGCTGACGGTCCGGAGTCTGCCGAGTCTGCCGAGTCTGCCGAGTCTGGCGAGTTCGGCGAGGTTGCTGAGTCTGCTGAGCGGGTGCAGGCGGCTGAGCGGGT
>NZ_JANXRJ010000043.1 GCF_025353065.1 Lapillicoccus sp.
CGTCCTGGGCACCCGAGGCCCGCCCGCGATGCGTGTCAGGGCCCGATAGGCTCACCTCGGCGCCGTGCCCCCCGGCATACGACCCTCAAGCCGTATGCCGCGTGCTCGCCGCTGGGGCAGTAGCTCAGTCGGTCAGAGCAGCGGACTCATAATCCGTCGGTCCAGGGTTCAAGCCCCTGCTGCCCCACCGCGAGGTCTCCGCCGGTCCGAGGGGCGCGAGCCTGGCCGCCCGCCCTCACGACGGGACCCTGCCGGCTCCACCAGGTGATCGTGCTCGACGCCTCGAGCTCCCGGCATCCGCTGCCTGATCACCGTCGTGCCCCGGTAGTCGATCGCCGGTTCGACGGAATCGTCAGACGGGCAGGTCGGCCGCGACGTCCCACCAGAGCTTGTTGACCGGGTAGTAGCGGTCGTCGGGGTCGAGCTCCTTCTGCCACGGCTTGTCGATGATGTAGTGGATGTTCTTGACCTCGGACGGATCCCAGAGCGTCGGGTGCTGGAAGGCCAAGGTCTTCAGCGCGTTGTAGACGTAGGGGAGCGGCTGCCAATTCTGGTGGTAGTGCTCGTTGAGCAGGTCCTGCTCGGCGAACGGGTAGCGCTCGAGGTCCTCCACCGCCGCCATCCGCTGCACCAGGGCGGCATACACCGTCTCGTCCGGGGTGAGGACGAGGAACCCGCCGTTGAGGTAGTGGTCGACCGCGTCGGGCTCGGTGGTGTGCTCGAGGAGGCCGCCGTGCGTGTAGAAGCAGTTCTCCGGCGTCCAGCTCGCCGGATAGCTGGCGATCCGGTTGGGGTTGCAGCGGCAGGCGTGGCAGGCGGCGATCGTGCCGGGGGCCAGCTCCAGGGAGAACAGCTCGTCCATGTTCTGCGTCACGAGCATGTCGGCGTCGAGGAAGACGACCCGCTCGAACTCGGTCAGCCGCCACGCCGCCAGCTTGGTCCAGACCTCGGCGAATCGGGCGTTGGCGTAGCTGTCCTGCAGGTCGCTGGCGGGACGCAGGGGCTCGACCGGGCGCAGCAGGCACCCGTCGTCCTCCAGCAGCTGTCGGCTCGGCGCGTCGATGTCGTCGGTGACCATGACGACCAGCGGGTGGGGGCTGCCCGATCTCTCGAGCGAGGCCCGCAGGGTCCGCACTCCCACCAGGTAGTTGGACTGTGTCAGTAGTGTTACCCAGGCTCGCATCGGTCGGTCTCCTCCGGTCAGTCGAACAGGGCAGCGGTGAACGTGTTGGCGAAGCGGCGGTGCGGGTCGAGTGCGTCCCGCACGCGACGGAAGTCCTCCCAGCGGGGGTAGAGCGTCGGCCAGTCGTAGAGCGACTCGTCGAAGTACTTCCCCCAGTGGGGACGGCCCCCCTGGGCGGCCACCACCCGCTCGACGGAGCGCAGGAAGCTCTCCCCCTCCTCGGACAGCGAACCGTCGTCCGAGTAGTAGACGACGAACCCGAAGTAGCAGGTGTCCCGCTCGTGGGAGGGACTGAGCCAGGCGTTCGAGGGGCCGGTGCAGCGCAGGATGACCGGGTAGTGCATGCGGGGCCGGGTCTCGGCGTGCCAGCGCTTGATCGCCTCGACCACCTCCCCGGCCCGGTCCAGCGGGACACCGATCTCGACGTTGATCTGAGGCGTGGCGATGCCACGGCAGAACACCTGGTAGATGTCGCCGGTCACGTCGGTGAAGTCCCGGAAACGGGTGACCGTGCGGAAGGGCTTGCCGTGCTCGTCGACGATCTTGGTGTCGTCGCGCATCTGGCGCAGCGTCTGTTCCACGGTCTCGTTCATCGCGTTGCTCGTGGTCGTGTGCTCCCACAGCTCACCACCGCCGTCGCGGTAGTGGCGGACCTCCTCCTCGGAGGCCTCGGACGCCGTCCAGACCTGCACCTGCTCCTCCTGCGGGAACCACCAGGCCTTGGCCAGGACATGCTCCCGGTTCCACCGGGGCAGGTCGTCCCCCAGGGAGTCCGAGTGGACGGCGTTCTTGCGGCAGGTATAGACGGGAGACGGGCGTGTGGTCAGAGTCACCTGCGTGATGACGCCCAGTGAGCCGAGGCCGAGCTGCACGGCCGCGAACCACGGGTGGTCGCGGCCGAACTCGGCCACTGAGCCGTCGGCCAGCACCATCCGGATGTGGGTCGCGGCGTCGGCGATGGAGCTCTGCCCCAGTCCCTGACCGTGGGTCCCCGTGGAGAGGGCGCCGGCGAGGGTCTGGGAGGCGATGACCCCGGGCGAGGAGGGGAGCATCCGTCCCCGCGCCGACAGGGCGGCATACACGTCGGCCAGGGGCGTGGCGCCTGCGAACGTCGCGGTGTCCGCGGTGGAGGACAGCTCACCGCTCAGGTGGCTCAGGTCGAGCAGGGCGCCGCCCTCCTCACTGAGTCCGAGGAGGCGGCCCGGGGACATCCGGCTGCCGATCATCCGGACCCTGCCCGTGCCCGCAGCGAGCAACGACCGCAGCTCGAGCTCGCTCGTCGGCGCGCTGACCGATCCCGGGGCGCCGAGCGTGGCGTTACGGGCCCAGTTCCGCAGCCGCACGTCCTCCCCGGTCCGCTCCGCGTCACGGCGGGGGTATGCGAGAAGCTCTCGACTCATGTCATCTCCTGATCTCGATCGGCACGCACCTCGGCGGCGCCGTGGTTGGGCGGCGAGGTCTGGCGGCGATGGGGTTCTCGTCAACGCTGATCTGAGGGACCTGACGGTAGTACCTGGCATCGATGTCTCCAGTGGGCGGGAGGTCAGTGCGGAGGGCGGCCCGTTGTGCTAAGAGCTGGCGGGACCAGACTCTCGGGACCTTCGACCCTCCTTGCCACCGGTGCCGGGCGCGGACAGTGGGGATACACGAAAGGACACGATGATGACCATTCCCGCGACGCAGCACGAGGCCAGCGGATCAACCGATCGACGCGGCCTGACGGTGCTCGACATGACGACCTGCCTGCGGCGACTCTCCGAGACACCGGTGGGGCGGGTCGCGTACTTCGACCGCGGGGAGATCGTCATCCTGCCGGTCAACCACGTGCTCGACGGCGTGCACGTGGCGTTCCGGACCACGACGGGCTCGAAGCTGGGAAATGCCGCCAACCACGGTGCGATGTCGTTCGAGGTCGACAACGTCGACCTCAAGAACCACTGCGGGTGGAGCGTGCTCGTCGTCGGGACGGCCGAGGTGGTCGATGCCACGGAGTCCGCGCGGTTGGAGTCACTGATGGCCTCGTCCTGGGCCGCCTCCGACAACTCGTCGTGGGTCTGGATCCGGCCGTCCGAGATATCGGGTCGCGAGATCACCGGGCCGCGGTAAGCCGGCAGGACCGACGCAGATGAGCACCTGGATGACACCCATGCCCCCCGGGTCCCCCGGATCGTTCGGGTGGACCTGGCGCCGCCCCCGACCCGACTGCCGGCGTCGCACGCCGACGCGTGACCGTCGCCGGCTCTTCCTCCAGACCACAGGCTGCTTCGTCTCCTACGAGGAGGTCCTCGTCGACGGGTGCCTGTCCCAGGTGGTCGCGGACGACCTGGCCTGGCAGATCTCCGTGCAGATGTGGAGGTCGCGTCAGCCGTCCCGGTGGATGTGGTGCCGGCCCTCCGCACGTCAGCGGTGGCTGGGCGAGTTCGACGCCCTGTGTCGTGACCGCGACCGGATCGCCGCGGTCGCCCGGTACTACGGCGTCGAGGACTGACGAGACCGCGCGGTCGCGTCGGAGGACGTGCGTGCGTCGAGCACGACGACCTGGTCGAACCGGTCGGTCGACAACGGCTGATGGCTGACGACGACGACCGTGCCGCGGTCGGCGCCGTCCAGCACCGTGGCCAGCACCTGCCGTGCCGTATGGAGGTCCAGGTGGGCCATCGGCTCGTCGAGCAGGATCACCGGCCGCGACGACACGAAGGCGCGGGCAACCCCGAGGCGCGCGCGTTCGCCGCCCGACATCCCTCGTCCGCCGGCCCCCAGGCGGGTGTCGAGTCCTGCCGGGAGGCCGCCGAACCACGAACCCAGTCCCGCGCGCTCCAGGGATGCCCGCAGATGGGTGTCCGGCGCCTCGGGCGCGGCCAGGCGAAGGTTCTCCCGCAGGGTGGTGCCGAGCACGTAGGGCTCGTCGTCCACGATGGCGAAGAGCGCGCGCAGACCGTCCAGGTCCATCGTCATCGCTTCCAGGCCGTCCACCTCGTAGCGGCCCGCCGTCGGGTCCAGCTGTCGGGCCAGGACGGCGAGCAGCGTGGACTTGCCGCTGCCGTTGGCACCAGTGATCAGTGTCCTGGAGCCGGGGAGGAGGACGAGGTCCACGGGTCCCACGTTGGTCGTCGTCGGTCCCAGCCCCCGGGCCGACCACGACGCGCTCACCCCCCGCAGCTCGAGCAGTGGCGGGTCCGCGTCGACCAACACCGGGGTCGACCCCCCGGGGACCACTGCCGGCTCCTGGGTGAGCAGGGCCTCGAGACGCTTCTTCGCGCCGCGCGCCCGCACCCATGCGCGAGAGGCATCCACGACGGGGACCATTGCCTCGCCGACCGCGACGGGCGCGAGCACCAGCAGCCCCTTGACGGGCGCGGCCGAGGACGTGCCCGCGACGATCCAGGCTGCGACGAGAGTGGCGGCACCGGTGAGGAGGCCGAGCTGGGCGACGGCCTCGGCGCGCGTCCTCCCCACGGCACTCGCGACGCGGGCGAGGCGCGCGTGGGCGTCGTCGAGCCAACGGAGCGCGTCCTCCTGCGCGCCGACCGCTCGCAGGTCGTTGCCGCGGGCGCCGACGAGCTCGACGATGCGCGCGACCTCCGCGCGGCCGTCCGAGAACGCGGCCTGCCTGGATGACTCCCGTCGGGCGCTGATCGCGAATACGGTTGCTGCCGCGGCGAGCAGGCCGGCGATGGTGAACCCGACCGCGGGCTCGAGCAGGGCGGTCAGAAGCCCGGTGACGCCGGCCGCGACCAGGGCGGTGACCACGGGGACGGTGACGCGAACCTGTGCCTGGACGACGTCGTCGAGGTCTTCGGTGACGCCGGTCAGGACGTCACTGCGGCGGCGGTGTCCCAGTCGGGCGGGGGTCAGCGGGACCAGCTGTAAATAGGTGTCGCGGCGCCGGTCGACGAGGTCGTGGAGGGCCACGTCGTGGGAGCGGAGCCGTTCGAGGTAGCGCAGCGCCGGCCGGGCCATGCCGAAGGCGCGGACCGCGACGATCGCCACCATGAGGGTGAGGATGACGGGCCGCTCGCTGGCCCGGACGATGAGCCAGCCGGAGGTCACCGTGAGCGCGATGCCGGCCGTCGTGGAGGCGGCACCCAGCAGGGCGGCGACCATGAGGCCCGCGCCTCGGGATGGGCCCCGGAAAGCGCGCGACGTCTGCAGGGTGCTCACGACGAAGCCCCCGCCCGGACGGGCATGGCGAGGTGCCGATCGGCCAGGAGGACGAGCTCGGGCCGGTGGGTGACGGCGATGACGACGCGCTCGCCGGCGATCCGGGTCAGCAGCGCGTGCACGACCTCGACGTTGGCCTCGTCGAGGTGCGCCGTCGGTTCATCGACGAGCAGCACACGGGCAGCGGAGAGGACGGCCCGGGCCAGACCCAGCCGGGCTCGCTGGCCGGCCGACAGACCGAACCCGTCGTCGCCGACCGGCTCGTCCATCCCGGCAGGGAGCGCGGCTACCACCCCGTCCAGACCCACGTCGCGCAGGGCAGCCCAGAGCTCCGCGTCCGTGGCGGCGTTGCCGAGCCGGAGGTTGTCGCGCACCGAGCCGGAGATGAGGACCGGCCGTTGGGAGACGAGGTGTGCCGGTGGCGCGGTGACGGTGCCGGACTCGGGACGACGCAGGTCGGCGATCAGCTCGAGGAGGGTGGTCTTCCCGCACCCGGAGGGCCCGGTGACGACGGTCAGACCTGATCCTGCGCGGAGCGACAGGTGCTCGAGGACCGGCGGCTCACCGGCATACGCCAGGGTGACGTCCTCGAGGACGACCTCGCTGGGGCCGGTCGGTGTCGTGGTCGGTGTCATGGCGGGAATCGGCGCCGGTGCCGCGAGGACGTCGAGGATGGACCCGAGGGCCTGG
The DNA here is from genome assembly GCF_025353065.1 of Lapillicoccus sp. Classification (GTDB taxonomy): domain Bacteria; phylum Actinomycetota; class Actinomycetes; order Actinomycetales; family Dermatophilaceae; genus Lapillicoccus. The sequence goes on from NZ_JANXRJ010000043.1 coordinate 6,035, forward strand.
GCCCCGTCGGCGGCCGCGTGGAACTCCGCTCCCACGCGCCGGATCGGCCAGTAGGCCTCTGGCGCAAGCACGATGGCGATGAGCGCCGCCCGCAGACCGAGGTCGCCGGCGGCCAGTCGGATCCCCACGGTGACGGCGACGAGGGCCACGGAGAGCGTGGCGAGCAGCTCGAGCGCGGTGGAGCTGAGGAAGGCGAGCCGGAGGGTGGCCATCGTCTCGACCCGGTGCCGTTCGCTGACCGCGGCGATGCTCGCGGCCTGTCGGCGGGCCCGCCCGTAGGAGACCAGGGTCGGGAGACCGCGGACGACGTCGAGGAAGTGCCCGGAGAGGTCGTGCATCGCCGTCCACCGGCGGCGGGTCGCCTCCTCGGTGGACCGGCCGATGAGCGCCGCGAAGACCGGCAGCAGGGGCACGGTGAGCAGGACGATCGCGGCGCTGCGCCAGTCGACGACGACCAGGGTGACGATCGCGACGGCGGGGACGGTGCCCGCCTGGAGAAGGGCCGGCAGGAACCTCGTCACATACGTCTCGACGCTCGTGCAGCCCTGTGTCCCCAGGGTGGTCATCGTCCCTTCGCCCTGCACCACGCCGCTGGTGTCGCGGGTGCCGGTCGGGCCGGTCGGGCCGGTCGGGTCGGCGAGGTGGCGACCGAGCAGGCGACGTCGCAGGGTGCTCGAGACGAGGTGGCCGACCGCGGCCGCCCGTTGCTCGACGTCGTATGCCGCGGCGGCCCGGACCAGGGTGAGGACGGCCAGCGCGAGCAGGCCGCTCCGGAGACCGGTGCCGCTGACCACGTCGTCCACGAGCACGGCCAGTGCCACCGCCGTCGTCACCGTGGCCACCCCGGCGACGGCCCCCATGATCGCCAGCTGCAGCAGGGGCAATCGCACCGCGGGGAGCTCCCGCAGCAGGCGGGGGTCGACCGGCTTCATACCGGGACGTGCTCGAGGGCGGCCGGGATGTGGTGGACGGCGATGCGCTTGCGGAACACCCAGTAGGTCCAGGCCTGGTAGGCGATGACGATCGGGGTGAAGATGAGGGCGACGACCGTCATGATGCGCAGGGTGTAGGGTGTGCTGCTCGCGTTCGCGACGGTGAGGGACCAGGCCGGGTTGAGGGTCGACGGCATGACGTCCGGGAAGAGCACGATGAACATGGTGGCGACGGCTCCGGCGATCGTGACGAAGGTGCCGGCGAACGCCCATCCCTCACGCTGCCGGGCGTTGGCGACGAGGGCCGAGACGAGGGCCACGGCAGCGACGACCGTTGTCGCCCAGGAGAACACGGTCCCCTTGCCGAAACCGAGGATCGCGAGGAAGAGCACCGCGAACCCGGCCGCGACGACCCCGATCCGGCCGGCGAGACGTCGTGCGTCGGCCCGGATCGGACCCTCGGTCTTCAGGGCGACGAAGAGGGCTCCGTGGGTGAGGAACAGCAGGAGGGTGGTGATGCCACCGATGAGGGCGACCGGGTTGAGCAGGGTGAAGAGGTTGCCCACGTATTCGCGGTGGGCGTCGATGGGGACCCCTCGCACGACGTTGGTCAGCGCGACTCCCCAGAGGAGCGCGGGCAGGGCCGACCCGATGACGATGGCGCGGTCCCAGCCCCGGCGCCACGCGACGCTGTCGCGCTTGCCGCGGTAGTCGAAGCCGAGGTTGCGCACGATGAGGGCCACGAGGATGAGCAGCAGGGGGAGGTAGAAACCGCTGAACAACGTTGCGTACCAGTGCGGAAAGGCCGCGAACATCGCGCCGCCGGCGGTCAGGACCCAGACCTCGTTGCCGTCCCAGACGGGACCGATGGTGTTGATCAGGACGCGTCGGCGTCGGTCGGAGTCGCCGGGGTCGGTGCCGCGTCCGAGGATCGGCAGGAGCATCCCGACGCCGAAGTCGAATCCCTCGAGGACGAGGTAGCCGACCCACAGGACGCCGATGACGATGAACCAGAACGTGGTCAGTTCCATGAGTGATCTCCGTGTTCGGACAAGGCGCAGGAGTGCGTGTCGAGTGGGTGAGCAGGTGTCGGGAGGTCGGGGTGAGACATCGGTGGCTCAGTACGCGAAGACGAGCGGCTTGGAGTCGTCGGCCGGCATCGCCGCCGGCTCCTCGAAGACCGGTGCGCCGAGCCGCACGTAGTGGAGGAAGAGCCTGATCTCGACCACGGCCAACACCCCGTAGAGCGCGGTGAAGACGATCATCGAGGTCAGCACCTCACCGGCGGAGACCCCGGGGGAGACCCCGGTCGCGGTCGTCATCAGCCCGAACACCAACCAGGGCTGCCGACCGGCCTCGGTGAAGATCCAGCCGAACGAGTTGCCGAGGATCGGCAGCAGCGGCACCGCGATGGCGACCGCCGTCCAGCCCCGGCGGGAGCGGCTGCTGCGCGGAAACAGCATTCGTCCACGCCTCGTGGTGACGAGCAGCAGCGCCGCGGCGGCAGCCGCGAGCAGGCCGACGCCGATCATCAGCCGGAACGCCCAGTAGGTGAGGGGGATGGTCGGGGTGTAAGAGGCGTCGAAGACCAGCGGGTTGCCCGAGGCGGCATACTGCTGGACGTAGGCCGTCTTGAGCTCGTCGATGCCCTTGACGGCTCCGTTGACGTTGCCGGTGGCCAGGAAGCTGAGCAGCCCCGGCACGGTCACGGACATCCGCTCGCTCTGGCCGTCGAGGGACCCGATGGTGAGCAGCGAGAAGGGGGCGTTGCTGGCGGCGCTGGTGTAGAGACCCTCGGCCGAGGCCATCTTCATCGGCTGGACCTCGGTCATGATCTTGCCCTGGAAGTCACCAGAGACCGCGACGCCGAGGCCGGCGACCAACGTCAGGACCGCTCCCACCCGGGCGGCCTGGCGATACATGGTGCGGTCCGCGACCGGGAAGGCCGGGGTCTCGCGGTGCATCATCGCCCACACCGAGACGCCCATGACGACCGCTCCACCGACCATGTACGCCGCGAGCACGGTGTGCGGGAAGGTCACGAGCTGCACCTTGTTGGTGAGCACCGCGAGGAAGTCCGTCATCTCGGCGCGACCGGTCACCGGGTTGAAGCGGTAGCCGACGGGGTGCTGCATGAAGGAGTTCGCGGCGAGGATGAAGTAGGCCGACAGCAGGGTGCCGACGTGGACGACCCACATGGTGGCGGCGTGGAGGCGCTCGGGCAACTTGCCCCAGCCGAAGATCCACAGCCCCAGGAAGGTCGACTCGAGGAAGAACGCAAGAAGGGCCTCGATGGCGAGCGGGGCGCCGAACACGTCGCCGACGAACCGCGAGTAGTCGGACCAGTTCATCCCGAACTGGAACTCCTGGACGATGCCGGTGACGAGGCCGAGCGCGAAGTTGATCGTCAGCAGCTTGCCGAGGAACTTGGCCAGCCGCAGGTCCGCCTGGCGGTGGTGACGGACCCAACGCCCGTGGTACCAGGCCACGACAGCCGACAGGCCGATCGTCACGGGGACGAAAAGGAAGTGGTAGACGGTCGTGATGGCGAACTGCCATCGGGCCAGGTCGACCGCGTTCATGGATCCTCCTGCGAAAGGGGCTCGGGTGTCGTGGCCAATCTGCTCCCCGGACGGACCGCGACGAAGGGCCCAAGGTCCCGACCTCGCCAGTGACTTGGCTCACCGCACCGCTCGACCTGGCTCACCGCACCGCGCGACCTGGCTCACCGCACCGCTCGGGGCCCACCGCGTCGGGACGGGACCTTCGCCCCTCACCGGGCCGACGGGTGGCGCCCATGATGAGGTGAGACACCCGTGTCACTCGCCGACCGGTCAGTGGAGCTGCGGGGTCAGGAATCGAGGCACGCGAATGTTGATCTGCGACCTGAAGATCGGTCCAGCGCGTGGAGTGCGCCCATCGGCCACTCCGCAGCACGCGCTCGCGATGATGCAGGCCAACGGGTATGCGACGCTCCCGGTGATCGACGCCAACGGTGAGCTCGTCGGGGTCATCACGGAGCCGGACGCCCGGCTGCTGCTGACGCCCACCTCCGCGGGCGCCGCCCGCCCGGACCTCGAACCGAGGGTCAGTGCGGCGATGACCTCCCAGCCTGCCGCGCTGGGTCTGCACGACGGACTGACCCGGGCACTGCGCATACTGGCGGAGGTTCCCTGGGACGCACTCCCGGTCACGAACGGTCGCCGGCTCATCGGGATCCTGACCCGGGACGAGGCGATGGCGGCGCGGGGGGAGAACGACCACCTGTTCGGCCGGCCACTGGCTGCCGTTCTGCCCTGACGGCCTCTCGGCTCCGGACCGTCCCGTCGTCCCTCGGTGCCTCTCGGCCAGAGGTGACCTCTCACCGTGAACAAGCGGTCATCGACCCCGAGTGTGCGGGGGTCCACGGCAAGATCTCCGTCGGTGGTGAACGGCGCAACCGTGAGACCGGCTGCTGCGGTCCTCGCGCAGACAGCCTGCGCACCCACAACGACCAGTGAGGGCCGGTCCTGAGCCAGGACGTCCACGGCATCCAGCAGAGCGTTGCGCGCCGCGAGGTACTCCGGCTCGACGGCCGGGCTGGTCACGTGACCGCTCCGCGAAGACCAGCCTGACCAATGGCGTGCGCCTACCAGTGTTTGGTATTCGTCGCCATCCACTCCAAAAGGGCCCCGGAAGCGGCCGGTGAACCGGTGATTCGCCAGTCCTCGGGCAGTATGGACCTCAGGCGTTCGACGGCTTGGTCCAGCAACACCTGTGTGGACATCGTCAGAGCAGCCAGGGTGGGCATCAAGGTGGAGACCGCCGCAGATGTGGTGTTCGGCGTGCTCTGGTGTCGCCTCCTCGCGATCCGTGGACCCGTGGATGACACCCTTGCCGACGAGCTCGTTGCCCTGCTTTCGCGCACCGCCCCGGGACCTGTCTGACACCGGCAGGCGGGACCTTCGACCCTGTCTGTCGACCACCCCCCGGCCCTACCGTCGAGTCGTGGGGCAGCGATCGGGCTCGTGGGCACGTCGCTGCGGCTGCTTCCCTCTCATCCCCCCTGAAGGGAGGGAAGCGGCGCCCATTCGAGCTCCGCACGGTAGGAAGATCCCGAAGAGGCAGTGACATGACGACGACACCGAGGTGTCCGATGGTGATGGTGGGGGTCGACGGCTCTCCGGCCTCCGATCACGCCATCGACTGGGCGATGCGCGAGGCGGTCCTGCGGGGCGCTGAGCTGCGTCTCCTGCGGGCCTTGCCGGCGGAGGACGTCATGGCCGTCACCTTCACCGCACCCGTCATCCCGGGACGTGCCGACGCGGTTCTCCTGCGCGCGCGGCGGCGGGCGCAGGGGCTGGGTACCGCCGTCGCCATCACCCACGAGATGGTCCTGGACACCGCTGGGCGGGCCCTCGTCGAGAGGTCGCTGGACGCCGATCTCCTCGTCGTAGGGTCTCGTGGATCCCGAAGAGGATTCGCTCGGGCCGTCCTCGGCTCGAACGCCATCTACGTGGCGGCCCACAGCCACTGCCCCGTCGTGATCGTCCCCGCGGTCCGCGACGGGGATGCCCCGACCGCCGGTGCTGTCACGCCAGGGGCTCAGCCTGTTGTCGTGGTCGGCTACGACGGCTCACCCGAAGCCTGTGTCGCGACGGGTGTGGCCGCGGACGAGGCCGCGCTGCGTGGCGCGACGCTCCGCGTGGTCCAGGCCTGGCTGACCGAGGTCGTCGACGGCTCCGTCGTCACCACCCCGGACTCGGGCGGCTGGTCCCGGCTCCGGGACAGGCAGGGCGCGAGGTTGTCACGACATCTGGCCCCGATCATCGAGCGCCACCCGACGTTGACCATCGAGCGGCGAATCGTGTGGGGCAGCGCTCGCGACGTGATCCACGACGAGGCCGGGGACGCCGTCCTGGTCGTGGTGGGCAACCGAGGTCGCGGCCGGGTTGGCCGTGCCGTGCTGGGCAGCGTCAGCGCCAGAGTGCTCCACGACGCCACGCGACCCGTCATGCTCGTCCACGAGGCGGCCACCGCCTCGCCGTCGCCGAACGCTCGAGGTGCCACCCCTGCTCTCAGGTGATCTGTGCCAGGTGTCGACCACTCGGGTAACCGCTCTCGGGTAGCGGCGCGTAGCGGCGGGTGCCAGCGGGTAGTTTCACCCTGTGACGAGGTGGAGAGAACGCGTGCGGGAGCCTCCCGCCGCGCATCGTGTGGTGGTGCCGGCCCGCGTTCGCGACCCTCTGCAGATCGCTGTGATCGGCCCCTCGCGCTATCCCGTCAGGGAGCCCTTCGCCGGTGGCCTGGAGGCGTTGGTGTGGCACCTCGTCGACGGGCTCCGGGCCCGTGGTCACGACGTGACCCTCTTTGCCGCCGAGGGGTCGGACGGTGCCGACGCTCGCCACGTCTTCCCCTCGTCGGGGTGGCAGCCGAGTCGGTCGGCGCGCGGGGACAGCTCGATGCCGGAGCGGTCGTTCATGAGCAACCATCACACCCATCTCGAGCTGCTCATGGCGCTCAGTGGTCCGCTGGCCGACCACTTCGACGTCGTCCACAACCACTCCCTGCACTACCTCCCGGTGGCGATGGCTCCCCTCCTGTCGCAGCCGATGCTGACCACGCTGCATACGCCGCCGACCCCGTGGCTGGAGTCGGCCATGAGGTCCGCGGCCGGCAACCCGAGCTCCTTCGCCGCGGTGAGCGGTTTCGTCGCGCAGCAGTGGTCGGGTGCTGGAGCTCCCGAGGTCATCCTCAACGGGGTGGACGTCGGCACTTGGCGCGAGGGCCCGGGTGGGGACGACCTGGTGTGGTCGGGGCGGATCGTGCCGGAGAAGGCGCCCCACCTCGCCGTCGAGGCCGCCCGCCGAGCCGGTCGGCGACTGGTGCTGGCCGGCCCGGTGACGGATGCGGACTATTTCGAGGAGCGGATCCGCCCTGCGCTCGGCACCGACATCACGTATGCCGGCCACCTGGCCTCAGGTGACCTGGCCGCCCTCATCGGGTCGTCGGGGGCGGCGCTGGTGACCCCGGTGTGGGACGAGCCCTTCGGTCTCGTCGTGGCAGAGGCTCTGGCCTGCGGGACACCGGTCATCGCCTTCCGTCGCGGAGGGATCCCCGAGATCGTCTCGTCCAGGTCGCTGGGTGAGCTCGTCGTGCCCGGCAATACCGAGGCAATGGCGGCCGCGGTCTCACGGGTCGTCCGCCTCGACCGGGCGAGGATCCGTGAGCACGCCGTCACGCACCTCTCCCGCACCAGCATGATCACGGCCTACGAGCGCTCCTACGACCGGCTGCTGAGAGAGTCCGTGGAGGAGGACTCACTACTGGCGTGACCGGCCACGGAATGGCGTCAGAAGGGGGTCTCGTGGGGACAGGGGCCCGTCGACAACCCGCGCCCTCGGGCGCGGGTCCACGGAACAGGAGGGTGTATGCCGCGTCAGGACCCGGGACCGTCGGTCAAGGACAAGGACATGTACGAGGCACTGCGCCGCGACGGGAACAGCAAGGAAAAATCCGCACGGATCGCGAACGCGGCCGCGAACACCTCTCGAGCGGCCGTGGGGCGCGAGGGTGGTCGTTCCGGCGACTACGAGGGCTGGACCAAGAAGCACCTGATGGAGCGCGCCCGCGAGCTCGACGTCGCCGGGCGGTCCTCGATGTCGAAGGCCCAGCTCGTCGACGCCTTGCGGCACCACTGACGATCACGGCCCTCACCGCGCGCCGCTTCCCGGTCGCCGACGACCGGTCGCCGACAGAGCCCACCGTGGCGGACTCCCTGCCTGCGTGATGAGGCCCTCGGCCTCGAACGCAGCCAGCCATCCCTCCATCGGGAAGAGGCCCCACCGACGGTGAAACCGGTTGCTGTTGCGGACGATCGCCTCGAGATGGCGCACCGGGGGGCTCTCCACGTCGTGGTGCTGGTGGTAGGCCGCGGCATCCCGGAGCCACCACAACCGACCCCCGGCCCGGGCGAGCAGCATGGCGTAGTCGGTGTCCTCGCCCCCGTAGCCGGAATAGCCCTCGTCGAACCCGCCGACCTGGGTCCAGGAGCGCGCGGTGACCGCGAAGGAGAGCGACCAGAAGAGGCGGAGGTCGTCGGCAGCCTCCCGGTCGGCGTCCGCCACGACCGGGCGAGCCGGGTGCGGCTGCGACTTCCGCAGCTCCTCTTCGGTGTATCCGCTCTCCGACGACGGGGGGTCGAGGTAGTGGACCGGACCCGAGAAGACCTCTGGGACATCGATTTTGGTGGGCCTCGGCACGGCGGCAGCCGACATCGTGGTGCGGCAGGCAGCTGCGTAGGTCTCCACGAGGTCGGCGCCGGGGATGCAGTCGACGTCGAGGAAGATCAGGACGTCGGCGCCGGCCGCGATCGCCGTGGCGGCGGCGAGGTTGCGGGCCGCCGCCAGTGGCAGCTCCGAGCCCGACCCCGGGACGTCGACGACGGTCACCCGCGCCGCGGGATGACCTCCCTCCGCCACGACCCGAGCGATGTCCCCGTCGTCCATCGCCGCGACGACGTAGTGGTCGGGTGACATCCCCCGCCGAAGGCCTGCGAGCTGGGCTCGCAGGTGGTCGTGGCGACCGTGGGCCAGGGTGATGACGGCGACCCCCGTCACCGGGCGCCACCGACCAGTCCGTCGAGCCGCGCGGCATACCGCTGCGCGCCGGCGCCGTCGGCCCATCGGGACCAGCGCCCGGGGTCGGAGGACGCTGCACCGGTCAGGAGCTCGGGCCACTCCGCTGCAGCGGGCCAGGTGAGCCGTCGGGTCCCGAGCCCCAGGCGCTCGAGTCCTCGGGCGAGATGCACCTGCTCGTCGTGCGGGCGGACCTGTGGCAGGACGATGGCGGACCGCCGGGCCGCGGCCACCTCCGCGAGGGCGTTCTGCCCGCCGTGGAGCACGACGACGTCAGCCGACTGCAGGTGCTCCCACACCGCGTCCTCTGAGCTGGCGCCATCACACACCGTCCACGACCAGTCGAGCGTATTGGTTTGTGCCGATTGGATGTCCGCGAGGACCTCGCGGTCGCCGCCGTGGCCCCAGAGCAGGGTGACGTGGCGCTGCCCGGGCGGTTCACGGACCGTGCGGCCGTCGAACCGGGAGAAGGCGCCGACGAACGCGGTCTTCGCGTCCCACCGGCTCGTCCAGCCCGTGACGATGCTGCCGCCGACCTCGGCGGGCCAGGCCGCGACCAGGGCGGAGGCCGCGTCGTAGGCCGCGACGTGAGGGCGATCGCTGCGGTCGCCCGCCATCACCGTGACGACGACGGGGACGCCGAGGAGCCGCACGAGGAGGGCGATCTCGACCGACACGTCGGAGACGACGAGCGCTGGTCGGTTGCCCTGCACCCATCGCGCGAGCCGCTCCATCCGCTCCCGGTATGCCGGGTGGTCGAGCGGCGCCCAGTGCAGGACCCCCGCGGCGGTGTGGTCCGCCCCACCGGGACCGCCGTCGTCCGGGAGCTGGACCCAGTGGTCGGCGGGCCAGGACGCCGGACGTGTCCCCGAGCTGAGGATGACGACGTCCGTGCTCATCAGTGCGGCGACCGTGGTCGCCCGGGTGACGTGGCCGGCTCCCTGGTGGTGGGCGTACCAGGCGATCACGCGAGGCTGCCGACGGTGGTCATCGCGGTAGGTTACCCGTTGCCGCGGACCGGCAACCCGGGGTTCGCCCTCCTGCCGGCGGGGTAGGAAACCCCACGCGCAACAGCGTTATCCGCGAAACAGCACGACTCGCCCGACCGAAGGAAGACCACCGTGCCGATGAGCTCGCCGCAGGGCAAAGACTGGACCAGGGACCGCATCCTCGCCCTGCAGGACGACCCGGTCACGGTGCTGGACATCGGTCCGGGTGTGGGGACCTACGCCAAGCTGCTGAGCGGGCCTGGTGTCGGGCACCTGACCGGCGTCGAGATCTGGGAGCCCTATGTCCAGACCTACCGGCTGCGCGACTACTACGACGACATCATCGTCGGCGACGCGCGGGAGGTAAATCTGCCGCCGTCCGACGTCGTCATCCTCGGCGACGTGGCCGAGCACATGAGTGAGCCCGAGGCGCTGGCCCTCTGGGACCGGGCGGCGGTGGCAGCCCGGCGAGCCGTCTACCTCTCCATCCCGATCATCCACTACCCCCAGGGCTCGATCGAGGACAACCCGCACGAGCACCACGTCGTCGATGACTGGAACCACGAGCGGGTCCTCTCGACGTTCGCCGGGATCGGGGAGTGGTGGCTGGGCACCGAGGTCGGTGTCTACGAACGCCTGACGTCTTGAAGTGACTCTGCGAGAACGTACTTCAGCTCGTGAGCGAGGTCGACCGGCTCGCTCGACAGCGGGTGACCGATGTCGCGGCCGCCGAAGAGCCAGGCCTCCAGGACCTCCGGGTCGACCGCGAGCTTCGGCGCCCAACGGTCGGTCCGGCGGGTCGCGCGGCGAGGGGTGAGGCGTCCGGTGGGCAGTGAGAGCGGCCCCCACACCTCGCTCCGGCGGAGGAGGAGCGGGAGCCCCGTGACCCGGGCCGGTGCCTCGAGACGCAGAACCGCTCGGACACGGTCGAGGACCTCTGATGGGACAGGTCCGCACCGGATCCGCTCGTCACCCAGCAGGGCGACGGTCGTCGCCGCCTCCGGGTGGTCGACCCAGACACCGGCGTCGGCGTCCCCGGAGAAGGCCGCCCGACTGGTCGCCAGGACGGCTGTGGGATCAGCGAACCCGAGCTCCACCGCTACGGCGGGGAGCCTCCACTGACCACCGCCGCGTGACTCGGGATCGGGGAGGAGCGCGGACAGAGTAAGCGTCTCGAGGTTCTTCTGGGTCCGTCCCTCCGGGCCCCGTAGGTCGGTCGCGGCGGAACGCCCGGCCCAGTCCGGCCCGTCGTGCCACGCGACCGCGTCGGGGACATGGGCCAGCACCGCCCCTGCGACATACGCCCGGTGCGCGAGCTCCCAGTCCTCCCCGCCGTAGGCGCGGAAGCGTTCGTCGAACCCGGCCAGCTCGGTGAAGAGGTCGCGGGAGAGGGCCGTCACGGCCGAGATGACGTAGCGGTAGCTGCGGAGGTCGACGGACAGGAGGTCTCCGCTCGCGGCATACGCGTCACGGAGCCAGCCTGGTTCGGGCAGCTCGACCGGCGATGGTCCGCTCCCGTCCAACCACCCGGCGAGCCGGTCCGGGGTCCATCCGGCGAGATCGGCGTGCCGTCTCCGACCCACGACCAGGGCATCAGTGGTGAGCGCCGGGAGACGGCAGATCCGGGCGACGTAGTCGCGCGCCGGGACGGTGTCGCCGTCGAGGAAGGCGACCACCTCTCCGGACGCCACTCCCGCTCCGAGGTTGCGCGCTGCTGCGGCGCGAAAGCCGTCCCGCTCCTGGGTGACCACGACGGCGGTGATCCCGGTCGCGGCACCGAGGGACGGGGGCATCAGCGAGCCGTCATCGGCCACGACGACCTCGAGCCGGGTCGACGGGTGCGTCTGGTGCGAGAGGGCGGTCAGCACCAGGTCGAGCTGTGCCTGCGCCTCGAAGTGGGGGATGACCACGCTGACCGACGGCGGTGCGGTCGGCTCGCGCCCGGCCAGCAGGTCCCAGCGGTTGTCGGGCACCAGCCACCGGCGCTCGTCGAGCAGCACGGCGCGAGGGGGAGCGCACCCGGCGAAGTGGTGGCGATAGAGGCGGCCCAGCTCGTCGGCGGTCGGGCCGATCGTCGTGCCGGGAGCCAGCCTGGTGAGGGACGGGTCGGCCAGCGCGGACGTGATCGCGCGCCGGAGGGCGCCGGGTTCGTCGGCGTCGTAGATGGTCACCGCTCCCGGTGAACGCCGCTGGAGCTCCCGGCTGTAGGCCGAGTCCGGGACCAGGGGGCGCCGCCGGTGGGCGATCCAGGTGTTGATCGAACCGGAGGCGGACACCCTCCGGTTGGGAGCGACGGGGACACCGGCGAGGCGCAGCGCCGCCCCCAGGTCGGCGTCGGCCACGAAGCCCGTCGTCGTCATCCGGTGACCGGTCTCGGCGGCCAGGGCGGCCAGGGCCCCGGGGAGCTGCTCGTGACCCTCCGACGGACGGCCGAGGGCCAGCAGGTCGACGCCAGAGGGCAGCTCGTCGATGGTGTGCTCGTAGCCCCGGTCGGGGAAGAGGAAGCCCAGAACCGCCACCTGCGCGGGGAGGTCGCCCTCTGGCGGTGGCTCGACGGCGACGTGCTCCATGGGCAGCGGGATGCATCGGAGGCTCCGTGCCGGGAGGTCGAGCCGTTCGGCAAGCAGCAGCTCGAGCTGGCTGTTGACGACGACGCCGTGGGCGCACGAGGCCACGTCACGGTATGCCGCCCGCCTCCTCCTCTCGAGCCCCGAGTCCCCGGAAGGCAGGTCGTGCAGGGTCACCGAGACCGTGCAGCCGGCCCGGATCCAGGGCTCGGTCATCGCCCTGAACGCGGCCGAGCTCTCCTCTGCCCGCTCGCCGAACAGCCGGTCCGTGTAGGGGAGGTGGACGACGTCGGCGCCGGTGACGTCGACTGCTCGCGGGGCATCGAGCCGGACGATCGGTGAGCCGCACGCGTCGGCGACCAGTCGGCCGTGCCGGACGACACCGTGCTCGTCCGGACCGACCACGACGTGGGTCACCGACGGCTCGACCGCGGAACGGCTCACGACGTCACCACGGACGCTCGTCCGTCCAGCACGGCGGAGTAGATCTCCTGATGCCGTCCTTGCGCCCGGTGCCTCTCGGCCTGACGCACCGCGAGGTCTGCCGACGCAGGGGGAGGGGTGCTGAGGGCAGTCACGACAGCCGCGCGGAGGCTCTCGGGGTCGAGATCGCGGCGCTCGTCGTTCACGTATTCGACCACCTCCGACCACTGCTCGGCGTAGTAGCCGCACGAGGGGGCCACCACCCGGGTGCCGAGATCGCGGGCGAGCTCCAGCCAGCCGGAGTGGGTGCCCCAGCGATAGGGGAGCACCGTCACGTGCGCCCTGCGGAGGTAGCGCTCCAGCTGGAGGTCGGTGAACCGCGCGTGGACCTCGAGCTGGATTCCGGGTATGCCGCGCAGAGCCGTCAGCAGCGGTGGCGTCACTGCGTCGGGGTGCAGGTCCACCCGCAGCCGCCCCCCGGCCGCTTCGGCCCCCTCGGCGGCGGCGCGCACGATCTCGACCGGGTCGCGGACGTTGCGCCGTAGGGACTTCAGGTGCAGGGTGACCAGCCCGGGCTCGGTGGGCTCGATCAGCCGATCGTCGAGGACAGGACCGGTGAGACTCGGGTGCGCGATGACCTGGGCCTCTCTGCCCCAACGGGACTCGATCTCCTGGGCGGCCCCGGGAGTCAGCGTGAGGACGGCAGCCGCTGACGTCATCAGCTCATGCAGCACCTCGTCGTGCTGGTGCCCCTCCGGATGGTGCGGGTTGCGGAGGTCGTGGGCGGTGAACACCAGTGGCAGGTCGGCGGCGGTGAGCGCCCGGAGCCACCGACGGGCACCGTCGGCGTCGAGGTCGTCGAAGCCGAAGTGGAGGTGCACGAGGTCCAGGCCCGTCGCGAGGTCCGACACCACCTCAGGACGCAGGAAGGGGTCGGGCTCCCATCCGCGGGTCCGATCGGAGAGCACTGCGGTGATCCCCACTGGTCGCACGGCGTCGACGTAGGGGTGGCGCGGGGGGATGGTGAGGAGGCGGGTGGGGCGGGTCACGGTCACCGGATCTCGGGCCCGAGCAACGTGTCTCTCGTGAAGTCGGCTGCCAGTCGTTGGTAGCGACGGCCGTGCCGCAGCATGGCGTGCTTGCCACCCTCGATCGTGACGAGCTCGACGTCGGTGTGGGCTCGCTGGGCGGCCACGAACGATCTGGACCGAGCAGGAGAGGCGACGCGGTCTCCGTCACCGTGGACGACGAGCACCTGGCGACCAGTGAGATCGACCGTGTCCTCGGAGGACAGCCACGGGTTCAGGGCCACGATGCTCCGGACCCCGGGGGAGGCACCCGTGAGGAGAGCGGCGCGACCCCCCAGGGAGTGCCCGACGAGGCCCAGGGGCACGTCTCCGAGCTGGTCGCGGATCCGACCCAGCGCCCAGTGGGCGTCATCCACGGGCGTACGGCGGGCGTCCCACCCCCGGTGCGAGTTGAGCAGCCGGAAGACCGCCAGCTTTCCTTTGCCCGCCCGGGCGATCTCGGCGGCGACCGGCCTCATCCGCAGGACGGACAGCTGGGTGGGGCTGACACGGGGGCCGCCGGGTCGCGACCCCCCGCCGTGCAGGACGACCACCGCGGCCTCGGGACGGTGTGGTGCGAGGACAGGAAGGAGGCGGGCTGCGGGTCGTGCCACCGTCACTGGCTCGAGGAGCGCAGCAGGGTGAAGGACTGGTCACGGACGATGAGGGTGGTCACGGGTCCCTCCACCTTCTGGTCGCTGTCGCTCGACGCGGACAGGACCCATTCCTGGTTCGGCGCTTCGGGGACGGTGAACTCCACCCCGTTCTCGGCCGAGTTGAGCAGCAGCGCGAACGCGTCTGCGCCACGGTGCTCCCACACGAACTGGAGGGAGCGGGCATCGGGGTTGGCCCAGTCCTCGGTCGAGAACTCCTCGGCGTCGGATCGCAGCACCCGAACCGTGTCGGGCGAGTCGGTGCCCGGCGCCTGGCGGAACCACTGAGGACGCAGGGCGGGGTTCTCCCGGCGCAGGGCGATCAGCTCCCGCGTGAAACCAAGCAGCTCATGGTCAGCGGAATCCCAGTCGTACCAGGAGATCTCGTTGTCCTGCGCGTAGGCGTTGTTGTTCCCGCCCTGCGTCCGGGCGATCTCGTCGCCTCCGAGGATCATCGGCACCCCGGCCGAGAACAGCAGGGTGGCAAGGAAGTTGCGTCGAGCCCGCGCCCGTCTCGCGTTGACGCCCTCGTCCTCGGTCGCCCCCTCGGCGCCGTTGTTGAAGGACCGGTTGTTGCTCTCACCGTCCTCGTTGTCCTCGCCGTTGGCGCTGTTGTGCTTCGCGTTGTAGGCCGTGAGGTCGGCGAGCGTGAACCCGTCGTGCGCCGTGATGAAGTTCACGCTGGACAACGGCGACCGCCGGTCGGCCTCGTAGACATCAGGGCTGCCGAGCACGCGCTGGGACAGGGTCGAGAGGACGCCGTCCTCCCCCTGCCAGAACGCGCGGACGTCGTCGCGGAACTTCCCGTTCCACTCCGACCAGTCCGCGGGGAAGCCGCCGACCTGGTAACCCGCGGTGTCCCACGGCTCCGCGATCATCTTCACGGGGGCGAGGATCGGGTCCTGGGCGATCAGGGTGAGGAACGCGCTGTGCAGGTCCTCCGTCCCGTCCTGCCGCGTCAGGGTGGTGGCCAAGTCGAAGCGGAACCCGTCGACGTGCATCTCCGTGACCCAGTAGCGCAGGGAGTCCATGATGAGGCCCAGCGCCGCCGGATGGCCGACGTTGAGGCTGTTGCCCGTGCCGGTGGTGTCGAAGTAGGAGGCCCGCTCGTCCTCGACGAGCCGGTAGTACGACGCGTTGTCGATTCCCTTGTAGGACAACGTCGGACCCAGGTGGTTGCCCTCGGCCGTGTGGTTGTAGACGACGTCGAGGATGACCTCGAGACCGGCCGCATGGAGCGACTTCACCATGGCCCTGAACTCGGCCACCTGCTCCCCGTCGTCGCCGGCCGAGCTGTAGTCGCCGTGGGGCGCCAGGAACCCGATGGAGTTGTAGCCCCAGTAGTTGCGCAGGCCGTTCTCGACGAGGTGGCTGTCCTGGATGAACTGCTGCACGGGGAGGAGCTCGACGGCAGTGACGCCCAAGGAGGTGAAGTGGTCGATGGCTGCGGGGTGCCCGAGGCCGGCATACGTGCCCCGGATGTCGTCGGGGATGTCAGGGTGGCGCTTGGTGAAGCCCTTGACGTGCACCTCGTAGATGATCGTCTCGGCCAGCGGTGTCCGTGGTGCCCGGTCGTCTCCCCAGTCGAAGCCGGGTTCCGCGACGACACACAGAGGTGTCGATCCCGCACCATCGGTGCTGTCCATCTGCTCGGGGTCGTTCATGTCATGCCCGAAAACAGCCTGTCCCCAGGAGTATTCGCCAGTGATGCCTGTGGCGTGCGGGTCGAGGAGCAGCTTGTGCGGGTTGCGCCGGAGACCCGCAGCCGGATCCCACGGCCCGTGCACGCGCAGGGCATAGCGGGTCCCGACCCGGACGTCGGGCACCTGCCCGTGGAAGACGTGTCCGGTCCGGTTCTCGAGCGTGGTCCGGCGTTCCTCACCGTGCTCGTCGAACACGCAGACCTCGACCCTGTCGGCGGTCTCGGAGTAGACGGCGACATTGGCCGCGCCGTCCAGCAGAGTCACGCCCAGCGGGTAGGGCAGCGATCGGGGAGCCTCGGTCGGCATACAGATCCTTTGATGGTGGGTGGTCGCTCACATACCCAATCCTCTGCCCACCAACCGGGTTCGTGGCCCTCCCGGAGTGGCTACGGCAGACTGAACGGATGAGTGCACTGACCACCCGTGTCGACACCTTCCAGCGTCGGCATCGATGGGCAGGCCTGCCAATTGCCGTGCTCTACAAGTTCTTCGACGACCAGGGCAGCTACCTCTCGGCCCTGATCGCGTACTACGGGATCGTGTCGCTCTTCCCGCTGTTGCTGCTGCTGACCTCCCTGCTCGGTTTCTTCCTGCAGGGGGACCCGGTCCTCCAGCAGCGGATCCTCCACTCCGCCCTGAGCGAGTTCCCGGTCATCGGTGCGCAGATCACGGCGCCGTCCGGGTTGCGAGGAAGCGGCATCGCGGTGGCGATCGGGGCCGTGGGTGCGGTCTACGGCAGCATCGGGGTGGCACAGGCGGTCCAGAACGCGATGAACGTGGCGTGGGCCATCCCTCGGAACAGCCGTCCGAACCCGGTGAAGGCGCGGCTGCGCAGTCTCGTCCTGCTCGGGACGGCGGGTCTTGCGGTGGTCGGGGCCACCGTCCTCACCGGCCTGAGCACCAACCTCGGGGCGGCCGGCGCCCACCTCGGAATGCTGACCACCATCGCGGCCACCCTGGCTTCCGTCGCGCTGAACGCGGGAGTGTTCGTCCTGGCCTTCCGGATCGGGACCGCCAAGCACGTGTCCTGGCGGCAGATCGCCCCCGGAGCCCTGACCGCGGCCGTGTTGTGGCAGGCGTTGCAGAGTCTGGGCACGGCATACGTCCAACATGTGGTGAAGAACACCTCGGAGACCACCGGCGCATTCGCCTTCAT